>JBATKU010000359.1:0-5210 GCA_049669725.1 Desulfobacterales bacterium
CATATGGTCCCATCGTCTAGTGGTTTAGGACGCCGGCCTCTCACGCCGGTAACGCGGGTTCGAACCCCGCTGGGACTACCAAAATAATATCAGGGGGTTAAGAGGAATTCTTAATCCCTTTTTCATGCCTCTTATTTCCAACCCCCACCACTATCTGAAAATTAATAACGGTAGAGCCATTGTCGATGCTGTTTTGTGTCCGATTCCGCCGCTTTCACCATTAATTAACAAAAAATGAAAATTTTTTTGCCGATATCGAGCTTTTTGAGGGTAAAAAGAACATTATTCTAAAATTCTAAAGTTGACATTTAATAGGATATCCGCCGGAGAAACCGTTGCAGTAAAATCGGCAGCCAATCAATACACCCCTATTTTATCTTGACAAATGATAAAATAGGGGTGTATTTTAGATTATCTGGTCCAAGAGACTTAAAGAGTTGACGCTATGAAGCGATCCATGGAAAATCAATTAACTCGTTGGTTGCAAAAACCGCGAAGAAAGCCCCTTGTCATTCGCGGCGCCAGACAAGTAGGCAAATCCACCCTGGTACAAAATTTTGCCCGATTGCAAGGTTTGAAATTGGCCGAGATCAACCTTGAGAAACACGGGAATCTCAATGGCATCTTCGGGACCAATGACCTCGACATAATCATTCCTGAACTGGAACTACTGGCCCGTACAAGCCTGCGCCAGGAAAACACCCTGCTGTTCCTTGACGAGATTCAAAGCACACCCTATGCCATTGCCGCACTGCGCTATTTTCATGAAGAAATGCCGCAGTTGCCGGTAGTGGCAGCCGGCTCCTTGTTGGAATTTGTTCTTGCAAAGCACGACTTTTCGATGCCGGTGGGCCGGGTCGAATACCTCCACCTGGGCCCCATGACCTTTGAGGAATTTCTGCTGGCGATGGGAGACGACATGCTGCTTTCTTACGTAAAAAGCTTTCAATTAAACCGGCCGCTGCCCCAAACAGCGCATGAAAAACTGCTGCAAAGGCAGCGGCAATACCTATATATCGGAGGCATGCCCGAAAGCATCCTCGCTTTCTGCGAAAGCAGTAGTTTGTTAAACACCCGAGACGTTCATCGCTCCATCATTCAAACCTATCAAGACGATTTCGCAAAATACAGCCGTGAACCAACCCTGAGCCGAATACACACCGTATTCAATGCTATTACGAGGATCGTAGGGGAAAAAGTTAAATATGCCAATATTTCTCGGGAAGACAGGGCCAAGGATCTCAAACAGGCCATTGAATTATTGACCAAGGCGCGATTGCTTCTTCCCACCTATCACAGCAGTTGCTCCGGCATACCCATAAAATCCGGAATCAACGAGAAAATCTACAAACTTTATTTTCTGGACATCGGCTTGCTAAATTATCTCAATGGATTGGAGTGGTCACACATATCAGCATTGGACGAGCGCACGCTGTTAAACGAGGGTGCTCTTGCTGAACAGTTTATTGCGCAACATCTGGCCTATCGATTCGAGGGACTCGAGCCTCCCGACCTTTTCTATTGGTTAAGAGAGGGTAAAACCGGCAATGCCGAGGTTGATTTTGTCACATCTACGGGCAAAACAATTGTTCCCATCGAAGTCAAAGCGGGAAAAAGCGGTACCATAAAATCCTTGCAGCAATTTGCCATAGATAAAAAGGCCACATTAACCTGCCGCTTTGACTTAAATCCGTCAAGCGTTCAGGATTTAAGCTACCGGGCCAGACAAAAAAAACAAGTTCAAACGGTTAACTACAAATTGTTGTCCTTGCCATTATATTTGGTTGAAGTGATGCACGACGTATCGCTTCAGGTGTTGAATCAACAATAGATGATGGAGCGCCGACATAGAAAATAGGATTGAAAATAGAGGGTCAAGCTTGAATTGTGAATTATATTTGTTTTTCAATCTTAGGGAAAACTTTTCAGGGGCAAAAACATGGCTGTAAGGACTTTGGAATCCCCTATTCTTACATAAAGAGTTTCTGCTAAAGGCTTGTATATCGCCTGAATTTCTGGCAACAGGCGTCATTTTGTACCTGCTTCCTCTTGACCTCGGGGTATTCCAGCCCAATGTTTTGTTGTAATACACTTCATTTGAGAGGCAAGAGGATTCTATGACGCCCAGCAACAGACAAAACCGCCCGGGCGCCGGGTGGAAATTCGACAACAGCTACGCACGGTTGCCGGAGGCTTTCTATGTCCGGCTGAATCCAGTACCGGTGCGCACGCCGAAACTCGTGATTTTCAACGCAGCGCTGGCGAAGTTTTTGGGGCTGAACCCGGATGCCCTAAAGGGCGACGAGGGCGACGCCGTTTTCTCGGGCAACAGGATCCCCGAGGGAGCCGAGCCTCTCGCTCAGGCCTATGCGGGGCATCAATTCGGTTCTTTCACCATGCTGGGCGATGGGCGGGTAATATTGCTGGGCGAGCAAGTGACACCGAAAGGTGAGCGCTTCGACATCCAGTACAAAGGGTCCGGCAAAACCCCGTTTTCGCGGCAGGGGGACGGGCGGGCGGCCCTGGGGCCGATGCTTCGGGAATACATCATCAGCGAGGCCCTGCACGCCCTGGACATACCGACGACCCGCAGCCTTGCGGTGGTGACCACGGGTGAACCGGTGTTCCGTGAAACCGCCCTGCAGGGGGCGATTCTCACCCGCACGGCGGCCAGCCACATCCGCGTGGGCACTTTCGAGTATGCGGCAGCAAGGGGCAAACCCAACGAGATCCGGACGCTGGCCGATTACACCATCCGTCGCCACTTTCCTGATCTGGCCACGGATGGGAATCCGTATCTTGCCCTGCTTGGGGCCGTCATGGAGCGGCAGGCCTCCCTGATGGCCCGCTGGCTGATGGTTGGCTTTATCCACGGCGTCATGAACACAGACAACATGGCCCTTTGCGGTGAAACCATCGATTACGGTCCTTGTGCGTTCATGGACGCCTACGATCAGAATACCGTCTTCAGTTCCATCGATCACAACGGTCGATACGCTTACGGTCGGCAGCCGCAGATCGCCCAGTGGAATCTATCCCGGTTTGCGGAGACGCTGCTGCCGCTAATTCACGAGGATCCGCAAGAGGCTGTATCGATGGCAAACGAGGCAATCTCTGGATTTTTAGACACTTTCCATGATTACTGGCTGGCGGGCATGCGGGCCAAACTGGGACTGTTGAACCAGGAAGCGGATGACGGCGCCCTGGTGGAGGACCTGCTTGTTTACATGCACCGACACGGGGCGGATTTTACCAACACCTTTCGCGACCTATCATCCGGTTCCTTGCCGGAAGCCTCTGTGTTCCGGGCCCCGGATTTTAAGCAGTGGTTCGAACACTGGCAGGCCCGGCTAAAACGGCAATCCGATTCCTGGGAGGCAGCCCGCCGGCTCATGCGCACCCACAACCCGGCGGTCATCCCCCGCAACCATCGTGTGGAAGAGGCCTTGGAGGCGGCCGTAGAGCGGGCCGACTTTACGGTCATGGAAAAGCTGCTGGCTTTTCTGTCCCAACCCTTTCAGGATCCACCGGAACAGGCTGGCTATCACCTGCCACCGCCCCCTTCGGCGCAGCCCTACCGAACCTTCTGCGGAACGTGAGCCCATCGACGGTTGCCACTCGTTGCAGACCGCCCTGCCGGTTGTCTCCAGGGTGGCCCTTTATGCATTTCCACCCGCAACGCCATCCGTATCGAACTTTAACAGACCATTTCACAAAACCGCTTGTGATATCCATTTGAATCATGTATTTTTACCCAAGTTTGGTTTATGGCGAACTCCGGCTCCGAAATCGCACCAAATTTCGTTCAGATTCTTTGGATATCACAACGCTGCCCGAACCGTGGTTACTCTCAATAAATCATTACTCTACGAAATTGAATATTTTAGATTCCACTTAATTAATATTAGGCCATACACTGAAATAATGGACTTCGGGGAAATAAAAATCGTTCAAATCACAGATAATAACATTAGCGAAGAGCACATATGTTGCGCCATTTCTGATAAAAAATGCCAAAAGGGATATGAAGCCAAAAAACAGTGGCTAAGAAACCAATTTAAAGATGGGTATGTCTTTAAAAAATTTGATGTGCGGGGAAAGGTATTTATCGAGTATGTACCCGCTGAAAATGCATGGGTTCCTGTTGACGCACCTAACTATATGCTTATTAACTGCTTTTGGGTTTCAGGGCGATATAAAGGAAAAGGGTACGGCAAAGAATTGTATCTAAAATGTGTTGATGACTCTAAAAATAAAGACGGGATCGTTGTAGTGGTAGGCAAGCAAAAAAAACCATTCATGTCGGAGAAAAAGTTTTTTCAAAAGCAAGGATTTGAACTTAGCGATACAGCAGAGCCCTATTTTGAATTGTGGTACAAGAAATTCAATCCAGTTGCCAGTATACCGAAATTTAGAGATTGTGCAAAGAAAGCAGAGTGTGACAATAAAAATGGCTTAGCTGTTTTTTACACTAACGCCTGTCCTTTTACGGAATACTATGCAAGTACTGAGCTTGTTAGGGTGGCAAGAGAGAAAGAAATTCCACTGAGAGTATTAAAATTAGAAAGCAAAGAGCTGGCACAAAACCATTTTATACCGCACACCATATACAGTGTATTTTATAAAGGAAAGTTTGTTTCCCAACATATCTTGAACAAGAGTAATTTTGACAAGTATATAATGACTCGGTAAGCGGGACACTTTTACCCTATAAAGCAAAAATATGAAAACAAATAATGCCGATGCTAAAAGGTGGCTAAGCCTATATAAAAAAGATTAATACAAGGTCTTAAATGGTCATAGATATGGTTACAAAACAGGATGTTGTTAGAATCGCAGAAATGTATTCTAAATTGTATTCTCATGTTTGGAAAAGACCAGATAATTCAAGAAAAAAGGAAACGCTAATAAATTATGTGGAAATTAGATTAAAAAGGAAAAATTACTTTATTTATAAAGCTACATTTAGGAACAAGATAATCGGGACAATTTCATCAAAATTGTTGAGTTCGAAAAGAGGTTTTATAACGGATGCTTATGTTGAGCCTGATTCCAGAGGGAAAGGGATATTAAGAAAGCTGGAAAAATATGTGTTGGATGAATTCAATAACCGAGGCGTCAGGATAGTTGAATTAAATGTTAGGTCTAACAATAAAGAGGGCCGGTCTACATGGAACGCTCTTGGTTATAAAATAAAGAAAAGAATACCG
>JBATKU010000360.1:0-2146 GCA_049669725.1 Desulfobacterales bacterium
CTGCTGCTGGGCACAAAAAACCAAGACCTGTTCCAGGCGTTTGTGCACCGCCACCTTCTTTCCGACCAAGCGCTCCGGGACCGAGTAGCGGTTCGTGTCCAAGTGCACGAAGCCGTAGCAGTCCACCACCCGGTAGTGGATCTCGGTCACCGGGGGGATATAGGCGGGCAGCGGTAGCAAGTACGCCTTTTCCATCGCATAGGCCGCCTGCGGACTCATGCCCAGGATCCGTTTTACCTTGGCGTTGGCGACCTCCTCGCACCAGGCACGGGCCCTGGCGTTGAGGTCGGTCCAGTCGGCAAAGGTGCGCCCGGCGAGGAAATTGTTCTCGACAAAGGAAAAGGGCCGCTCGACCCGACCTTTGCGGTCGGAGTGCCCGATGGCATGAGCCATGAACGCGAACCCGAACAGCTTGCCGAAGGCTTCCGTCTCCGGGGCGATCAGGGCATTGGCGCCGGAGCCGCCGGCGAGGATCACGCTGGTGTTGTCGATAACGCAGCGCGGACAGGCCCCATCGAAGAACTGCAGCGCCTCGGTGAGAAATGCCTTGGCCTCGAAACGGGTGAAGCGGGGGTGGTACTGGACGAACAGCATCCGGCTGTAGGCCAGTATCAGGCTGGCACACTGGGTCTTCACCGCCTTGCCCCCGAGCGTCACCCGATGGGGCGAGGTGTCGTGTTGCATCTCCTCCCCGGGGCCGAAGTGGTAAGTGCCGCTGCGCTTTTTCGGCGCGCGCAGATCCGTGTGCTCGCGAATCAGGCGGGTAAGCGTGCTGTAGGCAATATCGATCCCATGCTTGTCCTTGAGGATCTCCTGGAGGCGCACCGCGTTGCCCTTGCAGTCGCGGTAGAGGTCCGGCAACAGCTCGGCGATGACCTGGATGCGGGGATCGTCCGCCGGCGCTTTGGGCTGCTCGCGTTCGCGCAGCACCCGGCGCACCGTGTTGCGTGAGACCTTCAGCGCGCGGCTGATTTCGCGCAGGGGCCGGCCTTGGTCCTTGAGTACCCGGATACGCTGCTGCAGTTTGGAATCTCGATTGCTTCTCGACAGGGGCGTGGTCTGTTCGAGCGCCTCCTCGTCGAGCTCGGCAAACGCCGTTGGAAGATAATCCAGGGAGCCGCAGAGCACACGTACATAATCGGGGTGGCGCAGGTTGGCAACCAAGGCGGCCTGGGCCGGCTGGTCCTCCAGATCGCGTCCCAGATTGGCTCGCCCTAATCGGCGGCGCAGGTGCTGTTTCTCGTGACCGAAGAAGTGCTCGGGTACGTTGTTGGTGCGCTCGACGATGGCCACAATTTTTCCCTCCTCGTCGCGCCGGGTCGGGTGGCCGAACAGACGGTCCCCGTAACGATCGAGATATTTCACAACGATAACGCTCGGTGATGTCGATCCGGCGCCCGGGCTCTGCGAGGAGGCGATCCGTTCGGCCAGCTCTGAGCGGTAATCGCGCAGCGCCGCCTCGATCTCGCGCATCCGGCGCGCCTCCAGGGGCGCGAGCTCTCTCTGGTGCGCACGCACATCGGCCCGAGGCAATTCGGCGTTGGACAGTTGCAGCACCTCTCGCAGCTCGCAGAAGGCCTGCCATCCCTCCTCCAGTCGGGTGACGGCGGTGGTGAAGCGGTGGTCCTGATCGAAACGGCGAATGAGGGTGGCAAGGTGATCGACCGCGCGCCGCTCGGGCAGCGTCCGTGCGCCCTGCACCCAGCATTGGGCACGTTGCAGCGCCTCTCGGCAACGCTGGAAGAATTCCAGATGCACCAGGGCAAACGGATAGAGCAGGTCCTTGGTGCCGTCGCCCTCGAGGATCCACAGCACCAGGGCCAACAGCTCCTCGCGGACCACGCCCTTGCCGAAGCGCCCCTCCTGGGGGCTTGTGGTGGAGTAGGTGCGTAGATCCCGCAGCAGCGCCCGCAGATCGGTCCGTACTTTGCTGGACTTCAACAGCTTACGCAGTAGTCCATAGGGCTGCTCGAAGAGCTTCTTTCCGACCGCCGCCAGGAAATGATAGTGGCAGATCAGATCGACGATGCCCTGCTCGCGCAACGCGGCAACCGCGCTGGCGCCACCCTGGCCCATGTCGCGGACAATGGCGATGGGATCGCCGAACAGCCGGGTCGTCTTCGCGACCAGCGGGCGCAGATGATCC
>JBATKU010000361.1:0-12175 GCA_049669725.1 Desulfobacterales bacterium
GAACACAACCGGGGGCAGGATATCAATGTGAACCCCTGTAAAGAAAAAAAACTGACCAACATGCGGGCGTCCGGCAAAGACGATAACGTCATTTTATCACCCATCAAACCGATTACCCTGGAGCAGACCATCAGCTTTATCCGGGATGACGAACTGGTGGAGGTAACGCCGCGTTCCGTGCGCATGCGCAAGGCTGTTCTCTCCGCCCAGAAGAGATATGCCGGGCGCGGCACAAAAGTGAAAAAGAAATAGGGGTGCTTCTGAATGCTTCTGGTGGTAGCGTTTTTATACCGCTATTAGTCGGGGACGGCTTTGTTCTTAATTTTTCGGGAAGGGACCCAGTTCTAATCCGTTTCGGCGGCCAAAATCTGCAATGCCGCTTCTTCGGTATCGTAGATGGGAGCAAATTTGGTGATACCCACCATATTAAAAATTTTCTTAAAATGGTCAGAGATGCCGGCTATCACAACCCGTTGATTGTTCCTTTTAATCTGGGCCAGAAGCTGAATGAGCAATGCAATACCGCCGCTGTTGATGTAAGCCTCTTTATTACTTTTCAATATAATCTTGCGGGTGCCCTGATTGTTGATTTCCTGATAGGCGTTGTTTAAAAAGGGATCGGAAAATGCAGTGATATCACCTTTGATATCCATAATCGTTACATCCCCCTGTTTTTCAAGCTTTATTTCATTTTCGTGCTGCATCTTCTACCTGATTGGATTCTTTTTTGACAACAATGTTGACACAATGACCGTTGTCGGTGTCTATGTTGAATTCAACCCCGTCAGCCAGTTCCTGAATTAAAAAAACACCAAACCCGACCGGAGGGTCCTGCTTATTCATAATCCGGTTTATATCGGGTTTGGGAAGAACCTCTGCGATTCCGTCCCCCTGATCTGTTACCGCAACATGGATGGCATTGTCTTTGAAACGGATTGTCACAGCTACTTCTGAGTCCTTGCGGCCCTTATTGCCATGCTGCATTGCATTGATGGCAGCTTCTGCTACAACCGTCTTCAAATCTTCGATTCGCTCAGGAGAAAAACCGAACATTTTAGCCAAAGAGGCCGAAGAAGCCATGGCAATACGCTCATAACCCAGAATATTGGGTAGGATTATCTTAACCATTCGCTCGTTTAAATTAGTGGTCATATTTTTTCTGTTACCCGTTATGCAGTTTTTTATCCAGTTTTCAGTCCGGTGTCACTGCTTACTGCAAAAGACAAAATTAGGTCTTTGAAGGATTCAGGGCTCTCTCCACACGCTCGCTCGGGACGCTGCCATTTTATGCAAGCAGCAAACGGGTGTCAACTCTAAAATAGAGACATTAGGAAAATGCCCCTTAGTGTTACCTCCTTTATGAAATTTACAGGGTATGTTTTGTCGGACGAAGATGGTGATGGCTAAACCTGGAACTCAGGCTTCAATGGCACCACCTCATGTAAAGCCGGAGCCAGCTGTGCAGGTGTAGCAGTGGTCGGCAGTTGCAATCAGGCTGCCCTGGCTTGGGGTGCCATCCATCTCAGACACATGGATTTTACTGCCGCCCATAAAAAGTCCCCTGGCAAGGTTAAAATCGCAATCGTACAGATACCCATTCCACGCAACCGATACCAGTGACCGGCACATGACTCCCTCAACCGCACAGGCGTTAAAATTGGATGAGAGTTTCGACAGGTATTGTTCAAAATTGTTGGATTTTATCAGCCAATCACGGAATCTACCCAAGGGTACATTGGCAAAGTTATAAAGATTATTAAATACCACCCCCCATCTGCTCTCCAGGATCTGATGAAACCTTTTCTCAGCCTGTTCCTGGGTTGGTGGAAGATAGGCACCGGTGGGGTTGGATACAAGATTGAGGACCAGGTCCGATTTACGGGAGCCATACCCTATTTTATTTAACTGTTTTAGCACCGCCACACTTTCTTGAAATATTCCTTCACCCCGCTGGGAATCGGTTTGGGCGATGTTGACCGAAGGAAAGGAAGCCACGATTGCCACGCGGTGATGTTGCAGCAAATCCACCAGATCAGGTAGTTTGTCTTTCATTGCCGAGAGGTTGGATCTTAACATAATCCTGGCGGCATGCGGCGAGATATCTTCTATTAAACGGGGCAAATGCAAATTGAGCTCCGGCGCTCCGCCGGTTATGTCGATGGTCTCAAAATTACTTCGGGCGGCATAGGCGATAACCGCATCAACTGTTTTGGCATTCATGTTTTCTTTACGGCCGGGTCCGGCGCTCAGGTGGCAGTGCCGGCACACCTGATTGCAAAGAAAACCCAGGTTAATCTGCAGGGTATGGGTGTTAGCGCGGACTAACTTGAGATCATGCTGCGCCAGGGTTGCGTTGAACGGCAGGACATTGATGGCCGCATCTTTGTTTTCATCTATAGATTCAGAGGATAATTTACTATCCAACATTAAATCTCCATGATCTTATCCCAGATGGAAGTTATCTGTTATCAGTCGAATTTTACATGGACAATTTTTGTGCGATATTGCGCATCTGAACTCCGTGCACCAGGGATGCCCCGCCACGAATAGCGGTAACGACATGAACCGCTTCCGTCATTTCCGCCAAGTTCGAGCCTTTTTCCAGGCAGGCCTGGGTATAGGCGTCGATGCAATAAGGGCACTGGACGGTGTGTGCAACGGCCAAGGCAATCAGCGCTTTTTCTCTTTCAGTGAGCTCCCCCTCGGCAAAAACAGCCGCATAATATTCAAAAAACTTTTTAGCTAATTCGGGCGCCTCTTTTCCGATTTCCTCGAACTTCGGCAGATCCTCCGGCTTGTAGTAGGTTTCCATCTTAGTATCTCCAGGCTTTTAAATGCTCAGTCGTTTGCAGGATGCGTCCCTTACAGTTAGTTTTTGAAGATGAACGTCCAACATCGAACGTCCAACGTCGAACATCGAATAATGATGTCGCTCCGCTCCGCAATTCAATTTGCTTTCATAAACCCGATGTCAAATCTTGAATGGTTGTGTCTGTTCCTTCATTTTTTCATTTCAACGTTCGATGTTGGACGTTTGATGTTCGATGTTCGTTTTTTTGTCCCTCCATCGAGTAACCTGAGACCAGAATCCAGCGACCGGTATCGATCTATCCCATATGCTCCACGATAGCTTGGGCGAACTCGGAGCACTTGACCTCAGTCGTCCCGTCCATCTGGCGTGCCAGGTCATAGGTTACAGTTCCGGCCTTAATGGCGGCCTGAAGCGCATGCCGGATCAAACCGGAGGCCTCTTTCCATCCGATGTAATCAAGCATCATTGCCCCCGAAAGGATTAAGGAGCTCGGGTTGACTTTGTCCTGTCCTGCATATTTAGGCGCGGTTCCATGGGTAGCTTCGAAAACAGCGCAGTGGTCACCGATGTTTGCACCCGGCGCCATTCCCAGCCCGCCCACCTGGGCGGCCAATGCATCCGAAATGTAGTCACCGTTCAAGTTGGGTGTTGCGATTACCTGATATTCAGCGGGGCGGAGCAGAACCTGTTGAAACAGCATATCCGCAATGCGGTCCTTGATTAAGACTTTTCCAGCGGGGAAGTTGCCGCGATAGTCGTCATAGAGTTCTTTTTCCGTGAAGGTCTGGTTACGGAATTTTTCCCGGGCGACTTCGTAGCCCCACTTTGCAAAGGCGCCTTCGGTGAATTTCATGATGTTGCCCTTATGCATTAACGTGACGGTAGCACAACTGTTTTCAATGGCATAGGCAATGGCGTTTGTTACCAGGCGTTTGGTATTCTTTTCGCTGATGGTTTTGATCCCCAGACCGGAATCTTCCGGAAGCAGGGTGCCCATCTCTTCATTTAAAAAATTTCGGAGTTTACCGGCTTCTGGGCTGCCGGCCTGATATTCGATACCGGCATACAGATCTTCCATGTTTTCCCGGAACACCACCATGTCAATTTTTTCGGGATGCCTCATGGGGCTTGGCACCGGGTCAATGTATTTTACCGGGCGCACACATGTGTAAAGATCCAATTTTTGCCGAATCGCGACATTAAGGCTTCGGATTCCCTTGCCGACCGGTGTGGTCATGGGACCTTTAATGGCGACTACATGGGTTTCTATTTTTGCCAGAGTTTCGTCGGGAAGCCAGGTGCCTGTTGTTCGAAAACTTTTTTCCCCGGCCAACACTTCAAGCCAGTCGATCTGTCGCTGACCGCTGAATGCTTTTTCAACGGCATTGTCCATGACCAGGCGGGCGGCCCGCCATATATCCGGACCGATGCCATCGCCCTCGATAAAGGGGATAGTCGGATTATCAGGTACATTCAGGGAACCATCAGCATTTTTTTCTATTATTCCTTTGTTTGCCATCATATAGTTCCTTTAACATTTTCCGCAACACGTATGGCAGTATTCCCCCATTTTCGAAATAGTCGACATCGATATCCGTGTCCAGGCGGGCGATGGTCTCAAAGTTTATCTCTCGACCGTCCGCTTTGAGGGCCTTAACCTGCAGAACTTTGCGCGGCGTCATATCTTCGACGCCGCTGATAAAAAATGCTTCGGAGCCATCCAGTCCAAGACTTTCCCAGCTTTCACCCTCTTTGAACACCAGCGGCAGCGCACCCATGCCCACCAGGTTGCTGCGGTGAATCCTTTCGTAGGATTGGGTGATGACGGCCTTGATGCCAAGCAGGCTGGTTCCTTTAGCCGCCCAATCTCTGGAAGACCCCGTGCCGTATTCCTTGCCGCCCAGGACGACCAGCGGTATGTTTTGCGCCTGATATTCAACCGCAGCATCATAGACGAACATTTCGCCGCCTTCAGGATGTTTAATGGTGTAGCTGCCTTCCTTTTCTCCGACCATTTTGTTTTTTATCCTGATGTTGCCGAAGGTTCCGCGCATCATAACATCATGGTTGCCTCTGCGGGAGCCGTAAGAGTTAAAGTCCTGCGGGGCGACCTTTTTAGCAATTAGATATTTTCCTGCCGGATAGGCTTCGGGAATGGCGCCGGCCGGCGAAATGTGGTCGGTGGTAACTGAATCGCCCAGAAGCAGCAATACGTTCGCGTCGTTGACATTAACCGGTTTGGTCACTTGTAAGGAAAACCCGTCAAAATAGGGCGGCTTTTTGATGTAGGTGGATTTTTCATCCCAATTAAAAGTGGTGCTTTCCGAAACTTTAAGTTTTTGCCAGAATTCGTCGCCGTCAAATATTTGCTCATATTCTGACTTAAAAAATTGCGGTTTGACATGCTGGCGGACAAGGTCTTCGATTTCTTTGTCGCTCGGCCAGATATCTTTTAGATAAACCGGTTCATCGTCCGGACCCTTTCCAACGGGTTCGGTTGTCAGGTCAATATCAATTCTGCCGGCCAGGGCGAAAGCGACCACCAGCATGGGGGAGGCCAGAAAATTGGCCTTGATGCGTTGATGGATCCGGGCTTCGAAATTGCGGTTTCCTGAAAGCACTGCTGCGACTGTCAGGTCATTTTTCGTGATGACCTTGTCGATTTCCGGCGGCAGCGGTCCGCTGTTGCCGATACAGGTGGTGCAGCCAAAGGCCGCCAGATGAAATCCCAATTTTTCGAGGTAGGGCAACAGCTTGGCATCTTTAAGGTAATCGAGGACAACTTTTGAACCGGGGGCCAGGGATGTCTTTACAAAGGCCGGCACCTCCAGGCCTTTTGCAACAGCATTTTTGGCGACCAGCGCAGCCCCCAGCAGGACAAACGGATTCGATGTATTGGTGCATGAGGTGATGGCAGCGATCACGATGCTGCCGTCGCAGAGTCTGATCTTCTCTCCATTGTAAACAAGTTCGCAAACCTTCTTTTTGGGGGAGCAGTCCTGCTGTCTGGTGGTGCGGCTTCCGGATTCATCGTGATACTTGGAGATATGGGTTACATCAGTATCGCGCTCATATTCGCATCCGAGGATGGTGGCAAAGCTGCTTTTTAAATCCGTGAGGCGGATTCGGTCCTGGGGCCTGGCCGGCCCGGCCACTGCCGGGACCACCCGGGTCAAATCCATTTCAAGCACTTCGGTATATTCGGGATCTTCGTTGCCGGAGTAAAAGAGACCCATTGCTTTGGAACAGCGTTCAACGATTTCAGCCTGCTGTTCCCGGTTGGTCATCACCAGATAATCAATGGTTTTTTCATCTACCGGGAAAAACCCCAGGGTGGCGCCGTATTCGGGTGTCATGTTGGAGACGGTGGCCCGGTCGGGGAGGGTCAGGTTTTTCATGCCGGGTCCGAAATATTCGACGAATTTTTCAACCACCCCATGGTTTCTGAGCATTTCGGTAACGGCCAGCACCAGGTCGGTGGCCGTGACACCTTCCGGTAATTCGCCCACCATTTTCACGCCGATGACCTCGGGAATCGACATGTAATATGGTTGCCCGAGCATGACCGCTTCGGCTTCAATGCCGCCGACGCCCCACCCCATAACACCGATACCGTTGATCATGGTGGTATGTGAATCGGTGCCGACCAGCGTATCCGGATAAGCCGTCAAGAGGCCGGCATCATTTTCGGTGATGATGACCCGCCCCAGATATTCGAGGTTAACCTGGTGGCAAATTCCGGAATTAGGCGGCACGACACTGAAATTATTAAAATTTTTCTGGGCCCATTTAAGCAGCTCGTAGCGTTCGGAGTTGCGTTCATACTCTTTGGCAACGTTTTTGGATAGCGCATCCGCAGAACCAAAATAATCCACCTGCACGGAATGATCGACGATCAAATCAACCGGTACCAGGGGATTGATTTTAGTAGGGTCTCCGCCCAGATCTTTGACCGCATCGCGCATGGCCGCAAGATCCACCACCGCCGGGACGCCTGTAAAATCCTGCATCAGGACCCGGGCGGGGTGGTAGGGAATTTCCTGGGGTGCGGCATAGCGTTTTTTCCAATTTGCGATATTGAGCAGATCTTCTTCTCTGACAGCATGACCATCCATCTTGCGCAAAAGGTTTTCAACCAGGATTTTAATTGTATACGGCAGTTTCGCGATGGTTGCGATCCCCATTTCTTCAAGACCGTTAATATCATAGAAATGATAATTTTGACCTCCAACCGAAATTTTTTTCCTGAAGTCCGTTCTATCCATGATTGCTTCCTTTTTGCTAAAGCTTAAATAAATCCTATTTCATCGTTGACTTTCTTTTCAGCCTTCTACTTTGAATGCTTCAACTTCATGGACGTATTTGACCCATTCCGAACCATAATGATCTTCGGCTACCACGCGCAGGGGGAATCCGTGTTTGGGCGGCAAAGCCTGTCCGTTGACCCGGTAGGCCAAAAATATTTTATTGGCCGCTACTTCTGCTATCGGAAATCTTTCCGTCTTTTGATAGCGTCCCGGAGGTCCCCGAAAGGTGACATGGGTTATTCCGGATTCAGCGTCTGCCAGCTTAAACAACTCTAAAATGGAGAGGCCTTTCCACTTTCCGTGATTAGTAAAAAACCCCGGACAAATCAAGATAACATTCCTTTCTATGGACGGCAGTTCAAGAACCTGGTCATAGGTTAACTTCAACGGTTTATTGACTTCACCGGTTACCGTCAACCGCCAAGTATCCAGATCTGTCTTGTGATCCGTCAACCCCATGGTCTCAAATTGCGTCAGGGGAATTACTTCCAGATTTCGCGTATCCAGATCGGCGGGGTTCTTATCGACCAGGCTGGTCATTTTGGTGCCTTTGGGCAGGATAATTCGCTTTGTTTGGGCGTATGCCCTGCGAATAAGAGAGGCGGCCGGATTTAATCCAATCAGAAAGCCGGCTGTTATGCGTAAAAGGATACCAAAAAAGGACCTGCGAGGGCTCATCGATGACCTGACCGGATCTTCGTTCACGGGTTCTCCTCATTGCGTCTTAAATGGCGGATGTCTTCTTTGGCAGCAACGATAACATCGGTTACCAGTCCTAAGAACAGTCCGTGTTCGACGATTCCCGCTCGTGTGTCTAACCGGGATGCCAGATCGCCGGGATTGGAGATGGGTCCAAAATATGCGTCCAGTATGAAATTTTCCTGATCTGTAAGGAAGGACGACTCATCTTCGTCAACGCGCTGAGTAACCGATCCGCCGATGGATTCGAGAAAAATCTGTTCTGTTCTGCGGGCGAATGGCACCACCTCGATGGGCAGGGCCCACTTGGTACCCAATAAGGTGGAAAGTTTGCTTTCGTCGACTATAATGATATTGCGCCGGCTAGCCTGGGCAACTATTTTTTCACGCAAAAGGGCCCCGCCGCCTCCCTTGATCACATTCAGATCAGAGTCGACTTCGTCAGCCCCATCTATTGTCAGGTCGATGGTGGGATGGGCTTCAAAATCAACCAGCGGAATCTTCAGTTCGCGGGCCAGTTTTTCGGTTCGCTCCGAGCTTGGGATCCCGACGATGTTGCTCAGATCTCCGGCTTTTAATCTTTGAGCAATCTCTGTGATGGCAAAATTGGCGGTACTGCCAGTGCCAAGCCCTATGACCATATCGGATTCAATGAAGTCCACCGCATGTATAGCCGCCTTTTTTTTTAGTTCATCCTGTGTTGTCATTCATCATCCCTGCATTTTATGGAATTCGGAATTTCTTTAACTAAATATAGCAGCTTGCACATTTACATGCATGGGGCATAGCGTGCCGGGCAGAGCTCGAAGAATTTAGCGAACAAAATCAGGATAGCTCCTCTATGCTCTTGGCCTTCTGTGCCATGCCCACGGCGCTCTGCGCTATGCGCCGGTAAGGCGCTCGCGCTTTTCGGCGATGCTTTGCATTAACGCATCAAAGGGTTTTGCAAATGCCACGACACCATCATCTTGCAATTGTTGAGTGACTGCCTTTAAATCAATGCCCAGGTCCGCCAGCTTTTCAATTTGGCGGCGTGCTTCCTCCCAACCTTTGGTGAGGGTTTCAGCCACCCGGCCGTGATCCATAAAACTGTCCAGGGTTGCCGGTGGAATGGTGTTGACAGTATCCGGGCCGATGAGTTCGTCCACATACAGGGTGTCGACAAAGTCTGGATTTTTGGTGCTGGTACTGGCCCACAACACCCGCTGTACCCGGGCCCCTTGATCCTTTAGAGACTGCCAGCGGGAGCCGCTGAATATTTGTTTAAATTCGGCGTAGGCCAGTTTGGAATTCGCAATTGCTGATTTTCCCAGCATTAGTTTCTGGTTCAATTTTTCCAACTCTTTGTCAATAACCGAATCCAAACGGCTGACAAAAAACGAGGCCACCGAAGCCACCTCGTTGACCGGATGTCCTGCGCCCACCGTCGGGCCGGTGGCCGCCAATTTCTCCAGGCCGGCAATATAGGCGTCGGCAACCGCCCTGTAGTTTTCTAGTCCGAAGATCAGGGTCACGTTAACATTCACCCCGGCGGCTATCAATTCAGTGATGGCCGGAAGGCCGGCGGCGGTGGCCGGCACTTTAATCATTACATTCGGGCGCCCTAAGGTTTCATAAAGGCGGATGGCCTCCTGGATGGTTTTTTCAGTTTCGTTGGCCAGATGAGGATTTACCTCGAGGCTGACGTAACCATCGATGCCGCCGGAGGTATCATAAGTCTCTTTGAGCAGATCGGCAGCCCGGCCGATATCTTCAAACGCAAGGGCCTCATAGATTTCATATAGGCTTTTATCGGATTGGGTCAGCTTTTGGATATCTTCATCATAATCGTTACTTCCCGCAATAGCCTTTTCAAAAATGGCCGGATTTGAGGTGATACCTCGAACACCTTTTTTAATTAATTCCTTCAGCTCACCCGATGTGATCAGGGAACGACGAATGAAATCAAACCAAGCAGACTGTCCTAATTTTTCAAGCTCTGCCAGCTTAGACATGCTTTTTTCCTCCAATGATTTCTCATCCAGATTAATGTGCTATAGCACCATTGTTAAATATCGTCCACTGCAAATCGGGTGACCCGGCCGCCGTCGGCCGGTTAATTGCGGTCTGTTGTTGATGTGAGTTTCGGTCATCACAACTATTCCTCAGGCCGGCCGGGCTTTTCATCCCCTTTCACTTTTTTTATGATCTTGGGGATAAAAAAGGAGAAGACAAAAAGGGCAATTGAGAAAAAAACCTTGAAGGATATCAGCTCGGTCCAGTTGCCGGAGATCCAGACCGCTTTGAGTGTTCCGATAAAAAAAGTGAATATAAAGGTCCCTACGATGATTCCGAGTGCTGTTCCGAAAAAATAGTCCCGGAAATGAACTCTGGTTAATCCCATGCCGAAGTTCATAGGCGTGAACGGAAAATACACCAGGCGCAGATACAATACGGCGGCAAACCCGTTGCGTTCGATGGCATCATCATATTTTTTCAACCTGTTTCCGATTAAAGAGGCGGCAAATTCCCTCCCAAGGGTTCGACCGATCCAAAACGCTGCGCTGGAGCCAATCATGGCGCCAAACCATACATATACAAATCCCCAGTAGGCACCAAAAATTGCGGCCCCCAGACCGGTCAAAAGAGTTCCCGGCAAAAATAAGCAGACACCCGCAGCATAAATAATTACAAACACCAGTGGTGCCCAAAACCCGGCGGTCCCGAGTAAATTGCTCAGTGCCTCGGCGCTGAAATAATTTTTTACAGGAGTAAAGCGGACAACTGAGACGGCGACCACGACAAATGCCAATAATAGAAGTGCTTTCACGACTGCTTGGCTGCGATTTTTTGATGATTTCGCTTCACTTGCTTCCATTATGATGTGCTCCTGGCCTAATTGAGTTCTAAACAGTGTTCTTTTCGATACTTCGACATTCGTAATTCAATATTCGATATTCATTTTTTACCAATCGCTGCCGGATTGAAAGCAAAACAAAAAAGTAAAAACTCAGCGATTAGTTGCCGATACTTATTCACTGCAGGCATCTTCGGCGCAAGCTCTTCCCTTCAGATGAAAGAAAAACTTTAATCCCTTTTGCACTTTTTCCGAAAAAATTTTCGGTGAAAAATAAGTGCCGGCCACCTTTTTGTTGATTTCTCCAATAGTCGGGTAGGGGTGTATGGCCGCAGCAAGGGTCGAGAGCTTTACTTTTCCGTTTAGGATTGCCACCCATTCACCGAGCAGATCACCCGCATGGGGGCCCAGTATCTGGACACCGATCGGCTTTTCTTTTTCATCCAGGAGCATTTTAATTTTTCCGATGGTTTCTCCTTCAGCCAGACTTCGATCGTTGTCTTTAAATTCTTCGGCCCAGACGTTATATTTGATGCCGGCTGCCTCAGCACTTTTTTCATTCATGCCGATGCTGCCGAGGGGAGGAT
This sequence comes from Desulfobacterales bacterium, assembly GCA_049669725.1. Lineage (GTDB taxonomy): Bacteria > Desulfobacterota > Desulfobacteria > Desulfobacterales > JAFDCJ01 > JAFDCJ01. The sequence goes on from JBATKU010000361.1 coordinate 11,242, forward strand.
CGGTGTAGGTGCACCAGGGTAGAAATGTATAATCGACCTTGCGCGGAAGCCGGAATATGGCATTGCTTATGACGATGCCGCCTTCATAGCCGGCGGCATGGGTGAACTGAAAGCCGCCATTGACATCCCCGGCAGCATAAATGTGCTTGAGATTGGTTCTCAGGCGATTGTCAACCTTTATGCCCCGGAGCGTATATTCTACACCGATTTTTTCAAGCCCGAGATCATTGATGTTGGCGGCTCTTCCCAGAGCCACCAGGACGGTTTCGGCTTTCAGACAGATGGTATTGCCTTCCCTGGTTTTAATCTTGACCTCTTTTTCATGGCCCAGGTCGCTGACTTCTTCGATTGAGCTGTTGAGATAAAAATTTACGCCTTCGGCGCTGAGAACATCTTTGACCGCATCCGCCATATCGGCATCTTCTTTTACCAGGATTTGAGGCGCCCGATTCACCAGGGAAACTTTGGTGCCCAGCCGACAGAAAGCCTGGGCCATTTCGGTGCCGATGGGTCCTCCCCCGAGCACGATCATGGATTTGGGCAGGTGATCCAGGTAAAAAATTTCTTTGTTGGTAATATAGGGGGTTTTATCTAGTCCCCTGATGGGCGGGGCCACGGGCGAAGATCCGGTGGCAATCACCCATTTTTTGGCCGAATAGATATCTCCGTTTAACCGGATACTGTGCTCGTCTATAAAGGTCGGCTGACCAAACTCCACCCGGGCACCGAGATTGCAAAATCTCTCTTTGGAATCGTGGTGCTGAATGGTGCCGATAACCGACTTTATTCTTTTTGAGATTTCCCGGAAGTCCACCGGTGGCAAATCTATGGCGGGCAAACCGAATTTTTCGGAGTTTTTCATCCAATGGTAGACATGAGCGGTTTTAATCAGGGTTTTACTGGGCACGCAACCGAAGTGCAGACAATCCCCCCC
>JBATKU010000362.1:0-1654 GCA_049669725.1 Desulfobacterales bacterium
GGCTGAGCCAGTCTGTTTAAATGAAAAGTGGTTTTACCTGCACCACAACCTATATCGGCAATGCGCATACCGGGTTTAATGCCGGCCCACAACGCTTGCTTTTCAGCTGTTTTAGCGTCGGTCTTGACATCCAGCCGCAGCGCCTCCTCGTCACCTTCCATTAAATATCCGCCACGGTCCTTCATGGAGTCTCCCGGTATTCGTCGTCACCAATTTTTTCGGTTTTTGGCCTAAGGATTTATAACTATGCGATTTATTTTGAATATTTATTACATGACCGTCAATTTGTCAATGTAATATGAAAATTAGGTGGGAAATTATCTGAAGAAAATGATAGGTGTGTTATATTCTTGAAACTAACTCTTAAAAATATTAAGATGCCCTGTTAATGCATGATTGATGGTTATTCTAGGACGATAAAACCGAAGGAGCATAGATTATGACGGATCATTTTGACGACACTGACAATGAAGAAAATGAAGAGAGTGAAGAGAGCTTTGCCGAGATGCTCGATGCTTATAGCCCCCCATCTGATGCCGAGGTAGGAATTGGCGATAAAATCCGTGGAAAAATTGTTTCCATTGGCAGGGATTCTGTTTTTATCGATACGGGCACCAAAATTGACGGCGTGGTGGACAAAGCTGAATTGCTCGATAAAAATGGACAGTTGGCGCTCCAAGAAGGTGACATACTGGAGCTGTATGTTGTGGCGCTGTCTGAAGAAGAGATCAAATTGTCCAAAGCGGTATCGGGTATCGGTGGTCTACACATGTTAAGGGAGGCCTATGAAAAGGCCGTACCGGTGGAGGCTAAATTCCTGGAAACGTGCAAGGGCGGTTTACGCGTTGAAGTTCTACAGCGCAAAGCATTTTGTCCGATAAGCCAGGTGGCCCTCGATTTTGTCGAAGATCCCGCGGATTATGTGGGCAAAACCTTCGAATTTTTAATTACCACTTTCGAAGAAAACGGCAAAAATATCGTCGTTTCCAGACGCGCACTGCTCGCTCGGGAACAGGAAAAGGCGAGAAAAGCATTTTATGAAACTTTGAGTGTCGGAAACGTCATGAACGGCACCGTAACCAGGATAATGCCCTTCGGCGCTTTTGTGAAGCTGGCTGAAGGGGTGGAAGGAATGGTTCATGTATCAGAGCTCAGCTGGTCAAAAACGGCGACACCCGAAACCATGGTCAACGTGGCAGATGCCGTGCAAGTCAAAGTCATCGGCATCGAACCTGATAAAAAGCCCGGACTGTTGAAAATCGGCTTGTCGGTGAAGCAACTCATTGAGGATCCCTGGGAGAGTGCCGGCGAAAATTTTCATGAGGGGCAGAAAGTTTTGGGAACCATCACGCGCTGCACAAATTTCGGTGTTTTTGTGGAAGTTGCCGCCGGCATCGAAGGGTTGGTTCATATCAGTGAAATGAGCTATAAAAAGCGGGTTTTAAAGCCCGAAGACGAGGTTTCCATCGGTGAAACCGTGTCGGTCATGATCAAGGAAGTTGATCTTGAAAAAAGGCGTTTATCCTTGAGTATCAGAGACGCCGAAGGTGATCCTTGGGTCGATGTTTCAGAAAAATACACGGCCGGCCAGGCTCTTGAAGGCATTTTGGAAAAAAAAGAAAACTTCGGCTACTTTATCACATTGGAGCCCGGC
>JBATKU010000363.1:0-2524 GCA_049669725.1 Desulfobacterales bacterium
ATTAAATGACGAAGGCCTACCCCATGCAGACAGAAGAAAAGCTGAAAAAGCGCATCGCATACGAAAAAATGCTGGCCGGCATTTCAGAGCGTGCTGTTTCGGTCGATGACCTGGGCGTATTTTTAGATGCTTCCCTGGGGAGCATGGGAGGTATTCTGGATGTCAGTCGTATCTTTATTTTTACCTACCAACCGGTGTCTGCTACATTTTCATGCATTTGCGAATGGGTAGCCAGGGGCATCACGACCCTGGCGGCACTGGATGAGCTGAAGATCACCATCCCCTGGGGGACCAAGCATCTTAAAGACGGCAAAATTATCAATTTTGAAAACACCCGGGATATACCAGGTGACCAGTACAGGGAGCGCTTGCTGGCCGCTGATGTCAAATCCACTTTAAACGTCCCCCTCTTCATCAAGGGCGACCTCTATGGATTTATGGGGTTTGATGAATGTCGCTACCACCGCAAATGGGTCGATGAGGATGTTTACATCCTGACCACCGCAGCTCAAATTATTACCCGGGCCATTGAAAACAAGCAATTTGAAGAAGAATTGGAGCGGCACCGCAGCCGCCTGGAGTCGATCTTCAGCAGTGTCCAGGATGCCATTATCACGGTTGACACCGAAATGAAGGTGATCGAGGCGAACAAGGCGGCCGAGAAAATTTGCGGGTTCAAACTAAATAACGGTCAGGCCTTTGCCGACTGCACCACTGAGTGCGATCAGTCATGTCTTGAAGTATTGCAGGAAACCCTGAAAACCAGAACCACCGTTCAGGACTACCAGATTGAATGCGGCCACCAGGATCGTAGCAAGATGATCGCCATGGTCAACTGCTCCCCGCTGATGGACAGCGGGGGGAATTTTATGGGAGCGGTACTGGTTATCCGGGATATTACCCGCCTGACCCACCTGGAAGAGGAATTAAAAGAGCGTCATCATTTTCATAATATTATCGGTAAGAGTGAGAAGATGCAAAAGGTTTACGATCTTTTGCAAACGCTGGCCAACCAGACAACGACCGTCTTAATAACGGGCGGCAGCGGAACCGGCAAGGAGATGGCGGCTAAAGCGTTGCACTACGGCGGTGTGCGAGCAAACGGTCCTTTTGTGACCGTTAATTGTTCAGCGCTGGCTGAAAGCTTGCTTGAAAGTGAATTGTTCGGCCATGTCAAGGGGGCATTTACCGGTGCCGACAGAGATAAAATCGGTCGTTTCGAGGCGGCCGACGGCGGTACCATTCTGCTGGATGAGATAGGTGATGTCTCTCCTCTGATCCAGTTGAAATTATTGCGGGTGCTCCAGGAAAAAGAGTTTGACCGGGTGGGGGAGTCGAAACCGCGAAAAGTCGATACCCGGGTGCTGGCTTCCACCAATCGAGATTTAAAAGCGGCCCTCAGAACCGGCGAATTCAGGGAAGACCTTTATTACCGCCTCAACGTCATCGAAATTAATCTTCCGCCGCTGTGCGGAAGGTATGAAGATATCCCCCTATTGATCAACCATTTTTGTGAAGTTTTTCAAAAAAGTTATGAGAAGAACATCAGCGGCGTTTCGGATGAGGTTCTGCAGGTATTTATGAACTATGCCTGGCCGGGCAACGTTCGCGAGCTGGAACACGCCATCGAAAGGGCCTTTGTGCTTTGTCGGAATCACACGATCCAGCTGGAACATATTCCCATTGAAATCCGGGAGTTTACGCCTATGCGTATTAACAAGCTGTTGCTTGAAAATCGTCGGGATGATGACCCCGAGGCCATCCGTAATGCCCTGGAGAAAACCGATTGGAATATTTCCAAGGCAGCCCGCCTTCTCGGGATCAGCCGTTGGACCATGTACCGTCGATTTGAAAAATATAAAATCAGCAGACCTGCCGACAACGTGTAGCATCGCACAGTTTTGTTAGTCAACACAAGTGTGCGATGCTACATAATTTATCCTTTTAAAGAAGTTCATCCTGATTTTCACTCAGGATAACTATTCAAAATAAATAGTAAAAATATTTTTTCACTTCTTTTCAGCTTCTGGCATTCTATTTGCTCTTTATTTAATATTTGCCAACTTGGAGCACCACATTGGGCAACGATAGATTATATCCTTCCATTACCGTCCAACAATATGCAGGCATTTTCGGCGGGGGGTGCCGACCGGAATTATAAATGTTTATGTCGGCAACTGTATGGCCTGAATTTAGTTGGGCGCAGCATCATCTGAAAGGTAATTTGAAGTGAGTTAGTCCCCCTCAGGCGGATTAACCCAATTAGAACATTCCAAATTTCATAATTTAGACCGAAATACAGTCAATACCAGCATCTTTCCCGCTAAAACCGGGGTGCTGTTGACGGTTTTTCAAAAAAATGAACTCATAACATTAGGATACTACCGAGGAGGTTAGAAATGGCTTTCAATTTGAGAAACCGACATTTTTTGAAACTGCTGGATTTTACCCCGGCAGAAATTAAATTTTTATTGGGCCTTTCCATAGACCTTAAAAAGGCCAAATACGCCGGTCTTGAACAACA
>JBATKU010000364.1:0-2083 GCA_049669725.1 Desulfobacterales bacterium
CTTGGTAATTTCCTTGCCCTCCACCTCTACCCATTCCCGGATGATGCCACTGCGGAGGAAGGCCATGCGGTCGGACCTGCGTCCTTTCCGCAAGAAGAACTCGCTTTCGTCCAAGTTTTCCTCATGAAAGAATGATGAAATGATTTCCAACTCCTGGTCTGCAGCACCAAAATATTGCCTGATATATTGCGCAAGTTCATTTGTTGTGCCCATCCTGATGTAATTTCTAATACTAAATTGTTAAGGTAATTAAGGTCCACAAAGCACCAGATGTTGTCCCAAACTTAGTTGAAATTTAGAAAGGAAGAATCAGCCTTTGATGAGCTGATTCTTCCGAGAGGTTCCATAAAATGTTAAATTTAAAATTGACTAAAAAATTAAATTAACATGGAACCTAAGAGTAAAGATAGGCAATTAAACCGACGGAATTTATCCTGGTTGCAGGAGCAATCAGTAGATATTAAAATTTCATTGCTGCAGAACCATTTAAGCATTTGTCAAATCATGATTAATGAGCTATTGGAGGAAGAAGTGACACAGAAAGCCGGGGTCCGTTATAAACGGGAAAAGCCCTATGATGGACGCTACAGCCGGTGGGGTTTTAATCCCGGGAGTGTGCGTATTGGAGACCAGAAGCTCAAGATTGATGTGCCCAGGTTATATGATAACGATCAAGACAAAAACACGATGCTGGACCGGTATGAAGATCTGAAGCATCTGCCGGAGCCAACAGAACAGTTGATTAACGGAGTTTTGCTGGGACTGAGCATGCGTGATTATGCCAAGGTTATTGATCACCTTGGAGAAGGCTTTGGAATGAGCAAGAGCTCTATATCCCGGTCATTTATTGACCGCACCGAGGAAAAGCTCAAGGAATTTGAAAGCAGGAGCCTAGAGCATTTGCAGATAATTTCATTGTTTATTGATGGGAAGTATTTATCCAAAGAGCAGATCATTATCTGTATGGGTGTTACCCTTCAAGGAGAGAAGGTTCCTTTGGGTTTTGTTCAGGCGACAACAGAAAACTCGGTACCCATCAAGGATATGTTAACCAATCTGAAGGAACGGGGCCTGGCCTGGGAAGAAGGGTTGCTGTGTGTGATCGATGGAAGCAAGGGGATCCGTAAGGCCATAGAAGAAAGTTTTGGCCATAAAGCAGTCATACAACGCTGCCAGTGGCATAAGCAGGAAAACATCCTCAGGTATATTCCGGAGAAAGATCATACAGCCGTCAAACGCAAATACCAGCAGGCCATAAGCAAGGAGAGTCACAAGGAGGCCAGGGAATCTCTGAAAGAACTTAAGCGGGATCTGGAGGTGATAAATGTATCAGCGGCCAGATCACTGGAAGAGGGTCTGGAGGATATTTTGACCTTGCATCGATTAGGCTTAAATGAGGATTTTTCCAGGAGTTTTGCTACAACTAACTGTATTGAAAATCTGAACTCACAGATAGGAAAATACTTGAATAAGGTAAAGTCCTGGAAAAACTCAAAAGAACGGTATCGATGGATAGCAGCGGCTTTGCTTGAGATTGAAATAAAAATGAGAAAAGTGAATAACTTTAAGAATCTAGAAATAATGCAAAAAACCATTTTAAAAGAAATTCAAAAACGAACCTCTCAGAAAGGAATTTCAACTAGAAATGGGACATGATCAAGCACCAAGAACATCAATAATTCCGAATAGTATTAATTTGGATTTTGCTTTCTTAAATACTACCAGAGATGCAAAACCGAGAAATCCTGCAAATCTTGCAAAGATAGAAGCCCAATATAGACTTACCAGTTCATTTTGAGCAGCAACTATGTAGAAGTATCCAAGTGAAAGAGCCAATATACCGACCACCCTTACCCAGTGATCCTTAGGTGCTGCATGTCCAAACAGGGATAAAGTAGCTTTAGGAAACAAAAGCAACATAATTCCACTTAGGAGAACATAGATTCCCCAGATAAATACACTAAGCGTTGTTGAATTCATGGTTCTAATATAAGGAATTCAATTGATGGATACGATCCTGAAAGGAGGACGAAAAAACCCGTTGCGAAGTCGCAACGGGTTCATGGTAGTAGACTATGTGAGT
>JBATKU010000365.1:0-1754 GCA_049669725.1 Desulfobacterales bacterium
ATTTCCGGCGGCAGATCCTGCAGCCAGCGGTCATAACGCGCCTTTATGGTCTTGGACCGAGCCGCAAATTTATGCCCCAAACGCTTCTCACCCAGAACCAGGTAGGCAATTGCACCCACCAAAGGCACGAAGAATACCAGGATCAGCCAGGCCAGAGATGTCGCCACCGGAAGCCGCACCTTGATGACACGAACGGACACACCGATAATGATCAGCACATGCGCCAGTGTCATAAGAGAGAATATAGAATAAAAGTGCATAATTTGCTCTAAATTTAGATAGGCAAGTTTTTGTGACGGCGTGTCTATTTACATACTATCCAAAATAGCCTTCTTTTTGGCCTTGTACTCCTCTGGTGTGATGTATCCGCCGGCAGCCAGCTTGTCCAATTGATCGAGCCTTTGCTGGGCCGTTGGCTTGGCCGCGGGAGCCGGGGCAGGCGCAGGGGCAGCCTGCTGGACCGTGCGCGGTTGATTGGCCATTTCCACAGCAGCAGCGGTCCGTATTCTGTCGCGTCTCACGGCACCGCCGATTACATGACCGGCTACCATACCGCCAAGAAAAGCTGCGCCTTTATCGGCCCGCGCTTCGATCTTGAAGCCCGGCACCATGGTAAAACAAATGGTAATTGCAACCGTAAAAACCATAATCTTGTTGACGTTGATTGATAATTTTTTGCTTATCGTGTTCATATCTTTTTTCTCCTTACCCGGAAAAACCGGAAAAATGGCCACAAAGACTCAAAGGCACGAAGTAAAATGGTTTGTTAAAATTTATCTTTGTGCTTTAGTGTCTTGGTGGCGAAAATTTTTTGACGAGATGCCGGAGCATTTACGGACACCTAACGGCCGACGCTCGCTTAATCTCATCTCCAATCACGCCAAACGCTTTGAAGCTTTTGTTTTGGGTATTGAAGATGACCATACGGCCCTGGAGATAGCTGTAGATACCTCCAAACTCTGCTAAATCTTTGTGGAGGTCATCAAAAAAGCCCGGCGAGGTTACCATGTGAAGATCTATGATCCCCTCTTTTAGCCCCCAGAATCCGACGATCTCAGCTTTGCCGGTTCGCATCCCTTCAAACGTACCGTTTTTGTTGAATTCAATGTACTCGGAATCCGGCGAACTGCAGTTCTGCTTGTCAATCACCCAGCGGCCATAAAGGTATTCCGCAGACAGGTCTGCAGCAGTTGCCCCTGGCACTAAAAATACACTTAAAACTACCAAAATGGTTGCATAATTGAAACCTCGAATCATACTAAACTCCTTTCTGTTAAGGTTTTACTGAATTTTGAATGGTTCTGCATTAATGAATTAAAATTCAATAACAAGTCCCAGAATCGGCCCATGAAAGGTAACGTCCCACTCAAACTTGTCGTCGCCGCTGCCGTCTGTGTAATCCTGGTAGATGGCACGGTAACCGGCGGCCGCCCGGGCGTTATTTTTTTCACTGAACAGGCGGAAATGATAACCAATCGTGCCCATTGCACCCCAGGTGAAATCGGAGCCGACGCCGAATCCACCGACATTTCCATGCATCGAAAGGCTCCAGCGCTCGGAAAGATCGAAGAAGGCCCGGGCCCCGATGAGCGGGTCAAACCAATCTTTGTGGCCGGAAACACCCCTGATTCTTTTAAAGTCGAGATCGATGTCGAGATAGGTGTAACGAACCCCGAATATACCATCGACGCTGACAGTCGGCCCATCTTGGCCCGCATCCGACAGCTTCCAGGTGCCCAATCGATACGCCCCCC
>JBATKU010000366.1:0-1748 GCA_049669725.1 Desulfobacterales bacterium
TATCAGGGACGCACTCAATATACCCGCATCAACGCTTTCACACCACATTGCCAAGCTGGTTAACGCTGGCCTGCTTAGCCAGCAACGCGACAGCCGCAGCCTGGTTTGCAGGGCCGAGGATGCAAGCATGGATAACCTGATGGAATTCCTCGTGCAGAATTGTTGCTCCGAGAATTGGACTATCCAGGCGGATTGATTTTTTAACGATGAAAATTTTATTACATTTCGATTATTCTGGAATTATAAACTTATTAATAACTGTAACTGCGAGACGACTTTCACCCAGGCCAGATAAAACACGCGAGCCGCAAATGGTTTCCCCGATATTTTAAGGACAATCCAAGCATGAGTAACGCCGACCTCGATATGTTAAAACACCGTCTGCGTGATTTTGCGGATACACGCGACTGGAATCAGTTTCACTCACCCAAAAACCTTTGCATGGCACTCGGTGTGGAAGTTGCGGAGATTACCGAGCACCTTCAATGGCTCACCGAGGATCAAAGCAAAAATCTTCCGCGCTACAAGCTTGATGAAGTGGCTACCGAACTGGCCGATACGCTGCTTTACCTGGTTCGCCTTGCGGATAAACTTGATATTGATTTGCTGGCCGCTGCGTTCGCCAAAATCGAACTCAATGAACAAAAATACCCGGTGGAGAAATCCAGGGGTAACGCAAAGAAATATACCGAATTTGCCGGGTGACTGTCCGTCCGGTTTATGAATTCAGTTAACCAAAAAAAGTTACTCCACAGCAAGTGGACCGCTGTAAACCCGACGAAAAGGGAAAAACACTTCGTGATTACAGAAGTGGAGTACGGCGAGGACGGCAACGTCATTCATTGCCTGATGGAAGCAGTGATGACCCGACGCGTTTTTCCAATTGACTGGCAAGAATTAAAGGATTCCAACGTGTGGGTTGGCGGATGGCAGTCATGAAAATCCCCTCATATCAGCACAGTTTGAGTACTAAATACGCAAGCAACTGACTTAAATCAATTTTTACCCGCCATTTTGAGCATAGCATTGCCCATCAATAAACACTGTCTTTTGTAATTTGTGAGAAGAGCGCAAATCTTCGGAAACTTCATCGTGCTTTTTTCATGCAATACGGAAATACACAATGCAAATCAAAGATATTCTTCAGGAAAAAGGCACCGAGGTTGTCACGATAGATGCCGGCGAGAGTGTTCACGCCGCTATCGTAAAGGTTAATCGGCATGGTTTCGGTGCCCTGATTGTGACCGGGGAGGACCGCCGGATAGCCGGTATCGTCACGGAAAGGGATTTCCTGAAATGTTGCGGAGATAGTTGCACCCACCTGGAAAACGCACCGGCCCAGGAACGCCCTGTTTGCCCGTATCTCGTTAAGGAAATTATGACGAAAGACGTGATCATTGGTGTCCCGGACGATGATCTTAACTACGTGATGGGCGTTATGACAAAGCACCATATCCGGCATTTGCCCATTTTGGACAACGGCAAACTGGCGGGAATTATTTCACTCGGCGATCTGATCAGTGCGCATTTTGAAGAAAACGTGTTCGAGAGCCGGACACTGAAGGACTATATCCGCGTATGGGGGCATTCGCACTCGTCCAGAACCAGCTAAAAAGTCTCGCCACCCACTGCCATAAGCAGTCTGCCGAAATCAATTTTAAATAGTCAGTGTTTATTTAATATGTATATTATATTTGACATTATGTAATTTATATTATACTCTATGTTCAAATTTATTAACACAAAGG
>JBATKU010000367.1:0-2688 GCA_049669725.1 Desulfobacterales bacterium
CATGAGTATGTGCTTATGGAAACAATGTAAGGGGGCTTTCTCGAAGGATGACGGTATGCATGTCACCTTTGAAGAAAGAATAAGAGAGTGGAATACGCGACACGAGTTTCTTCTCCGGCTCATTTTGTTAATTATTTTCCTCTATCTGTTTATTTTCAGCCTGGAATTGATGAGCGCTTCCCTGAAGATGTTCGGAAAGGAATTCGCCAGGTCGCTCATTTACACTACGACAAATCCCGTTGCTGGTCTTTTTATCGGGATATTGGCAACTTCCATAATACAGTCCTCTTCATCAACTACCTCTATTGTGGTTGGAATGGTGGCCAGCGGTGCTTTGGAAATTTCATCCGCTATTCCAATTATTATGGGTGCCAATATCGGCACATCAGTTACAAACACCCTGGTTTCCCTGCCATACATTAATCGCAGTAATGAATTCAATCGAGCATTTTCCGCTGCTATCGTTAACGACATTTTTAATATCTTTGCAGTTTTAGTTTTATTTCCAATTCAGATTGCTACAAATTTTCTAAATATAAGTGCCACTTTCATGGGAGAGGCTTTTCAATATATCGGTGCCCTAACTTTGCTTAGTCCTGTAAAAATGTTGACGTATCCGCTGGTTGATTTTCTGAAAGAACATCTTGGAAGTTATCCCTTCATTATCTTTATATTATCACTGTTGTTGCTCCTCTTCTCGTTGAAAATGATGGTTGATGCGTTGAGAGTTCTGGTTGTAAAGAAAGCCGAAGTTTGGTTCGACAGATTTCTATTCAAAACGGCTTTCCATGCCTTTCTCGTTGGTTTACTGTTAACAGTGATGGTGCAAAGCAGTTCAATAACCACATCTTTGGTTGTACCGATGGCCGCTGCGGGCGTTCTCACGCTGAAGCAAGTTTTCCCATATACGTTGGGTAGCAATATCGGAACGACAGTAACTGCCATTCTAGCTGCCCTCGTCACTGGAAATCTGGCTGCGATCACCGTGGCCTTTTCTCATTTACTCTTTAATATTTCTGGTATGATTATCTGGTGGCCTCTAAAATGTGCTCCCATTTTTGTGGCCCGCTCATTTTCTCAATATTCGATGAGACATAAAATTATTCCGTTTGGCTATATAATAATTATGTTTTTTATTGTTCCATTGTTGGGTATTTATTTTTTTAGATAAAGGAGCTGGACAATGTTCAAAGAATGGCGGCATCTTTTCCAAAAAGATTCACTGATGGATCGGGCTTATCGGCGCTCCTCTATGATGTTAGATATCACCCTATCTATGTTTTTGAAAGCGAAGACTTCACTCAGATACACCGACAGTGATCAAGTAGACATTGATATTTATGATAGAGATGCCGAAGTGAACCGTTACCAGCGCGAAGTGCGACGGCATGTCTTTAAGCATCTAACAATATGCGGAGTGGAAAGACTGCCATCAGGATTGGTCCTGGTAAGCATCGTCATCAATATTGAAAGAATCGGTGATTATACAAAGAATATGATAGAACTGGCCATGAATCACTCACGTAGATTACATGGGGAAAAATTTGAGGCAGATCTTCAACGAGTGGAAACTGCGGTGGAGGACAATTTCATTCGTACGAAAAGCTGTTTTGAATCCGCAGATGAAAAGACTGCCCTCCAACTGTTGAAAGAATACGAATGGGTGAGTCGCGTTTGCGATGATTGTCTTTTCCGGCTGATAAAAGAAGATGATAAGAACATTGGCAGCGGCGACGCCGTTTCTTTAGCTTTGTATTTCCGATGGCTTAAGCGGATTAATTCCCACTTGAGGAATATTTCATCCAGCGTTGTCAATCCCTTTGACAGGATTGGTTTCAAACCAAGGCACGATTGAACAATAGAGCTTGTTTCTTACCTACTTTACTTTTATTGCTGTGAATTTGCCAGGTTTTCTCAGTTGATCTTTTTATGTCATCACCTTTTCAGAGCGAGTACGTTTACTTTATTTTCCTTCGACCATTTTTCGAGTCCGGCCTGATCTCTTCATATGCGATAGCTTGATTACGTCCGCCATGCTTTGCAGCGTATAGTGCCTCATCGGCACGGATAATATTGCCATTTAGAGGGATGTTGGTCGCCATTTTTGCAATACCGAAAGAAACTGTAATGTTCAACTGTTTGTCTTTATCCAAGTCAATAGGTAGCGAGAATCACCCAATCCGCAACCGGTTCACAATTTTCTTGGCCTTGTCCAGCTTCGTACTTGGTAAACAGACAAGAAATTTTTCACCGCCGTAACGACATATCGAATCATAGGGGCGCAGTTTATCGGTTAAGTAGTGTGCAACGACCTGCAACACCTTATCGCCAACCAGATGGCCATAGGTATCATTTATGGTTTTGAAATGATCAAGGTCAACCATACAAATGCAACATGGTTGACCTGTACGTGATGCTCGTTCATATTCGTAGGAGAGAATCCGAAAGAAAGCCTGACGGTTGAAAGTGTCTGTCAGAGAATCAAATTCAAATAGGATTTCACGAAGTTCATCTCTTAAGTCAAAAATCCTTTTGGAGAAATCCTGTTCCTTAGCTATGAAAACATCGTAATCTTTGATGGAAATAGTTTTATCGTGTTTTATTTTCTCAGCTAAGACAAAGGCACTATTATGCAAATCGCGGTGAATTTGACCAATTAATATAAAAACCGAATGGTCACTCAAGATT
>JBATKU010000368.1:0-2717 GCA_049669725.1 Desulfobacterales bacterium
CCTCTGACCGGCGCTCAGTGGCAGATTCACGGCAAATTCTATTTCCACCGGGCACCCCATCCCCTTGCGGCCGATTTCCAGAACATCAGCAAGAATATCCGCCAAAGGAAAGGCATGGTATTTTAATATATTGGCGAAGGTCATTACAAGATAGCCGCCGGTCTGGGCGCCGTCTCTGATCCGGTGCTCCTGCTGAGAATAAGTGCTGGCAAGGTGCCTCACCGCCGGGTGATCGCTGACATCATCGACATTCAGCTTGGCCAGGGTGGCATCTTCGTTGGCGCCGAAGTCTTTCGGGAAATCCGTCATCTTCAGGGCATAAAAATTCCGCTGTGAGTTTTTAAGAATGTCATCCACGGTTGAAAATTGGGGCAGAAACTGCGGATAGCGGGGCGAAAACCGCAACGATGTCCCCCCCTCGACAACGGTTTTGCCCAGTCCCAGGGCGATATGGGCGATGCCCTCTTCCGGCTCCAGGTGTGCGATCGGATAAAAATTATAGGATTGAGCGACACCGGATATGGCCGGATAAAAATAGTCGCCGCAGGCCGAACCGGTTAACTGCTGAATCGCAACCGCCATTTTTTCGTCTTCCATGCGGTGAAATGAACTTCGGGCATAAGCTTTGGGCGTCTGAAAGTAAGTCGACGCATACACCAGCTTAACGGCCATAATCAGTCGCTCAAGGCGCACCGACCGGTCATGGTGATTGTTGGGCAGCATGCAGGTTTTATAAATTCCGGCAAAGGGCTGAAACTGCGCATCTTCGAGGAGGCTGGAAGAACGCACGGCCAGGGGATAGCGAGCCTGGCGGATAAACAGCTCAAGATCACTTACCAGCGACTCGGGGAAATGAGCCGCCAGAAAAAGCCTGGTGATTTCCTCGTCACTGAGGTCCGCAGTCGCAAGCTCTTTAAGGTTATTTTCATTGACAAAGGCATCAAACCCGTCTGTGGACAGGACCAGTGATTTGGGGACCTGGATGTCCACATTTTCAAACTTTTTCTGCCAATCCGGGTTCTCTTTGAGCTGGGTGGAGATAAAGGCCAGCCCTCTGGCCTTGCCGCCGAGAGACCCTTTACCGACTTTTATAAAATCTGCATCCGGATCAAATGAGCCGGTGACCAGTTCGGTGATCAGCCCTTTCTGGCGCCCTTTGCGCCGTTCGTAAATACAGCTGGCCAGATATTTTTTGAGATCGCCGGCGTTTGGAAAATCGCTGACCTTCACCGGTTTGAGCTTGGAGGCCAGCATCACCTCGGAGCGGGCCATCAGCCAGCTTGAAAAATGATTGCGCTGGCCGTGGTAAAATACGGATTCGTCCGGGATGGATGGAAGGATCTTTTCCATCTCGCGTAAATTGGAGGCTCTAGCAATTTCCTGGACGTCCGGAAAGCGAAACACAAAATCGCCAAAGCCCAGATAGTTTATAAAAAAACTGCGAATTTCCGAATGCAGGGTGGGTGAATTTTTATTTAAAAAAACCGCGGGGATCTTTTCGGCCTGCTGACGGTTGGATTCTTCCGAGCTGAGGTTGAGAAGCGCCAGATCGGGATTATCCTGCCGGATCATGGACAACAGCCTAAAGCCGGCCTTGTCATCCATCCGGCCATTTGTCGGAAAGCGGACGTCCGAAAAAACGCTAAGCAAATAGGGTCGGTACTGCCGGTATAGATCGAGCGCTTCTTCATAATTTTCGGCCACAAGAATTTTGGGTCGTGCCCGCATCCTGAGAATGCGGTGCTCATCATTGACCGACTCTTCCATCACCGCCTGGGTTTGGGTGACGATTTCTTTATAGAGCAGCGGCAGCAGTGATGAATAGTAAATGGGGGAATCTTCCACCAGAATAATGACCCTGACCCTGGCGCGTTCGGTATCATAAGCAACGTTCATGCGGTCTTCTATATTTTTTATCATTGCCAGCAGCAGATCCGTATTGCCATACCAGACACAACGGCGGTCAATCGAACTGCGATCGTCATATTTTTGCTCAAGGAGGTGTTTGCTGGTATTTTGAATCATCAAATAGACCGGAAGATCAGGGTGGATGGCCTTTATTTTTCGACCCAGAACATAGGCATCCATTTCATCGACCTGGGGCATGGTAATGACGAGATCAAAATTTTTCTCAGACAGGATATCCAGTGCTTCGCGGGCCGTAGATACCCAGGTGAGCATGGGGGGACGCGAGAGATTCAGACCCCGGTATTCATGGATGATTCTCTCCGCCAGGCGGCCCTCTTCCTCCATAATAAAGGCTTCATAGGGGCTGGATATCAGGAGGATCTCGGTGACCTTTTGGGCCATGAGCTCATGGAACACTTTGAAGGAAAGATCAAAATCCTCTGAATGAGGCATCGTATCGGGGTGCATAGTAGAATAAATATAGGGTCTCAGTTTGCGTATTGCAATAGTCTAACCACATATCGGGAATAGATAGAAGTTTCCACTATAGATACTATGGTTTCAGGTATTCCGCCTGAGGTGGATCAGCCCCGCCGCTGGTCTGAAAAGCGGCCAGTCTAAGCAAAAAAAGAAACTTTGGTAATGTAGCTTCTATACTGGTTAACTAAAAAATGAACATCGAACATCGAACATTGATGGATTCGTAAAAAGTCCGAACTCAATCAAATATTAATTCTGAGCATCTGGTCGATATTATTTGGATTTAGAGCAAAATAATTTTTCAGAGGACTACAAATCCTCTCAAGATG
>JBATKU010000369.1:0-2398 GCA_049669725.1 Desulfobacterales bacterium
ATCGGTCCGGTCACGGCACATGCGTTGGCATCGGCCGCCAATCGGATCGGTCTACCCAGAAAAGGATCGATTCGCGATGATCTTATACACCATTTGGATCTCTAAAACTAACTGGTGATAGTTTTAACATATCAAGTTGGAAGGGGATGTAGCAGACATATTTATTTAAGTATTCAGTTTGATTTCGGAGGCTATCCAAAAGAATTCTCAATCTACCTAAAGATTTCAATATGACAGATTTGATGACACCCAAAAGGTATTGTAGAAATATTTTTCAATTCAGATAATTGTTGATTTTACAACTATCTGAAATGTTTTTGAGATCCTAAATTTTTGAGATATCTTTTTTCAACGTGGGCAAATCCATTCCACAGGATTTGCCTTTTTGCTTTTTTGAGGATTTTAAACAAACTTATCGAAGCTGGGTTGAATATTGGTAAAATATGCTTAAAGTTTCTGACATCATTTAACAACATACCGCGGTACCTTATGAGTGAAAAATTATAATTTAGAGGATTTAGTATATTTTGAACTTTAACCTGAAAAAAATTCATGGGTAGTTCCGAAAGTCTTAGGTACTTACTCGATTACTTACGAAAATTATATATTTAGCTGCTAATATCATCCTAAAAATTATTCAAGAGGCCTACAAAAACGTTACAGTGGTTAACTTTTACTCAAAATTGAACAGGCGATACTGATAGATTGTGTATGGGATCAAAGGTGAATATTTTTAGACAATGAGGAGGTTAAATGGAAAAACACCACAAATTTTCTATCTGGTACATTTTTTTAGGCATCTGGGGAGTGTTTATCATTCACAACATGATTTTTTCAGCGATGTCTATCAAAACCATCCCCTACAGCGAGTTTTTGAAACTCGTCAAAGAAGGAAAGGTTTCGGAAGTCGCCATAACACAAAACCAGATTCAGGGTCGCCTTCTCGACGACGGAAGTGGATCCGGAAAGGGTGAATTATTCCGAACCGTTCGCGTCGATTCCAATATATCTCAGTTGCTTGAGGAAAATAACATTACATTCAAGGGGGAGATCGAATCGACCTTTTTCCGTGACCTTTTCTCGTGGATTTTCCCAATTTTTATCTTTGTCGGCATATGGTATTTCATGATGCGGCGAATGACCGGACAACAACCGGGTTTTATGAGTTTGGGTAAGAATAAAGCCAAGATCTACATGCAAGACGACTTGGATGTTACTTTCGATGACGTAGCCGGTGTGGATGAATCTAAACAGGAATTGGTTGAGGTGATTGACTTTCTTAAAGAACCTCAAAAATTTACCAAAGTGGGCGGTAAAATCCCTCGGGGCATCTTGTTGGTGGGTCCTCCAGGTACCGGCAAAACCATGTTGGCCAAAGCAGTGGCCGGTGAAAGCGGTGTGCCTTTTTTTAGTCTTAGCGGGTCTGAATTCGTGGAAATGTTTGTTGGCCTTGGAGCTGCACGGGTGCGGGATCTTTTTGAACAGGCTAAACAGAAAGCGCCTTGCATTATCTTTATCGATGAATTGGATGCACTTGGCAAGGCACGCGGTTTCGGCTCTATGGGAGGCCACGACGAACGTGAGCAGACACTGAATCAACTGCTGGTTGAAATGGATGGCTTCGATCCCCAGATTGGGGTGATTCTAATGGCAGCCACCAACCGCCCCGAAATACTCGATCCAGCGCTTCTGCGCCCCGGCCGTTTTGATCGCCAAATTCTGGTGGACCGACCAGACAAAAACGGCCGCGAAGCCATCCTCAAGGTCCATCTAAAAAACGTTCAATATGAAACTAATTTGGATGTTGCGAAAATTGCGGCAATGACACCCGGAATGGTGGGTGCCGATCTGGCCAACCTGGTTAATGAAGCCGCCCTTTTGGCTGTTAGACGCAACAAAGACAAAGTGACCATGTCCGAATTCGAAGAAGCGGTAGAGCGTGTGGTGGCAGGGCTGGAGAAAAAGAACCGGCTGATAAATCCCAAAGAACGCGAAATTGTCGCCTACCACGAAATGGGTCACGCCTTAGTGGCATTGTCGCTGCCGGACACTGACCCGGTTCAGAAAATTACCATTATTCCCCGCGGCATTGCTGCACTGGGATACACCATGCAGGTCCCTACCGAAGAACGGTTTTTGATGAAAAAAACAGAATTACTGAATCGTATCGCCACCCTTCTGGGAGGCCGTGCGGCTGAAGAAATTATATTCGGAGATATTTCCACCGGAGCCCATAACGATTTGGCCAGAGCCACCGACATTGCCCGCAGTATGGTCAAGGAATACGGCATGAGTGCAAAAGTCGGCCATGTTTACTTTGCAAGGGAAAAACAATCCCGTTTCCTAAATATACCTGGATACCAAGGCGCTGTCGAATATAGCGAGGCAACGGCAGAAA
>JBATKU010000370.1:0-16729 GCA_049669725.1 Desulfobacterales bacterium
GTAGGGGAGCGGACGCTGATCCACAGCGCCATCAAGCATGACCGGATTTTTTCCATGATCCTCTGGGGCCCGCCCGGCTGCGGTAAGACCACCCTGGCAAGGATCATCGCCGGGGAAACCCGGTCTCATTTCATTCATTTCTCCGCGGTGCTCTCCGGCGTCAAAGAAATTCGTGGAGTGATTGAAAAAGCCCGCGATCAGCAAAAGCTTTACCGCAAGCAAACGATTCTATTCGTCGATGAAATTCACCGCTTCAACAAATCTCAGCAGGATGCCTTCTTGCATCATGTGGAAAGCGGTCTCATCACGCTGATCGGCGCCACCACCGAAAATCCATCCTTTGAAGTGATCTCACCGCTGCTGTCCCGATGCCGGGTAATAACCCTGAAAATGCTCAGCGTAGAAGATATCGCTGCGATCATTAACCATGCGATGAATGATTGCGAAAGGGGACTTGGCGCTTTGAATTTTGTGTTTGAAGCAGATGCGTTTTCCCATTTAGTTCGTATCGCCGACGGTGATGCCAGGATGGCTTTAAACAGCCTTGAGGTTGTGGCCTCTTTGCTGGAAAACAAAAGGAATCCTTCACAAAAGGATCAACCGGCTGTCATTTCGATAGAAGATCTGGAGCGCGCATTGCAGAAAAAAGCGCTGGTATATGATAAATCCGGTGAAGCGCATTACAACATCATTTCGGCGTTTCACAAAAGCTTGCGGGGCAGTGACCCGGATGCCGCGCTTTACTGGCTGGAAAGGATGCTTGCGGCGGGCGAAGACCCCCTTTATATTGCCCGCAGAATGGTTCGATTTGCTTCTGAAGATATCGGCAATGCCGATCCCCAGGCATTGACGTTGACCATGAGTGCCATGCAGGCCTTCCAGTTTCTGGGACACCCTGAGGGGGAGCTGGCACTTGCCCAGGCAGTTGTATTTTTAGCAACAGCCCCCAAGAGTAATAGCATCTATTCAGCCTACGGCAAGGTGCAGGCCGCCGTTCGCAAGACCGGATCTTTGCCGGTGCCGCTTCACATCCGCAACGCGCCGACCCGGCTGATGAAAGATCTTGGCTACGGCAAAGACTACAAATATGCCCACAATTATAAGGATGCCTTCGTGCCCCAGGATTATCTGCCGGATGAACTCAAAGGTCGGTTGTTTTACTCCCCCACCGAGCGCGGCCATGAGAAGGTTATTAAGCAACGCCTGGATAAATGGCGAAACTTAAAGGAAAAAAAATACCGGGAAACCTCAAAAAATGATGAGATTGAATAGCCTTTAGATAAGCCCAAATAAATGCTAATAGTTTAAATACCAAGCACCAAAAAAACAAATCTCAAACAAATTTCAATTAGCGAAATTCAAAATTCCAAACACTTGCTCTACGGAAAAAAGTTGTAGGAAGTGCGACGGTAAAGTTGACAGTAGGTTTAGGTCATTGGATATTGATCCGCCGAAGGCGGAGTGATTTATTTGTTATTTGGTGCTTGAGATTTGGGATTTCAGTTTATTGACCCTGCGGTCAGAAATATGTTATAAATTTCCGTTCTGAAATCTGGAGAAGTTATCTTAAAATAGAGGAGGTATATATAATGCGAGATGTGGTTGTTGTCAGTGGCGCCCGAACCGCTATCGGTGGGTTTGGAGGCGGTTTGATGAATGTCCCGGTTATTGATCTGGGTGCTGTTGTAATGAAAGATGTTTTGAAAAGGATAAATTTAAGGCCGGTCGCCGGGGCAGCAGCAAAGGAATTTGCGCCGGATAAGCTAAAAGACCAGGGTATTACAGAACTTGAAAAAAAATCCTATGATTGGGGTGACGACGCCGCTGAAATTGCAATTGACGAGGTGATCATGGGTAATGTCCTCCAGGCGGCTCAGGGTCAAAATCCCGCCCGACAGGCTATGATTAGCGGCGGAATTCCCAAGGAAACACCGGCGTTTAGCATCAACAAAGTTTGCGGTTCGGGGCTCAAGGCCATTGCATTGGGGGCATCAGCCATTATGATCGGATCGGCCGATGTCATCCTGGCCGGTGGCATGGAGAATATGAGTCAGGTCCCCATGGCATTACCGAAGGCACGCTGGGGTCATCGCATGGAGTTGACCGGGGTCGGGGATATTTATGACTTGATGGTATTTGACGGACTTTATGAAATATTTTACGGGTATCATATGGGGGTGACCGCCGAAAATATTGCTGACATGTATGGAATCGGCCGGCAGGAGCAGGATGAACTGGGTGTATTAAGCCATAACCGGGCTAGATCCGCCATGAATGAGGGACTATTTGCCCAGGAGATCGTACCGGTGGTTATCAAGACCCGCAAGGGTGAAAGTGTTTTTGATACCGATGAGCGCCCCATGGACACCGACATGGAAAAAATGGGCAGACTGCGACCGGCTTTTAAGAAAGACGGCACAGTTACGGCTGGAAATGCTTCAGGAATCAATGATGCTGCGGCAGCGGTTTTATTGATGAGCGCCGATAAAGCTGCCGAACTCGGGCTTGAGCCGATTGTTAAAATTAAGACCTTTGCCGCCGGCGGGGTTGACCCGGCCTATATGGGTTTGGGCCCGGTTCCTGCGGTCAGGAAGGCACTCAAAACAGCCGGTATGACCATGGGCGATATTGACATGATCGAATTGAATGAGGCCTTTGCCTCCCAGGCCATCGGCTGCATGCGGGAACTCGGCATCGAAAATGACCGTCCCAACGAGCTTGGCAGCGGTATCTCTCTCGGGCATCCCATCGGTTGTACCGGTGCGCGACAGATGGTTACCGGAATGAACCATATGCAGCGCAAGGGTTACAACACCGGTATAATTTCCATGTGCATCGGTGGTGGCATGGGGATGGCGATGATTGTAGAGCGCTAAGGCGCTAGGTTCAGAGCTTGCAGGGTTCGGGGTTCAGCGTTCAAGGTTAATTTCCCGCATGATTCCCGATTATGCTGTTAGGAACATTGTATTTTAACGCCAACGCTTCCGAGTCAGCGGTACCGATTTGTCGTGGAACCTGACGCTTTTAACTCTGAACCCAGAACCCAGAACTCTGAGCCTTTTTTTCTTTACTTTATTTTCAATTATTGCTAATACTTATTCGAATTTTTGGATGCTTTATACCATTGATATTGTTGAGCAATAATAGGTGTTTTTGAGGGGATCATTGATGGAGGAGGGAAACTGGGATGAGCGTTAGTCGAAAATTGGGAATATTGGTATTTTTTGGCGTGCCGGCTATTATTGGTGGAGGAATTACCTACAGCATATTTCATGGCGATTATATACCGGTGCTCATTTATGAGGTCGTTCTTTTGTCGATCGCCGGGGTTTTTCTCAGCAAGTAATATTCGTCCACCCTTGATTTTAAAATACCTATTTGATTATCGCCACGGCCCAGACCTATTGCTTACGGGTTGATTTTGCCGTGGTTTTTTATTCGTGCGGATTGGATAAGCACCGGGACACCCATCATTGGGGGAGGTAAATTGAGCCCATCATCACCGCGAGACATTATTTTATGGTTTTTCCTGGCCTTATTTCTGATATCCTGTTTCTTGCTGGGCTGGCTTCTGTGGCCGTTTATTTCTGTAATAGTGTTGGCCATTGTCATTACGGGGGTTTTTAATCCGGTTTACCGGATGTTGCATCGAAAATTGAACGCGACGCTTTCGTCTTTGATAACCTGTGTTATCATATTTTTCGTTCTTTTCATTCCGGTATCCGCTTTTGTGGGCATTTTGGCAAACGAAGCCTATGATCTGTATCTTACAGCCAGAGATGCGGTATTGAGCAATCCAATCAAGGAGTTTCTCGAAAATAGTAAAATCGTTGACAAAATAAACGACGTCCTGACGAACTTCGGGGTAACAATCACCGGTGATGAGCTCAACAGGGGAGTCGCCGAACTTGGCCGGACCGTAGGACTATTTCTATACCAGCAGGCAAGGTCCATGACCGCCAATATCGCCAACTTTGTGGTGAACTTCTTTTTTATGCTTTTGATTGTTTTTTACCTTTTGATCGACAGCCCGCGCCTGGTGTCCTTCGTCATCGGATTATCACCTCTGCCGGATGATCAGGATGAAAAACTGATTCAGAAGTTTAAGGATATGGGCGGTGCTATCCTGCTTGGTAATGGTCTGGGCGGATTAATCCAGGGAACTCTTGGCGGAATTGTTTTTGCGTTCTTCGGTTTCAGATCGCCGTTTCTGTGGGGGGTGATCATGGCCTTGCTCGCATTTTTGCCGATTGTAGGGGTCGGGGCCGTCTTTCTGCCGGCGGCGCTCTATTTGATTTTGCAGGGACGATTGGCGGCCGGCATCTTTTTTATTGTTTTTTACGTCGTGCTTTCGGGAGGAATCGAATACCTTTTCAAACCCAAACTGGTGGGCAAGCGCGTTCAGATGCACACCTTGCTGGTATTTCTTTCGATAATCGGAGGTTTGAAGCTTTTTGGAATCCTGGGGATTATATACGGTCCACTGGTGGTAACTGCGTTTTTAACTTTAACCGATATTTACGAATCCAGTTATCAGGGCATCGTTGAACCCGGTGCAAAATGAAAATGTTATTCGTTATCAAGCGTTTCTAAAATCAAGCTGGTGTGTAAGTATCGGCTATTCTCTAATGCATTCTATTAACCATTAACATATAACTTCTCAAAACCGGGAGTTGAAATGATTCAAAACGAACAAACGAGCGAAATCAGCATCGAAAAGGAGATGAAAAAATCCTATCTCGATTATGCCATGAGTGTCATTATCGGCCGAGCGTTGCCGGATGTGCGCGACGGCCTTAAACCTGTCCACCGACGCGTGCTGTATGCCATGCGGGAACTCAAGAACGACTATAACAAAGCCTACAAAAAATCCGCCCGCATCGTTGGTGATGTGATCGGCAAATATCATCCCCATGGTGATACAGCTGTGTATGATACGATTGTGCGTTTGGCCCAGGATTTTTCGATGCGTTACCCCCTGGTAGACGGCCAGGGAAATTTCGGCTCTGTTGACGGTGACCGGCCGGCTGCCATGCGGTACACTGAAATTCGTATGCAGCGCTTGGCCCACGAGATGCTCGGAGACCTGGATAAGGAGACGGTGGATTGGGTGCCGAACTATGACGAATCGCTTAGCGAACCGTCGGTGCTGCCCTCCAAAATTCCCTCTCTTCTGATTAACGGATCATCCGGAATCGCTGTTGGAATGGCCACCAATATCCCGCCGCATAATATTTCTGAAGTGATTGATGCCATGAAGGCCATTATCGATAACCCCGGGGTCACCTGGAAGGAGTTGATGCAATATGTTCCCGGTCCTGATTTTCCCACCGGCGGCATTATATATGGGACGAATGGCATTAAGGAAGCGTATAAAAACGGTCGCGGAATTTTTAAAACCAGAGCCAGGGTGATTGTAGAAAAGGACAAACGCACGCAGCGTGAAACCATCGTCGTAACGGAGTTGCCTTACCAGGTCAATAAAGCCAAGCTGGTTGAGAAAATTGCGGAGCTTGTCAGAGACAAGCATATCCAGGGTGTAAAGTTTGTACGGGATGAATCGGACCGGGAAGGCATGCGAATGGCGGTGGGGCTTAAAAAAGACCAGATTGCCGGGGTTGTCATCAATCAACTCTATAAAATGACCCGCATGGAAAACACTTTCGGGGTTATTTTTCTGGCGATCGTCAACAACCGCCCTGAACTTCTCAACTTAAAGGAAATTCTGGAACACTTTATTCTGCATCGCAAAGAAATTGTCATCCGTCGGACCCGCTTTGAATTGAAAAAAGCTGAAGAGCGGGCCCACATTCTGGAGGGGCTTAAAATTGCTCTTGACAACCTGGATGATGTAGTGGCCCTGATTCGAAAATCCCAATCACCGGCAGAGGCCAAAGAACAGTTGATACAACATTACAGCCTGACACCCATCCAGGCCCAGGCGATCCTGGATATGCGTCTGCAGAGGCTCACGGGCCTTGAGCGCGAGAAGATAGTGGAAGAATATAAAAATTTGCTTAAAGATATTACCCGCTTCCAAGAGATCCTCGCCAATGAAAGACTGGTTCTCAACATTATTAAAGATGAACTCACCGAGATACAAAGTGAATACGGAGATTCGCGGAAAACAGAACTTGTCGAGCAGACCCAGGAAATTACCATCGAAGACATGATCGTCGAGGAGGATATGGTCGTCACCATTTCCAAGCGCGGTTATATCAAACGAAATCCCATAACTCTTTACCAAAACCAACGCCGTGGCGGTAAAGGCAAAACGGGTATGGGAACAAAGGACGAAGATTTCGTCGAACATCTGTTTGTGGCTTCAACGCATCACACCTTTATGTTTTTTACGAATAAGGGAAAAGTATACTGGTGTAAGGTGTACGATATCCCCCAGGCTGGCCGCATGAGTCTCGGGAAAGCAATTGTCAATCTTTTGAATTTCGAAGCGGGGGAAAAACTGACCACCGTTTTGCCGGTTCAGGAATTCGAGCCGGGGTACCACGTGCTGATGGCTACCAGCAATGGGCTCATAAAAAAAACAGATTTGATGGCCTTCAGCCGGCCTAGAGCCGGCGGAATCATCGCATTGAATCTGATGCATGATGACGAATTAATCGCAGCCCGAATTACCGATGGTTCGCTGAATGTATTTTTAGGATCTCTCATGGGAAAGTCGATTAGATTCCATGAGTCCAATATCCGACCCTCTGGGCGCACTTCCATGGGGGTGCGCGGAATGAAATTGGCAGCCGGTGATCGAATCGTGGCTATGGAAGTATTAACCCATGGACAGACCCTGTTTGCCGTTACCGAAAATGGTTTCGGCAAGAGAACATCCATCGATGAGTATCCGGTCCAGAAACGTGGTGGAAAAGGCGTAATTTCTATTAAAACCACCGAGCGCAATGGTCGCGTCGTATCGATCTTGCTTGTCGACAAAGAAAACGATCTGATGCTGATGACGAATATAGGAAAAATTATTCGCATGCCCATTGAAGGCATCTCGGTTATTAGCCGCAACACCCAGGGTGTCAAGCTTATGGGGTTGGAGGCCACCGAGCGGATAATCGGTGCCGCAAGGTTGGCTGAAAAAGAAGAGTAGCTTCTTTGTCAACGGTTCAGAGGTTCAAAGTTCAGAGGTTCAGGGTTGAGGTCCAAACCGTAAAACAAGATAACCCTTAACGGTGAACCCTGAACTACTGAACGCTTATTTCCGGTTTCGCCGGGTTAGGTTTGACATCTATGCATTCTAAAGACGGAATCGACACGCGTAATTTCAAAATCGGCGTCGTAGGGGCCGGAAGCTGGGGAACCGCTCTGGCTAACTTAATGGCTTCTAAAGGCTTTGCGATTGATTTGTGGGTGTTTGAGAAGGAAGTCCTAAACCAGATAGTTGAATCCGGCGAAAATCAGTATTTCCTTCCTGATGTAAAATTATCCTCCAACCTGAAACCCCACAATGATCTCGCGGAGGTCGTATCCGGTAAGGATCTGTTGCTGGTAGTGGTCCCCTCGCATGTCATGCGGGAGACCACGCTTAAAATGGCAAGCCATGTTTCCCAAGGGGTGATTATTGCAACGGCTTCCAAAGGAATTGAAAATAAAACCCACCTAACCATGACCGGGGTACTGCAAGAAACCTTACCGCTGATTCCGGCCGAGCATCTGGCGGTCATCTCAGGGCCAAGCTTTGCCAGGGAGGTTGCCCAAAATCTTCCGACGGTCGTAACGGCAGCATCGAAAAATATGGAGATTGCCGCCCTGGTGCAGCAGGCGCTGGTGACACCGTATTTTCGGGTTTATACCAGTGATGACGTCATAGGGGTTGAGCTGGGAGGATCTCTCAAAAACGTTATTGCAATTGCAGCCGGTGTGATTGATGGTTTGCACCTGGGGCTGAATACCCGGGCGGCTTTGATCACCAGAGGGATGACCGAGATAAGGCGTCTGGGGCTTAAACTGGGCGCCAATCCGCGGACCTTTACCGGTCTTGCCGGGTACGGTGATTTAATTCTGACCTGCACGGGAGATTTAAGCCGAAATCATACGGTGGGTAAAAAAATAGGTGAGGGGCAAAAGCTAAACGACATTCTGAACGACATGCGAATGGTGGCCGAAGGGGTTAAAACGGCCAAGTCTGTTTACAACCTGTCCCGCAAGCTGGGGGTTGACATGCCGATCTCCCATGAGATGTATCGTATTCTTTACGAAGATCTCGATCCCAGGGAGGCTGTTTATCGATTGATGACGAGGGATCTTAAGCAGGAACTGGACGAAGAATAGAGCGGGTTGCGGGTTGCGAGGTGCGGGTTGCCGGTTGTTAGGTATTGACTCGATTGATTCGATGAGTTGCCCCGTTTGCTGATAGGTTTTAGATTTTTGGTTAGAGGGCTTTTCGGCAGCTCAGTACTGCGGCAGATTTTTTCCTGACACCTGATCGGCCTCCGGCGGAACACCTTGTATGAAACTTCATTGCGAAAGTTTCTTTTTCGATTTGACCGGTCATTTTTTTGGCCGGCGGCTGGGCTGATACCTAAAACAGGTGAAGTATTTATCTGGGAGCTTTGGTTTAACGGAAATGGCGGAGACAAAGGGGCATAAAGGTGCCGGTCATCGGCAACGCTTGCGCGAGCGGTTTCTTAAGTCCGGATTGAACGGGTTCCACGATTACGAGGTCATTGAGCTTTTGCTGACCCTTGCCACCCCGCGAAAAGACTGCAAGGATGCAGCCAAAGCAGCCCTGGCGACTTTTAAAACATTCCAGGGGGTCCTGGAAGCCTCCTATTTTGAGCTTTGTCAGATTGGCGGAATCGGTCCCAAGAATTCTTTTGGAATCAAACTGATAAAAGCAGTATCTGACAGATACCGCGAAAAAAAACTGATTCAAAAAGACCCGCTGAACAACTCCAGAGAGCTTTTTGATTACCTCAACCACGATATCCGGGACAAGACCCGCGAGTACTTCAAGGTTATTTTTCTGGATTCCAAAAACCGGGTTATTTCCACCGAAACCCATTCAAAAGGGACGTTAACGGCCAGTAGTGTCTATCCCCGGGAAGTGGTCTATTCCGCCCTTGCCAACAAAGCCGCCGCCCTTATTTTTGCCCATAACCATCCATCGGGTGACCCGCAACCATCCTCCGAAGATGTCGCCATTACCAGGCAGCTTGTTTATGCCGGCAAAGTAATGGGTCTCGCTGTTCACGAGCACATCATCATCGGCGATAGCTGTTACTACAGTTTTGCGGATCAGGGCCAAATTTTACAGATGGGTCGGGAGTTTGATTCACATTTAAAATAGCTAAAAAAGTCTATCCGCCAATGAACTTAAAAAATAATAAACAACCTGAATGTTTCGGACAGCTTGACACCGTTTTCCCCATGGGAGAAGACGGATTGCGTCACTCGCCGAAGACCTGCCTGGAATGTCAGCATAAAACCGACTGCCTGCGAACCGGATTGAAAGGGAAGGCCGGCCTAAAGGTTCATGCGGAACATATTGATAGATCCTACGACTCCGGGATGATCGGGTTTGTGGAGAGATGGTCGAAAAAGAAAGTTATTGACCGCCGCAAGAATGGTCCGGGGTCAACGAAAATTAAAAACCTGTTAGACAAATGCAGGCAAAAACTTTCAGGTTTGGTATAATGTTGTCGCTATCTTCCCGTCTATATCTTAAAATCCTGATTGGCCTTATAGCATGTTTAATTCTCCTATTGGTGGTCCTGTTTCGCGAATCGATCTGGGAGAACCTGTCTTTTTTTTATCATCTCCTAGCGGACCGTGACCGGATAAGAGATTTTATCGCATCTTTCGGATTTGGAGCCCCGCTGGTTTTTATGGGGATTCAGATTTTACAGGTAATTTTTGCCCCTGTTCCGGGAGAAGCCACCGGCTTTATCGGAGGCTATCTGTTTGGCGTTCTGAAAGGATTTATTTACTCCAGCGCGGCCCTGGCGGTCGGGTCCTGGATAAATTTTTCGATCGGGCGATTTTTCGGCGAACGCTGGGTAAGACAAATGATACCGACCGCTAAATTTGAAAAATTCGATTCGATGCTTAAACGCCAGGGTATTGTCGTTTTGTTTTTGCTATTTGTTTTTCCCGGTTTTCCCAAAGACTATCTCTGCCTGTTCCTCGGCATAAGCACGCTGCCGCTAAAAGTTTTTATATTGTTGGCGACTGTTGGTCGGATGCCAGGAACCCTTTTGTTGAGCCTCCAGGGGACATATCTTTTCGAAAAAAACTATGTCGTTCTGGGCATTGTTGCAGCTGTTTGCGCGATCCTCGCATTTATTATTTACCGGTACCGTGAAAATCTTTACCTGTGGATAGAAAGATTCAACAACAAGTAAACCCCTTGGGCGTTATCTGTTGTTTTTTATCATTAACACCCAATTGAGCGTTTTTTGATCAATTAGGGCTCTAAGTTAATGAAATTGCCGTAAATCCCCTCTTTTTTTCCTTGTAAATTCATGCTATCATAAAAGTAAACTTTTATATTATTCGGAAACAAGAACAGGAGAAGAAATTGGCGTTTTGGAATTTCAGAGAAGAGTTAAGCCAGGCCGATAAAATTAGACGATCCTATTATGAACTTCTCAGGGATGAGCTGGATCAGTTTTTGCTACAGTACGCACTGATTGACTCTTACAACAACTTTATTTCCCAGCAGATACCGTTTCCCTTTGTTGAAAAACGAGAGTTAAAACCCCGTGCGCGTATTCCTGACCAGGAGTATGAAAGTCAGAATGCTTTTCTGATAATCTTTGTTGAAGACGTAGTAACAAGTGAACATAAAAAATACATTCGTTTTTACGATGACAACAAAACCGCCAAAACCAATTTATTGCGCTTTAAAACCCTGGCGCTGTCACAAAAATTTGATCGTTATGCGAAATATTTGGAGTCGATCCACTTTAATAACTTTATAAAACAATTGTTACCAGTGGATTATGCGCTATTGATCCAGAGAGACCCGGCCGGCAAATCCAAATACCGATATAGCCTTTCACATTTCCATGTTCGCATTGACTGGCCCATCGCCGATGCGGCTGAAGACCTGGCGCAGAGTTTGCGCTATATATCCAAGGATCTCTATGAGAAGGGCGATAAATACGCTGAAGATATTCAAAAGAAATTTTTTGAATTCTATGGGCTGCCGGTGATGGCAGGTGGTAGAAGAACGGCCGCCATTGTAGCGGCCCAGTATATGAAAAAGATCCCCGGCATAACCACGGTATATGCCGGCAGCAGTGAAACGAGATCCCTCATCCGCATTTCCGAGAGGGGTGTTTCTAAAACCGTTTTGATGAAGTTTTCCCCAAAGGAAATCGAACAGATTGCCGATACCAATGGTCTGTCGCCCCAAACCTTCAAAAAAAATTATGTTATCGCCCGGGAAAAAAAGGACTGTGTCTGTATCTTCCAGGCCACCTACGCGCGCACATCGCATTCGCGACCCTCAGAAGACGGCAAGCTGCGTGATATCAAAACCGACCTTTACTGGCTGACCGTCGGCGAGCAACACATCCTGCCAAAACCTAATGTTTGGAAATATCCGCCGTTGCCTATTAATATTATCTACACTTAAAATAAGAGTAGATAGCTGACAGCTCATGGCTGATAGTCAAACTGATTTATTCCTTCTTTCTATGAGCTATGAGCCAAATGCTATGAGCTTTCCAGTTATTGGGGTTCGGTTCCTTTTTTGAATAAGGCGCTGACGGCGAATTTTGACCCTTCGGAAGCAAGCATGCCGGTATCCGGATCCATCTGTACTTGGGTTGTATTTTCGGGAAGATCGAAATACTGGTGCCGTCCATCTGCCAGAGCGGTTTTCATGAGGTCGATCCAGATGGGAAGTGCCGCTCTGGAGCCGGTTTCCTTATCTCCCATCGTCCCGCCTAAATCCAGTCCGACCCAAACCCCGGTGGCCACTGCCGGTGAATAACCAACAAAAAGGGCGTCGTGGTAATTATTGGTGGTTCCTGTTTTTCCGGCAAGCGGTCCCCTAAGGATACGTGCTTTTCGGCCGGTTCCTTCCGTAACAACGCTTTCCAGCATGTTGGTTATAATGGCTGCACCTTCCCGGGACATCACCAGCCGTTTCTGAGGTTTGGCCCTCCATATAATGCGTCCCCTGTGATCGGTGACTTCCATGACCCCATAGGGTTCGATCCATTTGCCGCCTCTGGCGAAGACAGCGTAGGCTGATGTCAGATTCAGCAATTTTACTTCTGATGTGCCGAGGGCTAATGATAGATGGGAGTCCAGATTTGATTCAATACCCAGACGGTGGGCAAAGCGCGATACCGAGTTGGGGCCCAGCATCTGAATTAAACGCACTGCAGGAATGTTCTGTGAGATGGCCAATGCCTTTCGCATTGTAATTTCTCCCAGATAGGTTTCGGAAAAATTTTGGGGCTTCCAATCCTGGCCACTGCCGGCACCCTTAAAAACAATGGGGGCATCCAGGAGCATCTGGTTTTGTGTAAATCCCTGTTCGATGGCGTAGGCATAAACGATGGGCTTGAAAGCTGAACCCGGCTGCCGCTTGGCACTGGTCGCCCGATTATAAAAGCTTTCATCAAAATTCTTCCCGCCTACCATGGCTAAAATAGCACCGGATTTCACGTCAATCGATACCAATGCAGCCTGGGTATCATCTTCTTTGGTGTTGTTTTTTTCCATTCTTGCCTGCAGGGACTGAAGGCCCTCTGCCACGGCTTTTTCGGCAGCTTGTTGAAGCTTGTAATCAAGGCTGGTATAGATCGACAGTCCGCCTTTATAGAGCGTTGAGGCACTCAGGGTATCTTCCAGAATTTTTTTGACATACTCAATAAAATAGGGTGCCCGGGTTGATTTTTGACGGGCCTTGCCTATATTGAGTTCCTCTTTTACGGCCTGCTCGTAGTCGTTGGCGGTAATGATGCCTGTGTCGTGCATTTGTTTTAGAACTATATTACGGCGTTTCAGTGCAAGCTCCAGGTTCACCAGAGGGGAGTAACGGGAGGGAGATTTTGGCATGCCGGCGATCAAGGCACATTCGGCCAGGTTTAACTCCTGGACAGACTTGCCGAAAAATATATTGGCGGCCGAAGCGACACCATAAGCGCCGCTGCCGAAATAGACCTGGTTTAAGTACAGTTCCAGTATTTCATTCTTGGTATAGCGCCGTTCCAACTGGAATGCCAGGATGGCTTCTTTGATTTTACGGACGATGGTTTTACGAGGGGTCAGAAACAAAGTTTTGGAGAGTTGCTGGGTAATTGTGCTGGCCCCCTCGACAAATTTTCCGGCCCGTATATCTTTAACGATGGCCCGGGCTATTCCTTTTATGTCAACACCGCTGTGCTTAAAGAATTTGCGATCCTCCGTTGCTACCAGTGCTGCTTTCAGATAGGGTGGAATTTGCTTCAGTGGCACGGGGTCTCTTTTTTCGAGAAACAGTTCGCTCAGCAAAACTTTGTTAGCTGAATAGATGCGGGTGACTGCATGAGGTCTAAAGCTTTCCAGGGCTTGAATCTGAGGCAAATCGTGGGTGAAGGCAAAGAAAGCGCCCACTAATACGCCCGTTGCAATGGCTGCCGGCAGAACAAGGAGGATGGTGACTGTTTTTTTGTCGAAGCGAAACTGCATATGCTATTGTCTTGTCCAATATTTCGATTGCAAAACTTGCCTTGATGAAATAGCTTCTATTTCATGAACTGCTTAGTTCAATCGCTATGATGCTAAAGGAGAATTTGCATGTCAGATGATCACCACCACCACCACCACCATCCTCATCATGACCATGATTCCCATGGCGAGCTGTCATTTGATGATAAAATGGCCAAATTGCTCGACCACTGGATTAAACACAATCAGGATCATGCTTTAAATTACAGGAATTGGGCCGAAAAAGCAAAGGCAAATGGTAAAGCGGACGCCGGGGGGCTTCTTGAAGAGGCGGCGGAAATGTCTTTGGCCATAAACAAGAAATTTGCGGCAGCTTTGGCAATAATTGGCGATAAATAATAAATTTGTGTTTGGTGTTTAGCCCTTTAAGACCTGACTCAATTTTTCGCCCAGTTCTACCAGGGTATAAGGCTTGGCCACGACACCGCTGAAGCCGAATTTTTTAAAATCGGTCATGCCCGGGTCATCGGAATAGCCGCTGGATACAATTCCTTTTACCCCGGGATCAATTTCGATGAGCTTTTGAATCGTTTCTTTTCCGCCAATGCCGCCGCGCACGGTCAAATCAAGGATAACCGTATCAAAGGGTTTGGCGGATTTCATCGACCTTTTATAAAGGGCGACCGCCTCATCACCGTCTTGGGCAAATTCAACCTCATAACCAAGATGCCACAGAATCTCGCCGGCAAGTTCGCGGATCATCTGCTCATCATCCATGACCAGAATTTTGCCTTCGCCGAAAATTCGCGATTGTTCGAGGGCTTTTTTACGGGGTGTTTTTTCCTGGGATTTTGGATCCGCTGTCGGCAGATATAAATGCATGGTGGTACCAACCCCCATTTGTGACTGTACCGTGACTTCTCCGCCGTGCTTTCTGATTATCGAGCGGCAGATGGACAAACCGAGGCCGGTCCCCTTGGTATTGCCCATTTCTTTGGTTGAGTAGTAGGGGTCAAAAATCTTATCGAATTCGTTTTCGGGAATGCCGCTTCCCTGATCGGCAATCGATATTTTTACGTAGTCGCCCTCAACTAGAGTAGGAACCTCGTCGGTTAGTTTAACATTGGAGGCCGCTACATTGATAATGCCCCCCTCTCGCATCGTCTCCCTGGCGTTCATGATCACATTATGAATCGCCTGGCCGATTTGGGACTGGTCGACGTCAATCAACCGGAGGTTGGCCGGAAAGTTGTAGTTACATCTAATATTCGAACCGCTCAGGGTAAAATCAGTAGCACTTTTCACGAGGCGGTCGACAGCGGCGGTTTGCTTGTTGGGTGAGCCTCCTTTGGAAAAAGTAATTAATTTCTGGGTCAAATTTTTAGCAGTTTTAGAGGCCACCAGCGCATGACCCAGCAGTCGAAAGGATTTGTCCTGCGGTTTGAGGTGGGTTTGCGCAAGGGTAATGTTGCCGATGATGGCGGTCAACAAATTATTATAATCATGGGCGATGCCGCCGGACAGGGCGGCAATGGCGTCCAGTTTACCGGATTTTTCAAGACTCTCTCTGGCCGTTAGCCGATCCGATAAATCCCGGACAACTAATAGCGTTGCCGGCTTCTGTCTGAACGTGCAGTCAGCGGCGTCGATTGCAACCTTCAACAGGCGATCGTTCTTGCACAGCAGCGTGGTCTCCAGCACTTGAGCGCCATGTGAATCAATCGTGGGGCGGCTGTCAAATAGCGATTCCACGGCCGGTACATCCTCGGACTGGAGGTAGCCGGCCAGGGAGGTATCCAACATTTCCTCCAGTCTGTAGCCGCATAATTTGGCCATGCAAGGGTTGCTTTCTTTAATCCGACCGTTTTGAACGATGATGATTCCGTCACCGACCAATTTCATCAACTGGTTATAACGCTCATTCACTTCTTTTAACTCGCATATGTCCCTTTTCTTGTCGGAGAGATTATTTGGAAGATTGTTATCCATGGAAGTATTTCCGATATCTTTTGCCAGATGCATCTATTTTGGTTTTCTTATCATAAACCTATTCCAATTTCCATTGCACATTTTATCACTGGATGATGGGACGATTTCGAAGATGATCCAACAGTGAAGCAAACCTGCCAATTTAGGCAACCCCGGAAAAACCCATGAACTGGTCAAACTCAGGATCCATTTTATGTCCGTAGGTATCTTCACCGCTGAATTTAAACTCAAGGTGGGCCGGATCAAGGGTACCATCGCCGGCTGCGTTCTGCCGAACGGTAAAATATACAGTGGCGGTTAAATTGTCCTGATCGTAATATACATGCTTGGGGAAGGGGGGCAAAGTTACTTCGGTATCAGGAGTTGGGCGGCCGTAATTATAGGCCTGGCCGGGACCGCTCTGGGTGGAACGGCCGATACGCCAGTTGAGCATATTTTCGACGGATTCACGATCCATTTCTTTGTCAAACTGGAATGTCATTTTAAATGTTTTTTCCGCATCCGGAGTTGCCAAATACCCATCCAAGGCCGACAGGGGGGTCTTCCAGGGCATGTTGTAATTGAATCCGCTGGTGGCATAGGCGAACATAAATTTTGGTGGGTCCACTTTGTACATATAGCGGCTGAGGGTGTCGCCCAGATCCGGTGCGACATGCTCGAGGGTGTCCATTACACGCTGGGCTTCATCCATTTCACCAAGATCGGCGTAGGCATAGCCCAATTCAGCATAACCATCATAGAATTTAGGTTCGATTCGAATCGCCTGTCTAAACTGAAGGATGGCGTCTTCATAGCGACCTTGTTTACTGAAGTTTAAACCCAGTCCATAGTTCCCGTTGGGCTTATCAGGGTCCATGCGCAAGACCGTATTAAAGTCTCGATCTGCCGCTGTATGCTGTCCGGCATTTAAATAGGCCTGTCCCAGGGCATAGTGATTGCCGGAACTCGGCCAGATTTTGACCGCTTTTTCATAGGCCTTCACAGCTTCATCATACTGGTCTTCAGAAAAGTGTATGTTGCCCAAACTGATATAGATATCATCTCGATTGGGGCTTCTTTTAAGGGCAGCTTCATACGCTTTGACGGCGCCGTTGGCATCACCCTGAGCCAGGTA
>JBATKU010000371.1:0-6743 GCA_049669725.1 Desulfobacterales bacterium
CCTGGCAATCTTCAGATGACTGGAAGAAATGGCTGCAAAGTGAAGAAAGAAATAAGGTTCAGGGCAAAATTGATGATTTGCTGGGTGGTGATACCAAATACGATATTTTTCATTACGGATTTTCGGAATAATTAAAAATTTGAGACGCATCTGAAATTTTTATTTCAGCTTATTAGAATCACTCTGAACTAAGACACATCATGGAAGTGGTTTCAAACCCCCAGATTAGGCTCAAGAGCAAGGCGCCGATCTGGTTTAAAAGCGGAGCGTACACATTAGTACGTGAGCATTTTAAACCAGATCGCAACGCAGCTATTGGGCCTAAGATGGGGGTTTGAAACCACTTCTACATGAGTTCAGCGATTGAGACTGTGCGATCCCCGAGTATATTTACATAACTGCCCATTTCATTATCATACCATCCGTATATGACGGCCTGGGTAACCGGTATCCTGACTACTGTTCCTCCCCTCGCATTGGACAACAAATCTTTTTCGAGTCCCGGGACATTGGCGAGATCTATGGCCGCCTCTGCGGTTCGGCTGTGAGTCTCGTGTCCTTCAATGGTAGCAGCCACTTTGGGCATTCCGATAATATCACCGGAAACATTTTGTTTTTCAGTATAATACAGATATCCCTCGGGGCTGTCTGCTGCAGCCTGCCGATAGATATCATTAATGTTTTCCCCGGTCACATATCCGCCGGTCGGCTCTTCCTGCAAATTTATCACCAGTATAATTAACGATCCGCTGACAGTGGGGATCCTTACCGATTCTGCAATAAAGGCAATCTCCTCCATTTCAGGAATAACCAATCTAAGGGCTTGAGCTGCCCCGGTAGTGGTAAGGATAATATTATTCATAATACTTCTGTTTTTCCGCAAATCGGTTTTACCTGCTTTGGGCAATCGATCCAGAACTTCCTGAGAGCCGGTGGCGGCATGAACGGTAGCCATTGAAGCGGACATAATCTTCTTGGGACCGAAAGCATTGATCAGCGGTTTCATCATATGGGCCAAACAGGTCGTGGTGCAGGAGGCATTTGAAATTATTTTGTGTCGCCGGGAGTCATAATCATTGCCGTTGATCCCCATGACGGTGGTAACCGCGTCCTCCGGTGTTGGTGCCCGCTTGTCATTAATTTTAAAGGGGGCCGAAAGGATCACTTTTTCCGCCCCGGATTCCAGATGGCCCCGTGCCGTACCCTGCGGAAGGTTTGCTTCCAGGGTTGGGTCCAGAAATTGACCGGTGGTATCGACAACCAGCTTGACGTCATGTTCACCCCAGCCAATTTCAGCCGGATTTCGGTGGGTTCTTAAAAAACGGATTTTGACACCGTCTATAATCATCGTCCCGCTGTTTTCATCTATTTTGCTGATGACCGGCTGACCCGTATGGCCGTAAAGATAGCCGTGGAGCCAGCCATAGGTGGAGTCCCTTTCAACATAATGAGCAACATCCTCAAGCGACACCCCGGCCTGACGACCGATGTTAACCACAATTTCATCGAAATACTTGCGGGCCAAATGATGCCAGA
Source organism: Desulfobacterales bacterium (assembly GCA_049669725.1). GTDB lineage: Bacteria > Desulfobacterota > Desulfobacteria > Desulfobacterales > JAFDCJ01 > JAFDCJ01. The sequence goes on from JBATKU010000371.1 coordinate 1,537, forward strand.
CGGTAAGCTTTCCGATCCTGCCAAAGCCGTTCACCCCTAAAATTTTATTGCCTGCAGACATGATTGTTCTCCTCGGTTATATTCGATCCCTGCAAAGTAACAGCATGTTGCGGGTTACGTGTTCCGGGTTACGGGGTTTAAAAAAGGATGATATCCGAATAAAACCTCGCAACGCGCAACCCGTAACTCGCAACCTTTAGTTGCATCGCACAAACTTATAACCACTATAAAAGCCACCAACTCACCAATATGTAGTATTTGAACGACTAGGCCTCTTTCACCTTAATCAAACCTTTAAATACGGAACCCTCCTGGCCGTCAAGACTGATGTGGTCACCAGGCCTTAAAAGCACTTGATTAAACGAACAGTTTTTTTGGCGCTCATCGCAGATCAGGTCCCCGCAGCCCACGACACATGTTTTTCCCAGCCGGTGCGCCACCACCGCTGCGTGAGAAGTCAAACCACCTCTGGCGGTTAACAATCCATCAGAGGCATGTATTTCACGGATATCATCCGGAACCGTATCCGCTCTGGCAAGGATTAAAAAGGTATCAGGTTCCTGACGGCGCCACCTCTCGATCTCTTCAAGGTTAAACACCAGTCGACCGCTCATTGCGCCGCCGCTGACCCCGATACCGTGGCCTAAATACTTGGCCTTACCCCGTTCATCGAAATCGAAGGTTAAAACTTTTTTGCGTTCCCGGATGGTCATATCACGGGTTTGCAGCAAGTATAAATCCTCAACCGTCGGGCTTTCAAAGGTAAATTCCATTTCCTGGGGGCTCCAGCCCTTATCATCAATCAAATCATGGGCCCATTTTTTTAAGGCTTTATAAATATCGGGAAAGTGGGTCTCAAGCGTAACATCGGTCTCACGCATTTCTATTTCCTGCTGAAAAATCGAAATGGGGTTGGTGTTGACCAGGCCTGAAACTACATCCTCACCCTGGTTGCCAATGGTAAAATCTCCCCACAGTTTTAACGTATCCCCCGACCACCTGGGATTATGCGTAAAAATCACACCGGACCCGGAGCCGTTGGAGATATTGCCGTATACCATTTCCTGAACGGTGACGGCCGTCCCCCAGTCATCTGAAATACCCATTATTTTGCGATAGGCCCGGGCTTTAGAGGATTCCCATGAATCCAGGACGGTTTTGATTGCCAGATACAGCTGTTCATAGGGCTTTTCCAGGATTTCAATTCCCGCTTCTCTGATCATCTCTTTATACGCCAGGCTGAGGACTCTCATCTGTTCGCCGCTGAATTCTCTTTTATAGGGAATGCCCAGTTTATTCTTCCACTCACTGATGATCGCATCGAAATCATCGCGCTGCAGGCCGAAAGCCATGCCATAGCATTGCAGAAACCTGCGGTAACTGTCCCATGCGAACCAGGCATTGCCGGTTGATAAAGCGATACTCTGGGCAATTTCTTCGTTGTTCCCCACATCAAGCAGCGTATCCATCATGCCGGGCTGGGAAATCGCCGACCCGCTCCGCACGGATAAAAGCAGAGGGTTTTTGGGATCCCCAAATATTTTTCCGCTGGATTTTTCCAGTTTGGAAATGTTCAACGCCACCTGCTCCTTGTAGTTTTCAGTAGCCGGTGGATAACTGTCGATAATTTCCCGGCAGCGAAACACCTCCGTTGTAATGATAAATCCGGGGGGTACGGGAAAACCGAAATTTTTCAGCTGAACCATGTTAATACCCTTGTTGCCAAGCTGGATGATGCCGGTCACCTGGCTTCGGGCTGAATCAATCGGGGTCATTGCATTTTTAGGATCGTACAACAGCAGTTTTTGAAGCTGATCCTTGGGCAGCTTATTTGACTGTTGGAAAAGCGTTGTTAAAATCCGGCTTAAGAAAAAATCCAGCTGCTGCAGGCCCAGGGACAGCGCAATCTGCTCGCGGAAAAAGATTTCAGACACACGGTGCTGCAATTTTTCGCGATCCTCTAAGTACTCCCTGGGCAGAAACCTGGAAAGTACCCGCTCCATGGGAATCTGGGACAGAATTCGATTCAGGTTCTGGCCGTGAATATTATGGAAATAATCATGAATAATGTTTTTAACCGCCTGGGCAAACCCTTTAAAAATATCCAGGTATTGGGTCTGGGTGAAGCCTTTCACCTCCAGCGAGTGGGCTAAAAACTCGAGCTGGCGCTCAAATTCGACCGAAGATATGCCGTCCAGTTTCAACCCTTTGTCAAGCAGTCTCAACAAACTGTAGATTTGATAAAAGGTGGCTTTGGTAATTAAATTGAGGTTGATATCCCGGATCAGTTCTTCAAACAGCACGTTGACCAAGGTCTCGAGACGAAAAGTAAGCCCCAGGCAGTCAAATTTCATTTCGTGATAACTTCCGTACACGGACGGGATATCGATGGTGATGTGCCGCTTTTTATAGATGTCCTCTTTAATTTCAAACTGCTGATCGCTTAGAATGACGGCTTTAAGCTTTTCCAGATAATCCAGCAACATGAAAAGTCTCTTGGTGAGATCAGGCTCGGCTAAAGCTTTCTCCGCGCGGTTGAAATCCGGCAGAGCCTCCGTTCGCAGCTGAGCGATATAACTTCCCAGTTCAATGTAATCAAAGCTGTATTTTTGATGGAGCAATTTATATAGCGCAATGGCCAGTTCAACCCGCTTGCGATCGACGTCCGTAACACCGGAAATCCCATCAAAGAGTCCGTTTATTTTTCGATCCGAGCAAGACAGCAAGCCGCCGGGGATGCTGATGCCCTGTTCTGCAAAATAAGAGATAATTTTGGCTACGCCGTCAACATAGACACCGCTGTCGTCAATCTCCATGTAGATGCTCGGTGGAACGTACGGTTTCAGACCAGTTTTGTCGAGGGTCTGCCAGAAGCGAAAGGTCGCTTCCATAAAAGGAACAATTCGATTGCTGCTTTCAACGTGGCTTTGTTTTCTTACAAAATGAATCAGTCTGTCCCGACGGTGGGTGATCTCATCAAGTTGGGTGGAAATATCCCTTAATTGCCCTTCGGCACCGATATCGTTAAAAAACGCCGGAAATAGTCTGGTAAGCTGTTTGGCCAGGTTATAAACGGGACCGATCCTGCTGTTCAAAAACCGGGTGATATCACGGGGAAAAATGTCGATGTCTTTGATAAAAACGCCGCAAAGCGACAGGTGAATGATCAGACCCGAGAGAAGACGGGTCGACCATTTTGGATTTACCTCAATGAGTTCAAGCCAGGTTCGGATGTTTTGGATATGGGCGCTGTTAACCCTTATTTTCCAGTCATCGTCCACGCCCTGCAGCATGGGGGCCTGAAAGCCAAGGTCGATGACCGCGTCGATGAAAAAATTGACTTGATCCAATTCATCGGTATTAAATACCCCTTTGCCCATGTTCAGAACACAATTCAACGTAGTGGCCTGGTACATCCGGGTTTGCTCTTTTAAAATCGTGAAGGTCTTACGGATCAAATTCTGAATTTTGCGATAATTTTCATTCTCAATGATCCAGGTCAGGGTCTGGTTGATTTCGCGCAGGGTCTCTTCGTGGATTAAGTATAATTCGGCCAACTCCATAATATGAAAAAGAAAAATTAATTTGAGATGGTGACCCCGGCCGTCCTTACCTCTAAGTTGCATAATTTTGCGGGGAATTTGTCGGTAGGCGTCCACCATCTGGCCAAAACCGGGAAGTTCCAGCAACCGCATCGAAATCTCTTTCGAGCCAACCATTTTATCATTACTGCAAACCTCCAGCCGGCTCCGCCAGTCATTGAGCCTGCGGTGGGAAATGGAACTAAAAATATCTCCGGAATTTATTTTGGCGTCAAATTCAAGGGCTTCTTTTTCGAACCAGGTCTGGGGATCTTCCTCATTGAGCCAGTACCGATAGGTATAACCGTAATATTTAATCAGCAAAAGATTGAGGGCTTTAAAGTCCTTACAGGACTCCGGCGCATTGTTTAGGAAGATCCCGGCCAGTCGGTTGATGGCATAATAACTGTTCACGAACAAAGAAAAATGGTCGTCCGAAAAATTTCGGATTTGATCAAAGCCGGCATCGAGGACCGGCTGAAACTGCTCGAAGTGCGACCCTGAATCACTTACTATTTTCTGAATGAATAACAGCGTGTTATCAACGGCGTCACCTCTAACGTCCTCGTCTTTGCAGTCTTCAATGGCATCAAACAAAATTTCGATCAGCAATCGCGATGCCTGGGGGCCTCCGGAATGGTTCTTAAGAAGGTGAAAATATTCCAGGCCATATTTTCGCATTTCCGTGACGATGAATCGCCAGTTTTTATAAGGATGGGAAAGCTCTTTTAAAAAAGCGTTCAAACCCTCCATCAGGCCATAATACCTGGACATTACCTCCTGAAGAACAGCGTATTTTTCATCTATGTCAACGTCAACGTGGTAATCGGCCAGGTTGACCTCAAGGGCTTTGGATTTTATTTTCAACAGACATATCTCCTGAATAATCAGCCAGCAGTAACCAGATTATGTCAAGAATAGCAGAGCATGGGGGGAATTTCAAGAATGGTATTTCATTGCAAATGAAATGAGGGTGACAGACAACTGAAAGTTAACATGGAATTGCAGTAATGGCGTATTGCTAATATTAAAAATAACAAATTACAAATACCAAACAAATCACAATGACCTTATCGCCAAAATTTACTCTCCTCGGCGTCCCCCTATCGCGAAAGAGAAATCAACCGATAAACCACCATCCCCGCCAGCCAGGCCACGTCTTCCGGGGAGAGGATCCGACCGATGGTTTCATCGAAAAGGATGTTGGCTTCCGCCGGGAATTCATCGTCACCTTCCCACAAAATCAATTGCAGCGGCACTGCCGGTAAGGCTCTGAATTCGAAACCCGCATCCCCGTTCTCAATTTTGCGGGCCTGAAGTTTTTCAGCCGCCTGGGAGAAACCGGAAATATTTTGGCCAAAAACCTTTTTTAGCGGATCTACCGCCCGTTTTACAAATGCCCCGAAATAAAAGGAGGCCCCGGGAATTTCCCGGTAGGAAACCCAGTGCCCGGCTAAATCGGGCACCTCAGCCGCCATCAGGTAGTGTAAAATCAGAACCTGCTCCTGGATGGGAACCTCTTTTTCGCTGTTGGCCTGATCCTTGAACTCGAAAAGAGGGTAGCTCACCAGGTAAGTTCGGTCCAAAAAATGGATAGGCAGTGATTGGCCATCCGATGGCTCGAAG
>JBATKU010000372.1:0-4163 GCA_049669725.1 Desulfobacterales bacterium
GATTAATGAAGTCTTTGGAAAAATTGCTTCCGTCAGATCGAGATGGTCATGGGAACCATTGTCAAACACATGCACATCTACCTTCGTTCCGTTAAGATTGTCATAGACCGAGTAAAGGCAGGTATGGAGAAGGTCCGTGCTTTGGTAGTTGACGATGATAAGATCGATCATTTTGCCAAATTGTAATTGGTTGGTTTTAACACCATAGCCGGGTCATTACCCCTTATAAGATATGCCCCGATCTCTGAACCGCTTTCCGATCACGTATTTTTTAACCGACGGGACAAACGCGGAAGGAATTTCTCGTTCTCGCCTTCTAATATAGTGCATGCATATTCGTCAACTATTATTTTACGGCTTTGAATTTGACGAAGACTGTAATATACCGAAAGCGGAATCCAGCTTTGCAGAAAAATGCAGCTATCGGGCATTAGCCCACCCGAATACGGCGGGTCAACCTTGGAAACAGGCGTTCTTTCTCAAACAGTCCCCAGATATAGTCGTCAGTTACCGTTCTGTTTTTCTGAATATGCTTGCGTTTGGCCAGAGCCCGTTTCAGTCCCTTCAGAGCGTGCCATTTGGCCCTGATGAAGTCAACTCCCCTGCCCCGTGCGACAAAGAATAAGAAAGAAGCAATATTGTAGATGACGTGATTGAGTATCGTCTTTTTGATCAATTTGCCCGGCATATTGTGAATGTAAACCCACTCCAGGTTTCGATGGCTGTGGTAGACCGATATCGGAGAGTCGTCGCCTATGCTGCCGCTCGCTTTATGATAAACAATGGCATCCGGAACGTAGATGCACTTGTAGCCTCTCAGCTGAGCTCTGAAGCTAAGATCCACGTCCTCATAGAGCAGAAAAAAGTCCTTATTAAAAAGACCGATGTCTTCCAGCATTCGCTTCCGGTATACAGCCGCTCCCGCACAGACTCCGAAAACCCACGCCGGTTTGTTGAAATTTTTTGATGATTCACCCCGACCATTCAACAGGGCCGTTCCGGCCGTTGTGTATATATCGCCCGCACGGTCAATAATATCCGGGCGGTCGTATAAAAGCATTTTGGATGCCGCCATTCCCGCATCGGGATTCATTTCAAGGGCTTTTAGCAGATTCTCCAACCAGCCGGGATGGGGAACCGCGTCATTGTTGAGCAGCGCCACATATTCGGTCCCAATAGATTGTATGGCTATATTGTTTGCAAAGGCAAAACCCAAATTCGCATCCAGGGGAATGGTTTTAACCTCCGGAAATTTTCTATGAACCAACTCAAGAGAGCCATCTTCAGAGGCATTGTCAACCAGCACAATGGAATGGTCTTTGTAAGTTTGCTTCCTTAACCCATCCAGACATTCAGCAATAAATTTCTTGCCGTTCCAATTTACGATGACTATGGAGATCAAAATCAAAAAGTCCCTCAGAATACAACGAGAACGTAATAAAAAATTATTTACCCCGTTAAATATGTCTTCGAATTTTGTTTGATGACTTCTACCAGACCAGTCAGCCTGCACCTTAATCTCATTTTTTTCAAAGCTCTCGCAAGGAAATGATCAAGTTTATGCAAAAACCCAGACATAAAGAGATCTACCGTGAAAGAGCATTTAAAATTGAGCCAATGCCGGGCCTTGCAAAAGATATCTGTGAAATAGACCGTTGCTGGATGCGCGGTAATGAAAAAAACCGATGGTTGTTCGCAGCAATGGCTTTGACTATCCAGTTCCATCAACTCCTAAAAGCATTTAAACTAGGTAAATCAACTTAGAATATCAAAAAACGAGTTTTGGGATAAACTCCCCGATCCCGCATATATTTAATCGCTATCAAGAAACTCACTACCTGCTCAGTTATTTGATGGCGTGATAGAGTTTCCCAGGCAGCATTGGCATGTCAGGGGCACATGGGGGGCATACCATCGTGCCTGGTGCCAGTCCTTCTTTATCAGGCGTGTTAATGTAGAATCTTGTTTTGTTTTCAGAGCGCACAAACTCGCCTTCGCCGCCAATATCTTCAATACTCAATCGATAATGATTCAATAGAGTAGGCACCAACACTTCGTAGTGACCATTCCATTGCTGTCCGATCTTTCTATACAACAACTCGCAAGCGTGTTTGGATATTCTTGCAATGGGCAGAAAACCACGGATTTTGTCCGCATTCCTAATATAACATGGTGTTTTCAAGGTATGCCACCATGCCCAATCTGGGCGAAATATATAACGAAATAGCGTTGTAGTAAGTAAATCCGTGTTATTGCCCTTAAAATAATCGAACAAATCTGGCCAGTTGCCGTTAAAGCGCACGTCATATTCTATCCGCCAGTAGTGCTCATAATTTGGATGCTTCCTATAAAAATCCAAAATAGGAAATGTGGCATTCCCACCATAAAGAGCACCTCGCTTACTACAATTGGTCATAAAATAATTTTGAGAAATAGACTGGACATTAAATAAAAACGTTCGTGTGTCCTCGTCCACCAACGAAGGATCGTAGTCCTTCCTGCTGTTATCATAAACTAACCATACATCATATTTTCCTGCACAATCTTTCTGCAGCGTGCTAAGATGCTCTGCTACCTTCTCTTCCAAGTAATGTGCTACTAACATAATGCATTGATTTGTTTTGCCTCCTATCGGATTATTCATTCGCATTGACCTTTATTTAAATGAGGGGTCGGGGAGTTTTCTAAGACTCCGCAACCCCTGTTAACCAACTGATATTTAATGAAATATTAGCACTTGGCATAAGCTTTAGTTTTTGGGCCAATTCCTTTTTTGGCTATAAAATAGTCAGCTCATATTTGTAACGGGACAGGCCATCTGGAGGAATCTATGGGCAGATCGCTTTGGCCTTCCAGTAGATGACCGCCAAATTTTTTCCCTATAGATTTTCTAAAACTTGCTCCGACAGTCTTGGGAAGGTGTAATGAAACTAAAATAAGTCAATAACAATATCATTTTGTTGGTATCCAGATATTTTAAAAGCAAACATCTTAATTTACACACCAAAATAAAAGCCGCTATGATTAGTGTTTAGGTTCGTCAGTCAAATTTTCATTCTTGTGATACATTCTTGTCAAAATTCAGCGAAAAATCCTCATATGAAAGCGTTAAATTGCAGTTATAATATGGATCTCCTTGGGCTAAATAATCTCGCCACTTTTTCTTAAAGTATTTAATTTCATTTTCAAAACGTGTGATTTTCCCGGGCGAGCTTTCATATCCTCTACTTGCGGATTCGTAATGATAAGCTTCACAGTAGGGCGTTAATATATTTAATAAATCAATTTTTCTTAGTTTCAAACAGAAATCAATATCATTTAAAGCAATACCTAAATTATCTTCATCTAAACCTCCCACCCTCTCATATAGATATTTTTTCACCATTAGCAAAGCGCCCGTAACCGCACTTACATTTTGTACGCAGTTTAGTCGATTAAAATAGCCGGGACTATTTCGTTTGGCATGTCGATGGGAATGCCCTGCAAACCCGGCTATTCCGAGTATAACACCTGCATGTTGAACAGTATTGTTCGGATAGTATAATTTGGCACCCACGGCCCCAATTTTATCTCTTTGCGAATGTTCGAGAAGTGCTTCAATCCATCCATCAGTGTTAATCTCAATATCATTGTTCATTAACACTATATGTGAACCGTTAGCCAGGGAAGCAGCGTAATTATTAATTTTTGAATAATTAAATGGAATATTTAACTCTAAAAACTTGACGCGATCATCTGCTTTTTCCAGACGCTTCATCATCTCGAAAGTATTATTATCTATACTGTTGTTGCTAATACCGATGATTTCAAAATTTTGGTAATGGCTTTTTTTAAGAATAGAATGAATACACTTTTCAGTGTATTCTTGTTTGTCTTTAAATGGAATAATTATACTGATGAGAGGCCTTTGTGCTAACACACGTTTAACACGGTAAAAATATTTAGTGCCGGTGTACTGAACCTCCCCTTCGATCCTCCGTCTGCGTAACGATTCTTCCAATGCGGCTTTTCCGGCAGAATTGGCATAATCCTTTGCATCTTGGTTAAAACTGGTTGAAGTATTGATCATCCTCCAGTGATACAAAACCTTTGGAATATGAAAGATTTTTCCTGTCCGTTCCAATAAACGCAGCAAAAGGTCGTAATCCTGAGCACCATCATAT
>JBATKU010000373.1:0-28877 GCA_049669725.1 Desulfobacterales bacterium
AATCTTGAAGCTTAAACCTTGGGAGCGAAACATTCCCAGGCAACACATCAAGGTTCTGGGACCTGTTCCATAAACATCTTCAAAAGGACTTTTAGTTGCTCCGGCGAAATATACCCCGGCCGGTGGCCTATGATTTCATTATTTTCAGCAATAAACCAGGTGTCGGGGAGCAATTTAATCTTAAACATCTCCGATATCTTCTTATTTCTATCGACATCAATTTTGACCGGGATATAATCCATATTTAAAGATGCAATCACGCCGGCATCCTTGAAGGTTTTTTCCTCCATAACCTTGCAGGTGGCACACCACTCAGCATAAAAATGCAAAAAGACCATTTTATTTTCAGATTTACCACGAGCCATTCCGCCTGCAAAAGATTGCCATCGAATATCTTTTGAAAATGCGGTTTCTGGTAAAAATCCGCTGAGCAACCCGAGCAAAAGAATGACAACAACTATAATTTTTCTTAATTTCATACAGTGGTTCTCCCGTTGGAGACGATATGTGGAAATATTGCGGCAGGAAAATCAGGCAGGCTTTTTCAGATGGCCGTTATTTTCAGAAAAAGTCTTGATCATCATGTCACCCAGCTCTTTGGAGCGCAGGGTGGCTGCCTCGACAGCATTGATCAAGGTGGTGCGCAAGCCGCCGCTTTCAAGAGTGGCCAGCCCGGCAATGGCCGTGCCGCCGGGCGAAGTTACGCGATCCTTCAATTGGCCGGGATGCTCCTGGGTTTCTATTAATAGTTTAGCTGCACCCAATACTGTTTGGGCGGACAAAAAAAGCGAATCCTGTCGTGAAAGGCCCATTTTTACACCGGCATCCGCAAGCGCATCTACAATCAAAAATATATAGGCCGGCCCGCTGCCGCTTAATCCGGTAATGGCGTCCATTAAATAGTTTTCTTTCAAAAAAATACATTTGCCGATGGAATTGAAAATCTCCATGGCCAGACCAACATCCTCTTTGGTGGCATGTGCACCTGCAGCTATAGCAGACGCAGCCTCTTTCACAAAGGCGGCAATGTTGGGCATCACCCGTATTAGACGCAGATCCTTGTTAATACAGGCTTCCATAGCCGCCAGGGGAACACCGGCGGCTATCGAGATGACAAGCTTGGACATATCGAGTTCGGCAGCCGTTTCGGCCAGGGTCGCCGCCATGATCTGTGGTTTGACGGCATAGATGATGATGTCCGCTTCGGCCACCGCCTTCAGGTTGTTGGTGGTGGTACGAACCTTGAATTTTGATTTAACCTGGTCAAGCTTATCCTGCTTGATATCCGAGCAGATTATATTTTTGGGCTTTGATGATTGGGAGACGATCAATCCGCCGACCAGCGCCTCTCCCATGTTTCCCGTCCCGATAATTGCAATTTTTTTATTGTTTAACATAGTCACCAAACTCCTTTTAGGATTCTGCAGAAATTCGCCGAATCTACAAATCTGTTTTATGATTCTGGGGTTTTATGCCGGAACGAGTTTCTACAATCACTACAGAACCATATCTCAAATCAGGCCACGAAAACTGTTTTTTTAAATATTTCAAACCCATTAGTCAAGTAAATTATGATTAAAACCTTAGAATTTCTGCAACTGAATGAACTACCTATAAATTTCATTGCAACTGGGGCCTTGACAGATTGAATAAAACGAGGATATTATAATGGTCTAACCATTATAATGTTTTAAAGCGAGGTGTCCATGTTTCAGGCCGCCAAACAAACAAAGGTTTTTCAGGATGTGGTTGAACAAATCCAGGAGGCAATCCTTGACGGCCGGCTGGCTGCCGGGCAGACCTTACCGGCTGAAAGAGAATTGAAAGAGATGTTCAACATCAGCCGCGGCACCCTGCGCGAGGCTTTGCGGGTTCTGGAGCAAAAAGGCCTGATAGAAATCAAGTTGGGCGTGGGCGGCGGTTCAGTGGTTAGAACGGTGGATACGGATCAAATCAGCGAAAGTCTGGGTCTTTTGATTCGTTCACAAAAAGTATCCTTGAATCATCTGGCCCAATTTCGTGAGGATGTAGAAGGAATCGTCGCAGCCCATGCTGCAAAAAACCGTGCCGCAGAGGACATCCGAAAGTTAAAAGATCTGCTGGAAAATGCTCATGCATGTGCCCAAAAAGGTAGTTCCCACAGAGATGCATTCATTGATATCGATAAGCAGATACACATGACCATGGCCCAGATCACCGGCAATCCTGTTTATATATCTGTTCTCGCCTCAATTCACGATAATATCCACCGGTATTACGATCGATTTCTCTCCATGGAGAAACCGGAGTTGAAGGAAAATTATAACGACCTTTGCGATCTGGTCGACGCCATCGAAAATGCTGACATTGAACTGGCTCGCACACTTGCCCAGCAGCATGTACAGAGATTTAACCAATACATGCAAAAGAGGGCAGATGCTTCCGTGTCAGGGTGAGCCGGTTAGGCCGGTTAACCGGTTCTCTGAAAAAGCCGGCCAAAGGGCATGCGGGAAAACCGGATAACCTGCAATTTGGTATTCGCAATTATGACAAGTCATCGTATTACGAAACATCCAATTCTTGAAATACCCGAAAGAACACCGGTGAATTTTACCTGGAACGGGATGCGGTTAACCGGCTACGACGGGGAAATGATTTCTTCGACCCTGTTTGCCAGCGGTGTCCATATTTTCGGACATCATCATAAAGATAACAGCCCCCAGGGAATTTTCTGCGCCAACGGCCAATGTTCCCAGTGTATGGTCATTGCCGATGGCCTGCCCGTAAAATCGTGCATGACCCCATTGCGGGATAATATGGTGGTGGCAAGCGTTGAAGGCCTTCCGAAAATTCCGGAAGATAACCGCATTCCGCAAACCGGCGATATTCCCGTCAAAGAGGTGGACGTGTTAATCATCGGCGGCGGTCCGGCCGGGCTTTCGGCCGCAATCGAGCTGGGCCAACTGGGAGTCAATGCGCTGATCGTGGATGACAAGGACCGGCTGGGCGGCAAACTGGTGCTTCAAACCCATAAATTTTTTGGCTCGGTAAAAGATTCCCACGCCGGCACCCGTGGCTTTGAAATCGGTAGGATATTGCAGGATGAGCTTATAGCCCTCGGTTCCGTGGAAGTCTGGTTGAACACCACCGCAGTGGCTGTATTTTCAGATAACATTGTTGGGGTAGTTAAAGACAATCAATACAAAAAAATAAGGCCCCAAAAACTTCTGGTGGCCACGGGCGCCAGGGAGAAGATGCTCTCCTTTCCGGGCAATACCCTGCCGGGTGTCTACGGTGCCGGAGCGTTTCAAACCCTGGTAAACCGCGATCTGGTAAAATCCTCTGAAAAAGTGTTAATTGTGGGCGGCGGCAACGTGGGGCTTATCGCCGGTTACCATGCGATCCAGGCCGACATCGCGGTGGTGGCCCTGATTGAAGCCCTGCCGCAGGTAGGCGGATACAAGGTGCACGCCGACAAACTCAAACGCCTGGGGGTCCCCATCTATACCAGCCACACGGTGGTGAGCGCCAACGGAACGGATAAGGTTGAATCCGTCACCATCGCCCGCCTCGATGAAAACTGGAAGGTAATGCCCGGTACCCATAAAACCTTTGAAGTGGATACCGTCCTGATTGCCGTCGGTCTGGCCGAAGTCAACGAATTTTATCTCAAAGCCAGGCAGTGGGGAATGGACGTATTTTGCGCCGGCGATGCCCAGGAAATTGCTGAAGCATCGGCCGCCATGTTCACCGGCAAGATAGAAGGTCATAAAATTGCCCAATCCCTAAACATCGATGTCGAACAAATGCCCCGTGAATGGGATGCGAAGGCCACCATTTTAAAATCCAAACCGGGACCGGCAACCCGTCGCAAGCCGCCCCAAAAAGAAGACGGGGTATTCCCCATATTCCACTGCTACCAGGAAGTTCCCTGCAACCCCTGCACTTCAGTATGTCCGGTGGGAGCCGTCAAAACACAGGATGATAAAATCACCGGACTGCCTTATATGGATAACCTGGATGCCTGCACCGGCTGTGCGAGCTGTCTGGCGGTCTGCCCGGGACTTTCGGTAACGATGGTGGACTTCAGAGAAGATCCCACCCACCCCTTTGTGACCCTGCCCTATGAAGTCTGGCGCGAGAAAGTGGAAATCGGCCAAAAAGTTCCGGTCACCGATATTGACGGTGCCATTCTGGGATATTATCCGGTTGAAAAAGTAAGCTCACGGCGCAAATACCCCGGCACCCTTTTGGTGCGGTTAACGGTTGATAAGGCCGCAGCCAAGGCTGCTGTGGGAATATGGGTCCAGGAAAAACAGATTGAGCCCTCAACAATTTACGAAAAAGAACCCCCACCGGATGAGGCCATCGTGTGCCGCTGCGAAAGGGTGACTGCCGGAGAGATTCGCGCCACCATCCGAAGCGGCATCCGGGATTTAAATCAAATCAAAGCGTTGACCCGCGCCGGCATGGGTGCCTGCGGTTCCAAGACCTGTCGCCCTATGATCTGGCGCATATTCCAGGAAGAGGGCATTGACCTAAAAATGGTCACCGACCGGGTCGATCGACCCCTTTTTGTAGAAGTACCGATAGGGGTGTTTGCGGGCGAGCAAACGGATTATAAATAGCGTATGAAATTAAGAGCCTATTCTGCTAACATGTTGTCAATAGGATGAAGGTTTCGGGTGTCAGGTTTCAGGTGTCAGCATTCGGTGGCAACTGGATAGAGTTCGACTGTATGCGTATCTGTGCCCGTTTAAGGCACAAAATAATAGGGTCTTGTGGGCCTGACACCTGACACCTGAAACCTTCAATTTTGTCTGTGTGCTTTGATTTTCTCGTTTGCCGGGGATTTGGTAAAGGGAGTTTTAAAATTGAACTATGACGTCATCATCGCCGGTGCAGGATCCGTTGGGGTACCCACTGCCATGGCTTTAGCGGAGCTTGGCCTTAAACCGCTGGTCATCGATATGCACCCTTCTCCCGGTCAGGGAGAAAATAAGCATGCCATCGGCGGGATCAGAGCCACCCACTCCACTCCGGGAAAAATACTCACCTGCCGCCGTTCGATTGAATTATTTTCCACCTGGCAGCAGTTGCAGGGAGATGACATCGAATGGCTGAAAGGCGGTTATGTTTATCCGGTATACCGGCAGGAAGATGAAAAACTGTTGAAAGGATTGCTGCCGGCTCAAAAACAACACGGCTTGAATATTGATTGGGTCGGTCCGTTGGAAATAAAGGCGCTTATCCCGGGAATCAGTGCCGAGGGTTTGCGCGGCGGCACCATGTCGCCCGATGACGGTTCCATTTCTCCCCTGCTTTCGATCAACGCCTTTTATCGCCGGGCGCTGGAGTTAGGAGCAAAATTTCGTTTCAAGGAAACCATCACCAAAATTATCTGCCAAAAAGGCAAGGTCGTCGGTGTTGCCACCGACAAAAACCGCTACAGCGCTGAAGTGGTGATTGATGCGGCCGGTCCGTTTTCACCGGAACTATGCAATACCGCCAGGGTGGACCTGCCGATAGTGCCCGATTCCCATGAAGGCGCCATCACCGAACCGGTGCAGCCGTTTTTTCATGGCATGGTGGTTGATATCCGGCCGGCACCGGGTTCCAAAAGCTATTATTTTTACCAGAACAAACATGGGCAGGTTATATTCTGCATCACTCCCGATCCGCCAATCATCGGGAAAGACAAACGTGAAACCTCGGTGTTTTTACCACAGGTCTGTGCCCGCATGGTTCGTCTGCTTCCCCGGTTAAAGAACCTGCGGGTTCGCCGGACATGGCGGGGTCTATACCCGATGACGCCGGACGGCGCCCCCCTGGTAGGCTGGAACCGGGAAGTAAAAGGCTTGCTGCACACCACCGGTATGTGCGGCCAGGGACTGATGCTGGCACCCGGGGTGGCCGAACTCGCAGCCCGCATGGTCACCGGACAGACAACTGCAGATGACAAAATTATCATAGAGGAATTTTCACCGTATCGGAAGTTTGAAGCAGATGAGGCCTTGAAATAAAGACGAGCTCATAGCTCAAAGCTGACAGCTCATAGTTAAAGTTGTGGTTGGTTTCTGGCCGCCGCTAACTGTTGCGGGTTGCGCGCTGCAGGTTAGGTGGTCAAAACCAGCCAATCCGATATCGGAAGCTTCTGTCATCTGCCTGCCGCGGGGATACCGTCAGGCGAAGACGGGTCCTCTGCTTTCTGCCATCTGTCTTTTGAGGCAAAAAATGGAGGCTTGATTACAAATGTGAAGGGTAATATATAAAGGTGTTAAGCTTGAGAATAATGTGACAAGCGACCGAAATTAATAGCTGTAAAATTGGATATCAACACTGTTTAAAGGAGAAAGATAATGCCTGAATTGAACTTAAAGGTGGCCAAAACACTCGATTACAAGCGGCCTGAAATAAAAAATGGATACGCCGATCAGACGCTGCACGTAAATATTTCCGATGCCGACATTGCCATAAACCCGGTGGAACAAAAAACCAGGGACATATTTATTGGCGGCAAAGGCTATGACCTGTGGCTGCTGTGGAACGCCGTCCAGGCGGACACACGCTGGAATGATCCCCAAAACGCCATCTGTATTGCCTGCGGGCCGCTGGGGGGCACCCCGATCTATCCCGGTTCCGGTAAAAGTATTGTCACCACCCTTTCGCCGCTGACGGAAGCTGCGATAGACTCCAATGTCGGTGGTTATTTTGGACCCTACCTGAAGTTTTCCGGTTTTGATGCCATGCAAATTCAGGGCAAAGCATCCCAGGATACGGTTATTTTCATCGACGGCATCAACCAACAAATCCAGATCTTGGATGCCACCGGACTGCCGGGAAACGCCTATGAATTGTCAGCAGCGTTGACCGACCATTTCGCCGATGGCAAACCCCGCAATATATCCGTAGTTTCGACCGGGCCGGGCGCTAAAAATTCTTTGATCGGATGTCTTAATTTTACCTGGTACGATGCCAAACGCAAGCGTGCCCGGTACAAACAGGCCGGGCGGGGGGGTATCGGCACCGTCTTTGCCGACAAAGGCCTCAAAGCGCTGGTGGTCCGCTGGGATACGGTGACAGCCGACACCAATAACCCGGCAGATAAGACAAAATTGAAAGCGGTGGCCAAATTACATTCCCGTGAAATTGTTGAACTCGATCCCAAACAAAATGAGATGGCACGCATCGGCACCACCCATCTGGTCACCATAATGAATGATCACGATTGCCTGCCAACCCAGAATTTCCGCTACGGTTCTCACTCCCAAGCGCCCAATTTGGGCCAGGAAGTCTTTCGACGCCTGTTTGATCCGGGATTCGACGGCTGCTGGATGGGGTGCACCGTGGCTTGCTCTCACGGGGTTAAAGACTTTGTTCCCCTTACCGGGCCGTTTAAAGGCCAAAAAGTATTCGTGGATGGTCCGGAATATGAAACCGTTGCCGGCTGCGGCTCCAATCTGGGAATTTTTGATCCCAACACAGTTATAGAGCTCAATTTCTACTGCGATGCTTACGGACTGGACACCATTTCGGTGGGCACGTCCATGGCTTTTGCCATGGAATGTTATGAGATGGGATTGATCAACGAAACCCATACCGGCGGTATGGATTTAAGTTTCGGCAACCGCGCCAGCGCCCTGGAGCTTGTGCATCAAATGGCTGCCGGTGAGGGCCTCGGTCATATTATCGGACGGGGGATCCGCAAAATGAAAGAAAAATTTGCCAGGGATTTTGGAGCCGATTCAGCCATCATGGCCGACATCGGCATGGAAGCCAAAGGGCTGGAGTTTTCCGAATATATGACCAAAGAATCTTTGGCCCAGCAGGGTGGATACGGACTGGCGCTAAAGGGCCCCCAGCATGATGAAGCCTGGTTGATTTTCCTGGACATGGTCCACAATTTTATGCCGACCTTTGAAGAGAAGGCCGAAGCGCTTCACTGGTTTCCCATGTTTCGCACCTGGTTTTCGCTTTGCGGACTGTGCAAACTGCCCTGGAACGATATCATTCCCGAAGACAATAAAGATACAGCGGAACCGGCCAAGGTCCTCAAGCACCTGCAGTGGTATGCAGACTATTTCAGCTCGGTGACCGGACGGTCCTCCGCCCCTGAGGACCTGGTTGCCATGAGCGAAGGGGTTTATAATTTCCAGCGAATATTCAACCTTAAAATGGGCTTTGGAACAAGGGCGCATGATGTCCTGCCTTACCGGGCAGTGGGACCGGTAACCGAGCTGGAATATGAATCCCGGGCCGAACGCTACGACACCCAGCTGAAAGAAAAATATAAGATCGCTATAGAAGGCAAAACCACTGCCGAAAAAACAGCGATCATGCGTCAATTGCGGGAGGGGCAATACGAAAAACTACAGGACGCCGTTTACGAACGCAGGGGCTGGACCCCTGACGGCATTCCTACGGTAGATACGGTAAAAAGATTGGGAATCGATTTTGATGAAGTCCTCGAGGTTCTCAAAGCCAACGGCGTGCAATAATGATTAAGGTCGCCGACCATACCATCGACTGGCATGAGGGGATGACCATAAGCGACCTGCTCATGAAGATAAACGACCCCCATCCCTATGCCGTCGTTCGCATCGATCAGACCTATGTATCGAGACCCAACTTTGACAAGACGACCATCCCGGACAATGCCGAGGTGTATTTGATACCAATGGTAGCAGGCGGTTAGAACCTGTCTCAAAAATGCATTTTACGTCCAATGGCTGCGTTGCCATGCAAAGCCTGATTCCGCAACGATCTTAATTTTTAAGGCTGTATCACGATTCAGTTTAAAATGGGGAGGATTGCGGCTTCATAGCTCCATTTTTAAAATCATTTCTCGGCTAAAACATCTCGAATAGTCTCAGCAATATCCCTTCTAAGCACTGGCTTTGATACAAGTGCTCGAATACCCATAGCCGCTGCCTTTTGTTGATTGATCCGCGTGCTGTAACCGGTACAAAGTATTACAGAGATCTCAGGATTAATACGTATCAGTTCTCTTGCCAACTCATCACCGGTCATGTTTGGCATGGTCATATCGGTGATTACCAGATCAAAGCTGTGCGCTTTGGCCTTAAAAAGCTCCAAGGCCTCTATGCTACTAGTCCTGCCGGTAACTTTATAACCCAGAGATTCAAGCATTTGTTTTCCGATTTTTACAAGGGAAGGTTCATCATCTACAAAAAGAATCCGCTCAGTCCCGGTGGCAATAGGTTCTTCTGCTATCGGCTGTGGTGCCTCGTCCCTTTCCACTGTTGGAAGATAGATTTTAAAAGTTGAACCTTTACCCGGTTCGCTGGAAACTATTACCTTACCTCCATGGCTGCCGACAATGCCGTGGACCACCGACAGCCCCATACCGGTTCCTTCACTTTTTTCTTTTGTAGTAAAAAACGGGTCAAAGATTCGATCGAGTATATGTGCTGAAATGCCATGTCCGGTATCGCTTATTGCTAATTCGAGATATGGGCCGGGTTTCAACTCGGGGTGCTCGGCAGCTAAATCTTCTCCAAATTTAACATTTTTCAGCTTCACCTCCAGCACGCCCCCTTTTTCCCTCATGGCGTGTCCAGCATTTGTGCAAAGATTCATTAAAATTTGATGTATTTGAGTCGGATCTGCCATTACCAGTGAATCACTTTCGATTTCCTGGTGTATTTCAATGGTCGTAGGCAGTGATGCCCTCAAAAATTTAATAGCTTCTTTACTAATGAGTTTTATCTGAACCGGCTTGAGCTCCTGCTCATTTTGTCGACTAAAAGTGAGTATCTGTTTAACCAAATCTTTGGCCCGTCCACCGGCCCGGAATACTTCCTGCAAATTTTGGTAGAGAGTGGACTCTTTTTCAACATCGTTTAAGGACAGTTCAGTGTAACCTATAATGGCGGAAAGAATGTTGTTAAAATCGTGGGCGATCCCGCCGGCGAGAGTGCCGATGGCTTCCAACTTCTGGGCCTTTTGAAGGTTTTCCTCATATTGCATTCTCTCTTTTTCGAGTGCTTTTAAGTGGGTGATATCTGATGCAATTTGAAGGTGGACAAGTCGATCGTCATCCCATTTGATCGCCCTGTCATAATTGATATACCATTTTCCCGTGATTGGATTCTTGCCTTGCCACACACAAACGTCTGTCGGCTCTCCCTTGGCATCAATCAATCGATCATTCGTACAATGTGAGCAAGGCCCTGCCTCATTTCTAAACACATCCCAACAAATTTCACCGGTCAAATCCCTGCCAAAACTCGCTACCATGTGCTTGTTCATAAAAAGAATCTCGTATGTTTCCATGTCGGCCACATAAATGGTAGCGTCAAGGCTGTCCATAACAGTCAGAAATCTTTCATGGGATGACCGTAGAGCCTCCTCGGCCTCTTTTTGTTCTGTAAATTCCTGTACTGCTCCGTAAATTTGCTTTAGCCGGTTTTCTTTTTCATCCCATATCGGTTTTGCGATATCCCTCATCCAACGAATATTGCCGGCTTTATCGGTTATGCGATATTCAACTGCCTTTGATTGATTTGAAAACAGGGATTTGAGCTGACCTAAGGGAATTGGCATATCCTCAGGAAAAATAAGGCTTTCCCAGCCGCCCCGGGAACGAATTTCTTCCCTGGTAAACCCGGCAAGACGCGGTAAGGCGTCAGTTACCCATTCGAGTATGAGTTCTCCATCAGGCTGGACTCGATATGCATATGAATAATCGGAAGTAAGTTCCGAAATCAATTGATATCGTTCTTCGCTTCTTTTCAATTCCTCCTCTATCTGCTTGCGCTCAGTGATGTCATAAATCGCCCCCTGCAATTTTGCAGGTTTTCCTGAGTCGTCACAGATGTTTTGAATGATCTCATAAACCCACCGTACCGCTCCATCCTTGCGCACGATGCGGTATTCCCGCTCGTATGAGTAGGCGGGAAGTGAGTGCAGTCTCTCCTCGTCTTCTGTAAAAAGCGCAGGTAAGTCTTCCGGGTGGATGACCTGGTCCCATCTTGGTTTCCCATCAATGAGTTCCCTATCCGTGTAGCCGGTGATTTCTTCGACAGCGCCATGAAAGAATATCGGGATAAAATTCATGTCGCCTTGATAGGCTATCCCCCGAAAGTGCTGCACGAATAAGCGATATCGCTCCTCGTTCTTCCGCATCAAGTCAACGGCTATTTTTCGCTCGAATTCAACTTTTTCTAATTCTCTAATTTTTTGTTCTAATTCTTCATACGTTGGTTTTTTAGTCATTTTTCTTCTGTCTTCTTTTCTCAAGGGATTTATGGGAAGCCAATGAACAGAGAACGATGAGAGAATTATTTCGTATAGATAGATCCATTCTTTTTCGAAATGAATTGTATATTGCGCAAGACAAATTGATACTATTTCTACATTTTTAATTTTATGGCTTCCTGAAATGAAGGAAATATTCAGATTGCATAACAAAATAACAACAGCTTATCATTTTTTCGGCAAGTGAGCCATCTCAATATATAGTGGTACTGCCCACTGATTGCGAAATGAAGGATATGATTGGATATCAGAATAACGACCTGACGATTATAGTTTCAAATTATACAGGTTATGGAACGTATCCCAATATTTACAACCAGCATCCGGCCAAACCGGCTACCGTCCAGATTTGCATTCTGCCAAAGGATGTGATATTTTTATGATAATTGAACATTTACAGCCTCTGAACCATGAGGGCGGCCCCGTAAACATGAAAAAAAACACCCTTAAGTTTTACCCTACCTGACCGATATAGGCTTTGTAACATGGTATCCGTAGCCTCTTGCCAAAAATATTCTTTCATTAAATTTAAGATTATATATCAGAGGATTATAGCGATATTCGAAAAGGCATCGCCTGCACTGGTTAAAAATGAGTCCACCGGTGGGCAATTCAGGGCGGATACCCGCATTCAAGGGGAGAAACTTAATCGGACTGAAGGAAGCGAACATTCGGATCGGAAATTTCTATTCCATGAATATTGATCTTTGAAATGGGTGCAGCGGTTATTAAAGCAGGGCTTACCCTTTGATTTTTCATGAAATTTCTTGACTTATCGATGATAATATAATTTAGTTTAATAAACCCCCGGCAGGTTGGCCGGGACTCACAACGTCACGCGATAAGTTCAGATAAAAAGGTTGGACCGCATATGTTTGTCTTCAGTAATTTATTAGCCGCCGTTGCCGAAGTGCTCAGATGGGTACTTAACATTTTCATGTGGATCGTAATTGCCCGCGCAATTCTGTCATGGGTCAGTCCCGATCCTTACAACCCGATCGTTCGCTTTGTTCACAATATCACCGAACCTGTACTTTACCAGGTTCGGAAAAGGATTCCGTTGAATTTTGGTGGTATTGATTTTTCTCCCATTCTCGTTCTTTTGGCTGTCATCTTTTTGCAGCGATTTGTTGTCCAAAGTCTGTACGAACTGGCGCTTACGTTGCGATAAACAGAAAGGCAGGTGAAACCAATGAACATAACTCCCCTTGATATTCAGCAGCAGAAGTTTAAGACCAAAATCCGAGGATTCGACGTTCGGGAGGTAGATGCCTTTCTCGAGCAAATGGCCAACGTCTTTGAATCGTTGCAAAGAACTCATAAGCATTTGCAGGAAGAGGTTCGGCGCCTTGAACTTGAAATTCAGGGCTATCGAAAACGCGAAGAAACTTTTAAGAGAGCGTTGCTAAATTCCCAAAAAGTTCTGGACCAAATGAAAGATAATGCCCGCAAATCAGCAGAGCTGATAATTGCCGAAGCCGAAGTCAAGGCCGAAAAAATATTAAACAACGCTCACAATCGGCTGGCGCAACTGCATGAGGATATATCGGAGTTGAAACGGCAGCGAACCCAGATTGAAGTTCAGATCGGCTCTATTGTTGAGGCACACAGTAAACTGCTTGATCTCAGCAAAGAAGGCGCCAAAACAATGGATGAAGAGGATGCCAAACTGAAGTTGCTGAAGCAGGCCAAATAAAATCAGTCACATCTTCTGATTTTCAATAGGACCGCCGGAGGCGATTACATCCAGGTGCTAAATTACCTTGGCCCAGGAGTTTCGGACCATTGCGCACAAAGTCGCTTGAGGCGGTCTTGTCAGCAGGGGCGACTTTTTTTGGGGACGGCGCCATATAACTTAGTCTTGTCGCAACGTGACTTTTTGTGAAAGCGGGAGTAATGAATGGCAAAGATTGATGCATTTTTCAAATTGATGAACGAACAGGGGGCTTCAGATCTCCATCTGACGGCAGGGCAACCCCCGGCTCTGAGAATTCGGGGTGATATTGAGAGAATTAAATATAAAGTCCTGGACAGCGATGATTTAAGGGGAATGCTTTATGAAATTGCCCCGGAACAGAAAGTAAAATCATTTGAAGAATCCGGCGATATTGATTTCGGCTACGAGATTCCGGGGCTGGCCAGGTATCGCGCCAATTTTTTTATGCAAAAAAACGGCGTCGGGGCCGTATTTCGAGAAATTCCTAGTGCCATCATGACCGCTGATCAACTCGGTCTTCCTCCGGTAGTGTCTAAACTGGCAACCCTTCCCAGGGGTCTGATTCTGGTTACCGGTCCTACCGGAAGCGGCAAGTCAACAACGCTGGCAGCCATCGTCGATGTGGCCAATCGTGCCCGCAAAGATCATATCATCACCGTCGAAGACCCGATAGAATTTGTGCATCAAAGCCAGGGATGCATCGTCAACCATCGCGAGGTCGGCGTTCATACCAATTCATTTTCAACCGCCTTGCGCGGCGCCCTGCGGGAGGACCCGGATATTATTCTGGTGGGAGAAATGCGGGATCTTGAAACGATATCACTGGCGGTGGAAGCGGCCTCCACCGGGCATCTGGTTTTCTCAACCCTGCATACATCCAGCGCCTATAAAACCGTTGACCGGGTAATCGAAGTTTTCCCGTCATCAGAACAGCCTCTCATCAGATCAACCCTTGCAGATGGACTGCGAGCAGTTATCGCTCAGGTGCTTTTTAAGCGTATCGACCGCAAGGGTCGGGTGGTTGCTTTGGAAATCCTGATCGCAAATCCGGCCGTACGCAATTTAATCCGGGAAGCCAAAACCCATCAGATACCGTCGATGATTCAGACCGGGAAAAAATTCGGCATGATCCTGCTGGATGATTCCATCATGGATCTTTATTCCAAAGGGATGATCAGCGCCGAGGAAGGTTATGCCAAAGCCAATGATAAAGGCCGGTTCAGGCCCCTGCTCAAAGCACCGCCACCGGATTTTACCGAGGCCTAATGAATTATGAAGAAACAGGAAATCGATCATATTCTGGTAAGGATGCTGGACTTTCACCGGGATGTTTCCGACCTGAACTTCACGGTGGGGAAACCCATGCAGGTTGAAAGCGCCGGAGAACTGATCCCCGTTGACATCAAACCGGCTTTTAAAGCACTTTCGCCTTTTCAAACTGAAATCCTGGCACTAAATTTAATCAATCAGGACCGTCGCTTGACGGAAACCCTAATCACCAGCGGATCCTGCGACTTGTCCTACAGTTTGCCCGGTAAAGCGCGTTTCAGGGTCAACATTTTCTCCCAGGGGAGCAACCTTTCCATCGTTTTGCGAAAACTCGAATCAAAAATACCGACGATTGAAGAACGCGGTCTGCCAAAACCCATGTATCAAATAGCCCAGGAAAAAAATGGTCTGGTATTTGTCACCGGCGCCACGGGATCCGGTAAAACCACCACCCTGGCGGCAATATTGGATCAAATCAACGAAGCCAAATCCGTACACATTATTACCCTCGAGGATCCGGTCGAATATCAGCATCCGCATAAGAAATCAACCTTCAACCAGCGAGAGCTAGGGCTTGATTTCGATTCTTACGCCAGCGGTCTACGAGCAGCCCTGCGGCAGGCGCCCAAGGTAATTCTGGTGGGCGAAATGCGGGACCGGGAGACAGTCGAAATCGGACTCAGCGCTGCCGAGACCGGCCATCTGGTTTTGACCACCCTGCATACCGTTGATGCCGGCTCCACGGTCAACCGTATCATCGGCATGTTCCCCAACGAAGACGAACGCCAGATCCGTATCCGGCTTGCTGACTCGGTTCGCTGGATTGTGTGCCAGCGCCTGCTGCCCAAAGTCGGAGGAGGCAGGGTCGCCACCTTTGAAATACTGGGCACCAACCTGAGAGTCCAGGATGCAATCCTGCACGGGGAAAGTGAGGGGAAAACCTTTTATGATATTATGGATGCCAGCGGCGCATTCGGGATGGTAACCTTTGACCACCATCTTGTCGGCTTGTATGAGGAGGGCTTGATCACCCAGGAAACAGCCATGGCGTATGC
Organism: Desulfobacterales bacterium; assembly: GCA_049669725.1. GTDB lineage: Bacteria > Desulfobacterota > Desulfobacteria > Desulfobacterales > JAFDCJ01 > JAFDCJ01. The sequence continues at coordinate 15,301 of JBATKU010000373.1, forward strand.
GTCGCAGCGCGGAATCGTGGGTCGCGGTATTGACTCCATAAAAAGCTCGCGCGGGGAAACCACCACCGACATTGACAAGCTGGAGATCGATCGCACCTACAACAAAGCGTTGTGATACCAACCACAAACGACTATTGAATTGCACGACGAGCGGAGAACCAAAAAGGACAATGACTAGGGTGTCTCATGGATGTATTTTGCAGTAAATGCTCAAGTAAGTTTCGAATCCCCGACGAAAAAATTCCAGCCGGTCGGGTATCCACCATACCGTGTCCCAAATGCAAAACCCGGATTTCCCTGGATCCGTTAAAAAAATCCCCCGGTGGCGCGGTCGCCTCGGCCGAATCAAAAGACAGCACCGGTTATGACGCAACCGACAAGCCCTTCGATTTTATAGAAGAAGAAGGTTTAACCGCGCTCTTGTGCGAACAGAATCCGATTGCTCGCAAAGCAATCGAATCTTCACTTAACTTGATGGACTACCAAATCACCAATGCGGAAAGTGCGCGAGATGCCCTCAAGCGCATGCGCTACCATGTCTACGATCTTATCGTCGTAGATGAGAATTTTGACACCAAAAACCCGGACGCCAACGGCGTTTTAATCTATCTGGAACGACTGCCAATGTCGACTCGCCGCAATATATTTGTGGCCATGGTCAGCAGCAGATACCGTACCATGGATAACATGATGGCCCTTAACGCCAGCGTCAATTTAACCATCAACATCAAAAATATTGAAGACATCGGCAAAATATTAGCCCGCGGCATTACCGATACCGAGTTATTCTACAGCATTTTCAAAGAAACCCTCAAAGATTCCGGCCGTATCTAATAACTATCATCCTAACAATGCCACAGAATAATAAATACAGCTGCAATGACTACCGTGAAGAAATGCGCTTGCTGGGTTTAAAGAAGCAATTAAATGAAAAAAAATTAAGCACATCCGAAAAACGGGCCATTAAAGCGGAGATTGTCAAGCTGGAAAAAGCCCTGCAAATGGATTAGATCGACCGCGTGTTGCCCTAATCAAAAATTCTTGGCCCCAAACCATAAATCTTTTCTCATCCCTCCTCGGCATTTTTGAGCGCATCCAAAATTTTGACGGTAGCAACGGTATTGCCGACATTGTGCACCCGCACGATGTGAGCACCGTTTAGCACGGCTGCCGCCACGGCCGCCTGGGTGCCGGTCTCCACGATGGGCAGATCCGGTCGGATGTCTTCTTCATGGGCTGGCTTGAGGATTTTACGGATAAAGGCTTTGCGGGAAGCGCCGATCAGAATCGGAAGGTCCAGGGATGTGAAGGTTTGAACATGTTTAAGCAGCAAAAGATTATGGGTAACCGTTTTGCCGAATCCAATTCCGGGATCCACGATAATTTTCGACCGGGAAACTCCCAGTTTTACTGCCCGTTCAACGGCATCCGTTAAAAAACTGCGGATGTCTTCGATCAGATTTTCATAACGGGGGGAAACCTGCATGGATTTGGGCTCCCCCAGCATATGCATCAGAATCAGCGGGGTGTCGAACTCAACAGCCAGGGCTGCCAGAGCGGGTTCAGAGCGCAAGGCGGCCACATCATTAATAATGGCGGCGCCGGCTTCAAGGGCCCGCCGGGCAACATCGGCTTTGGTGGTATCAATGGAGATGGGAATCGACACCCGTTGGGCAAGCTTTTCGATCACCGGTACAACCCGGCGAATTTCTTCTTCAACGGGCACAGGGTCCGAGAACGGTCGCGTGGACTCTCCGCCGACATCTATGATATCGGCTCCTTCGGCTGCCAGCTTTTCACCCTGGGCGACGGCAACATCGGTGTTGTAAAATTTTCCACCGTCCGAAAAGGAGTCCGGGGTTACGTTAATAACCCCCATGATGCAGGTTTGCCGCCCGAGCTCCAGGGTGTGGCTTGACCATGAAAGATGATATGGTTTGTGCGGGATCATCAAATCAAGTCGGTTCGGAAGCTGCCTGGGCCTCTGCCTCCGGCTCATTGTCATCAAGCTTGTTTGAAGGCAGTTCGATGCCGGGCCTTAACTCTGTGATCAACTCATCAAGCTCTTTACCCTGAACAGTTTCTTGTTCCAGCAGCAACGCCGCCAGTTTGTGCAGAATATCGAGGTTTTCTTTGAGCACAGCCACTGCCCGTTTATAGGCCTCTTTGATCAGCATGTTAATTTCTTCGTCGATCATTTGGGCCGTCGATTCAGAGTAGTCCCGGTGCTGGGAAATTTCCCGACCCAGAAAAATCTGCTCTTCGCCCTTGGAATAAGACAGCGGACCCAGCTTGTCGCTCATGCCCCAGTTGCGTATCATTGTTTGGGCCAGGGCGGTGGCCTGTTTGATATCATTGGCGGCACCGGTACTGATGCGGTTGAATATAATTTCTTCGGCCGCCCGCCCGCCGAAGGCGACCGACAGTTCGTTTTCGAGCTGGTCCTTGAATTTAAAATCGCGCTCTTCGGGCAAAAACCATGTCACACCGGCTGCCCGTCCCCGGGGCACAATGGTTATCTTATTGACAGCATCTGTTTCGGGTAAAAACCGGGCGACCAGGGCGTGCCCGCCTTCATGATAAGCTGTAATCTTGCGGTCTTCTTCCTTGATGACCTTCGATTTGCGCTCCAGCCCCATATAAACTTTGTCTTTGGATTCTTCAAAGTCGATCATCTCGACCTTTTCTTTGTCAAGCTTGGCAGCCAGCAGGGCGGCCTCGTTGACCAGGTTTTCAAGGTCGGCACCGGAAAATCCGGGCGTCCCTTTGGCCAGGATCAGCGGATTGACATCGGAAGCAACGGGTGTTTTCTTCATGTGAACTTTAAGGATCTTTTCGCGGCCTTTAATATCCGGCATAGAAACAACTACCTGTCGGTCAAATCGTCCGGGGCGCAGCAACGCCGGATCGAGTACATCGGGCCGGTTGGTAGCCGATATCAGAATAACACCCTCGTTGGATTCGAACCCGTCCATTTCAACAAGAAGCTGGTTTAAGGTCTGTTCACGCTCATCGTGTCCGCCGCCCAAACCGGCGCCCCGGTGCCTGCCGACGGCATCGATTTCGTCGATGAATATAATGCAAGGCGCATTTTTCTTACCCTGGACAAATAAATCCCGCACCCGCGATGCACCGACACCCACAAACATCTCTACAAAGTCAGAACCGCTGATGCTGAAAAAAGGCACCCCGGCCTCACCTGCAATCGCGCGTCCCAAAAGCGTTTTACCGGTTCCCGGAGGGCCCATCAAAAGGACTCCTTTGGGAATTCGTCCGCCCAGGCGGGTGAATTTTTTGGGATCTCTTAAAAACTCGACAATTTCTCCCAGCTCTTCTTTGGCTTCATCGATGCCGGCAACATCTTCGAAGGTTACTTTCTCGGATTGATCGGTTGCCAGGCGCGCCCGACTTTTGCCGAAAGAAAGTGCCTTACCGCCCCCGGCCTGCATCTGGCGCATGAAAAAAATCCAAACACCGATCAAAATCAACATCGGAAACCATGAAACCAGTACGGACATGTACCATGGATTCTCCGCAGGAGGTTTGGCGCTGATGGTAACATTTTTTCCCCGCAGAGTGTTAATGAGATCGTTGTCCTGGGGGGAATAAATTTTGAAACGATTACGATTGATATCCGTGACAAATAGCTCCTGACCTTGGATTACCACCTCGGCCACACGCTCGCTTTCGACCATGTCCAGAAACTCGGTATAGCTGATGCTGGTTTCAGCCATATGCTGTTGACTGAAAAGATTGTAAAGCATGACCATCATCAAAGTGATGACCAGCCATAACGCCAAATTTTTATAAAACGGATTCAAATGTTTTTACCTCCTGCAATAGAATAATTGAATATTGAACAATAGCGAATGAATATTTGTGGAGGTCACTACGCTCCATCTATTTGATTTTTTTTAAATTTGATCCGGCGGCGGCGGACCTTAATTAGTCAATCTTCAATCGACATTATTAAGTCTTTTACAGCAGTATCCCGTATCTTAATTGAAATATCAAGTTTAAGGCGACAATTTACAAAGAAACCCGGATCAGGGTCAGCTGCCCCACCTGAGTTTATATGCCAATTTAATCATTATCGTTAATTAAGCAAGCAAAAGTTCGGCCATAAGGACATGCCGGGTTTGCGGACCCAATTTTGCTTTGTTGTCGAGGCGATGACCGGCTACCCAGATGATTTTGTCCTTGCTCAACAATAGCGGGCATTTTTTTCGCTGGTGTGCGGGAATTTTATTATTGCTAAAATATTTTTTTAATTTCTGGGTGCCATCCATCCCCAGTGGCGAAAATCGATCCCCCGGTCGAAAATTGCGAACAACCAGGGGAAATTCCAGGCAATCCCGGTCAAAAAAAGCCCGAAGTTTTCCGGATTCCTTAAAATCAGGTACTTTATCTGTTTCGATTTCTACAAGCCTGATAGCAGCGTTAGCCTCTTTTATCAATGTGATCCCTTCGCCGCCAATCGTGTACCGGTACTCTATTACATTTATTTTCGATGGCTGGCTCTCCTTTTCAATAGTGAGCGCCGCAGTGTCTTTGACCACCCGAACACCACCGGGCAAATCCAGGCTGCCGCAAGCCTGACCCTGTTTAGCCAATTCAATAACGGCGTCTACATGCAAAAATGTGATGCGCCGCAAATCCTGTTTCACGCTGAAAATCGCCTTTCTGATAATTCGTCTTGCGGCCGCCAGGTCCATACCGTTGACCCCTGGTATGGCCAAACTGATCCGGTGGGATGTTCTGAATAAAACACATTCATTAAAAACCGGCGCGAGGGCTTCATCCATCCATTGATCCTCAGCCTGCAGAATCTCTCCCAATCGATTGAGAGAATCAACAATCGCAGGATTATATGTTTTTTTAAGCTCGGGAATCAAATGGTGACGAATTTGGTTCCGCCGGTAAGCCGGATCTGTGTTGGAAGTATCAGTAACAAAGCCTAATTTTTTTTCTGAAATATAATTCAGGATTTGCGACCGCTTAAGGCGGATTAACGGACGCACGAATTTGCTGTCCCTCACGGGAGCAATTCCGGAAAGACCCAGGGGACCACTGCCGCGCAACAAATTCATGAGGACCAGTTCGGCATTGTCGTCGCTATGGTGACCCATGGCAATTTTATTAAAGCCGTCTTTAGACGCAACCGCATCAAAAAACTCATAGCGCACCTGGCGTGCCGCTTCTTCCGGAGAAAGGCACCGGCGCCGTTGAATAGCACGCACATCTTTTTTTTCAAGATAGAAAGGCAGATCGAATTTCCTGGCAAGAGCTGCCACAAACTCAGCATCCCGGTCGGATTCCCCCTCTCGCAGGCAGTGGTTCAGGTGGGCCACCGCCAGATGGAGGGGATAATCCCCGGCGATGGTATTCAGAATGTGGACAAGGGTAACGGAATCCGGCCCGCCGGATACAGCCACCAGTACCGAATCCCCCGGCCCAAACATCCCGTACCGGGCAATTGTTCCCCGCACCTTGCGAAGAATCTTGTTCTCGGTTTTATTAGATTTTTTTTTTGAGAAGCCCATAAAACCCACCAAAATTTCAAACGAGTCAAACTCAATTAGATTGGCACATAGTAATTATTAAGTGTTTATATAATATTTTAGGCTAAAAGTATATGCAACCGGAGATGAACCTTTGAACCTCTGAACCCTTGACGTTTTTTCTTGCAAAAATGGTTTTTTTGCGTATTTTAACTACTGGTTGTGCTAGGCGGGGAGCTAGCGGTGCCCTTTTCCCGAAATCCGCTTATGCGGGGCTGAATTCCCGCCCAAGGATCTTATGCTGGGAACCCTTGATCCATTTTGATTGGACGCCACGCAACAGACGGTCATGAACCTCGTCAGGTCCGGAAGGAAGCAGCGATAAGTGATGCGGTCTGTGTCGTGGTTTGATCTCAATCTGTATGATGTGACGAGGTTTCCCAAAAGGTTCGACGGCGGGTGCGCAACCATTTACAAGATTTCGGATTTGGGATTGCAGATTGGGGAGTTTTATAAGGAAAATATCTGATTTTATATTGATTCATTAATAATTCCTGTATTTTATGCCTTACGCTTTCAGCATATCACCCTAAACCTTCCACCTCAGAGCTCATTTAATTCCTGTAAAATAAGAATTTAATCCTTATTAATACATCCGAAATCCAAAATCTGAAATCCCCAACTGCTAAATCCTGCCAATTCAAATTCAGAAGATGGCCCCCCAAAATCAACTGAGTGTTGAAGAAGCCTTTTTTCTTATAAAACCTTAATATTACAACCTTGACATCGTTTCAACTTGTCTTATTTTTCAAGTCAATAATTGTTGGCCTCAAATCACCGGGAGAACGCGTAAACGAATGTCTGAAAAAAAAATTATTGGAATTGAAACCGATTTGGACGGAAACCAAAAAAAGGAACCCGACGTCGAGGCTGCTGCCAGGGCTGAGGAAGATCCTCAAAACAAACCTGAAAAGACAGATCAAGTGGAAGTTGATAATTCGATGAAGGTTTTGGAGGCCCAGTTGGAAGCCAAAGAGCAGGAAGCCAAAGAAAATTATGATCGCCTGCTCAGGGTATCGGCCGAATTTGAAAATTACAAAAAACGTACCTCCCGGGAACTGGAGGAATTCAGGAAATTTGCCAACCAGTCTTTGATCAAAGAATTGCTATCCGTGGTCGACAATCTGGAATTGGCCATGAATTCAACCAATGGCCACAAAACCATAGACCAGGGCCTGCTGCAGGGACTGGACATGACGCATACGGAAATATTGAAGGTCTTCGAAAAATTTAATGTTAAACCCATTGAGGCCAAAGGGCAAATTTTTGACCCAACCTTTCACGAGGCAGTCATGCAGGAAGAGACCAATGAGTTTGACGAAAATACGGTTATCAATGAACTTCAGAAAGGCTACTTGATTCACGACAGATTACTGCGCCCTTCCATGGTTGTGGTGGCGAGGGCCAGCGAAAAAAAAGATAAATAAAAACAATATTAACAACACTTGGGTTATAATTTGCTGCAATGAAGTTAAGGAGGGATAAAATATGTCAAAGGTAATCGGAATCGATCTCGGCACTACGAATTCCTGCGTAGCCGTGATGGAAGGTGGCGACGCCACGGTAATCACCAATCAGGAGGGCGGGCGCACCACGCCTTCGATAGTTGCCGTTAACGATAATGGTGAAAGATTGGTGGGCCAAATCGCCAAACGGCAAGCGATCACAAATCCCGAGAATACGGTATTCGGTGTTAAACGGCTGATCGGCCGCAAATTCGCATCAAAGCAGGTGCAGGCTGATATCAAGGTTCTTCCTTATAAAATCGAACAGGCCAGCAACGGCGACATCCGGATTAATTTGAAGGGCAAACAGCACAGTCCGGCCGAGATATCTTCTTATATTTTGGCAAATATTAAAAAGACCGCCGAAGAATATCTGGGCGAGACGGTAACCGATGCCGTCATTACCGTACCGGCCTATTTTGACGACAGCCAGCGCCAGGCGACCAAGGACGCCGGTAAAATTGCCGGGCTAAATGTCCTGCGGATCATTAACGAACCTACGGCAGCATCCCTGGCCTACGGTCTGGATAAAAAAAAGGAAGAGAAAATCGCTGTTTTCGATCTGGGCGGCGGTACCTTTGATGTGTCAATTCTTGAGATCGGTGAAGGCGTTTTCGAAGTCAAATCTACCAACGGCGACACCCATCTGGGCGGCGAGGACTTCGATCTGCGGCTGATTGACTATCTGGCCGATGAATTCCATAAAGATCAGGGGATTAATCTTAGAAGTGACAAAATGGCCCTGCAAAGACTGAAAGAAGCTGCGGAAAAAGCCAAAATGGAACTTTCTGCTGCCATGGAAACCGACGTCAACCTTCCTTTCATTACCGCCGATGCCAGCGGTCCCAAGCATCTTAATATCAAAATCACCCGCGCCAAGCTCGAGGCCCTGGTTGCCAATTTACTGGACAATCTGGAAAATCCCTGCCGTACGGCCCTGAAAGATGCCGGCTTATCCTCGAAAGATATCGATGAGGTAATTCTGGTTGGCGGCATGACGCGTATGCCCGCGGTTCAGGAGCGGGTTAAAAGCATATTCGGCAAGGATCCTCACAAGGGGGTAAACCCGGATGAAGTGGTGGCACTCGGAGCCGCCATTCAAGGTGGTGTATTGAAAGGTGATGTCAAAGATGTTCTTTTGCTCGATGTTACGCCGCTGTCACTGGGAATTGAAACCCTGGGCGGTATCATGACCCGGCTGATCGAAAAGAACACCACCATACCGACGAAAAAAAGCCAGACATTTTCAACTGCAGCGGACAGCCAACCAGCCGTATCCATCCATGTATTGCAGGGTGAGCGTGAAATGGCCGCCAGCAATAAAACGCTGGGAAGATTCGAATTGGTCGGCATCCCGCCTGCTCCCCGGGGAATTCCTCAAATAGAGGTTACCTTCGACATCGATGCCAATGGAATCGTAAATGTATCGGCCAAGGATCAGGCTACAGGAAAAGAGCAATCTATTCAAATTACGGCATCGTCCGGTTTGTCTCAGGAAGAAATCGACAATTTGGTAAAAGATGCCGAAATACATGCTGAAGATGACAAAAAGAAAAAAGAACTGGTCGAGGCGCGCAATTCAGCCGATGCCCTGATTTATTCAACCGAAAAATCCATTAAAGAATTAGGAGACAAAGTCGACAGCGAAACCAAGAGCAAGGTCGAATCAGCTTCTTCCGCCTTGAAAAAAGCCATGGAAGGCGAGGATGCGGAAGAAATTACACGACTCAGCGAGGAGATGACCCAGATATCCCACAAACTGGCCGAGGCCATGTACCAGCAGGCTTCAGCCGGTGACCAACAGGCCGGGGCCGATGCTGGGTCTGCGGGCGCGGGCCAGACAGGCGGTGCCGCCCCTGACGAAGATGTGGTTGATGCTGATTTTGAAGAAGTGAAAGAAGACGATAAGAAGTAGCTGCCGACTCGATTGAAATCAATAAAAAATCCCGCGGCACTTGCTGTACTGCGGGATTTTTATTTGGAGGCCCTATGACCAATACAAATAACCAAAATGAAGATGTGGATGCCCTTTGCAAAGAATGCGGGCATGCCTTTAAAACTTATGTTGATCGTATTTTGCCGGACGATGGGGACACTGCTGATAACAAAAAAGTGGAATGCCCGGTTTGCGGCTGCACCGAATGCAAGATAGGCCATTGACCCGAAATTATCTCAACTATGGATAATTACGACAAGATTATTCGAGACAATCAGATACAGGATTTACGGAAAAGGAGGCTCTAAGATGGAAGTTAATAAAGTATTGTGGCCGACAGATTTTTCGAGTAGTGCCGAAAAAGCACTGCCGTATGTGACCGATTTGACCCAAAAATATGGCGCAGAAATCCACGTTCTCTATGTAGTGGAAGATATTGCCCATCATGAATCCTGGTATGGTGATTTTGATAGGGCTCGCGTCGACAAGCTGATGAAGTGGGCCGATAAATCCGCCAAAAAGCGTTTGGACCAGGTATGCGAAAAATATTTAGACAGCTGCCCGCTCTACATCAAGCATATCGCTGTCGGTGATCCGGCCCAGGAAATTTTAAAGCTGATCGAAAAAGAAGGGGTGGACCTGGTCGTAATGGCCAGCCATGGCCAGAAAGGCAATTACCGGTTCGGCAGTGTAACCGATAAAGTATTGCGAAATTCGCCGGTACCCGTCACAACGATTCCGGTAGAACCGGAAGCCGGATAAACCGGAAACCCGAAATACGAAATTCGAACCACGAAACAAAAAAATCGAAATCTATAATTTCATAAACTTTCTGACAGGTTTACTGCTTAAAAGTGAAAATTGCTTCGTTTGTAATTTCTGTCATTAAGGTTTCTGATTTGTTTCGATTTTCGGTATTCGGATTTCGAATTTTTTATCAGAAGAAAGAAACAATCCCTCAGCGCGTTATCAATGATTACCCTCCCGATGTCTGGGGAAAAGCCGTATTGGCGTATAAATATTCCATCTTTTCCTTGTGCTTCAGCTCCTCATTGGCCATCTTTGATAACATCGTTTTTAATTCGCTGTCGGCATGCATATTGGCAAGTTCGGTATAGAATTGGTGCGATCTGCCTTCCCGGTGGGCGGCGATCAGATAAACGTCTTCGCTGCTGGATTCCTTGCTGATTTCCGGTTCGTCAAGGTATTCGGCGATCTTGTATTCAACAACATCAGCCATCCTGAGGGCATCCGAACCGTAATTTCCTTCACGGTAACCGACTAGAAAAGCTTTGTGCTTTTTCTCTTCGCCGGCGATGAATTCGACCGTATCCCTGACGCCGGCATCCTGAACCTTGCTGTGGATATCCATGTAGAAGACGTAAGCCTCTTCTTCCCGCTGAATCGCACGATCAATGACATCCGCAATTGTTTTTTCCATGGAACGGCCTCCTTTCAAAATAGTAGGTTTTGTTGTAACGTAAAACAGTATTCCAAAAGTGGCAATATTAAATTGCAAAAATTTTGAGAGTCTCGCGCGATTAAAAATTATAATATCAAATGGCGGCCGATACGCCCTAATGAAATAAACCTTATCAAGCCATTTATTCTGGAGATATAAAGGCATCAAATCATGGATAAAAAATACGATATGATAACTGCAATTTTGAATGCTTTCGAAGACGGCATTTATGTCATGAATAAAGACCTTGTAGTGGAATTTATGAACAGCGCCATGATTGCCGAATTCGGTGAGGGTGTGGGTAAAAAATGCCATCAATTGACAAATCATTCTGAAGAAAAATGTCCCTGGTGTCTTTCCGACGAGGTTTTTGCGGGTAATACCGTGCGCCGGGAGGTATACGTCCGACTGGTTGACAAAACCTACTACCTGACGGAAATACCGTTTGAAAATGCAGACGGAACTCTTTCAAAACTGAGTATTTATCATGATATTAGCAAAGAAAAAAAACAGGAAGAGATGCTGCGGGCCTCGGAGGAAGAGTTCAAAAACCTGTTCGAACATGTGGCCACCGGTGTTTTTATCAGCAGCAAGGAGGGGAAATTTTTAAATGCCAACCAGGCCCTGCTGGACATGTTGGGATATGAAAGCAAGGAGGAGTTTCTGAATATCAACCTGCCCCAGGACCTCTATGTGCGACCCGAGGACCGACGAACCTTTCAGGAAATGATGGAGCGCGACGGCCGCGTTATCGATTACGAGGTGGAATTCAAGCGCCAGGACGGCAGCACCATACACATATCGTTGACCGGGCACGCCCGCTATGATCAACAGGGAAACATCATCGGTTACGAGGGCTTAAATGTTGATTTGACCCAGCGAAAGTTGATGGAAAAAGAGCTGAGAGAAGCCTATGATTTTATGAATAAGATCGTTCAGAGCTCTCCCAATGCCATCACCGCCACCGATATGAAAGGCAATATTTTGATCTGGAACCAGGGCGCTGAAGAGACATTAGGCTACAAAGCCAGCGACGTCATCGGCAAAATGAATATTCGTAAAATCTATCCCGAAGGCGTGGCCCGCAAGGTCATGCAGATGCTCAGAAGCGACAAATCCGGTGAAGTCGGCCGACTCAATTCCTACCCGATGGTGTATGTCAGAAGAGACGGTGAGGTTGTCGAGGGCAACCTGTCGGCCGCCATCATCTATGATGCCCACGGAAATGAAATAGCTTCGGTGGGATCATTTGTTGACCTCAGGGATCGCTTGAAGATGGAAAGAGCCCTGCGCGACACCCAGGAACAGTTGCTGCAATCCGAAAAACTGGCCGCCATGGGGCGCCTAACATCCCAGATCGCCCATGAATTGAACAACCCCCTTTACGGAATCATGAATACGCTGGAGCTGCTGAAAACCGAGATTCCCGCTGATAACAAGCGGCGAAAAATACTGGAAATGGCACTTTCCGAAACCATCCGGCTCAGTGATTTACTGCGCAAAATGCTCTCATTTTCAAAACCGGATCAGGAAGAACGGCATCCGGTGGAAATCAACTCCGTGCTGGATGAAATTTTGCTGCTGCATGAAAAGCAACTCAAGGAAAACGACATCAATATTGAAGTAACATTTGCGGAGGGGTTGAGCCTGATAACAGCTTCCAAAAATCAGCTGCGCCAGGTCTTTTTGAACATGGTGGCCAACGCCCGGGATGCCATGCCCGGGGGCGGTACTCTGTCGGTGGTCACCGGCAGCGACGCCGATATGGTTTATGTTGAAATATCCGATACCGGCACCGGCATCAGAGAAGAGCACCTGGATAAAATCTTTGACAGCTTTTTTACCACCAAAGGCGAGGTCAAGGGCGTCGGTCTGGGTCTTTCCGTCTGTTACGGCTTTATTCAGGATCATGGAGGGGATATCGAGGTCAAAAGCCAGGTGGGAGAAGGAACCACTTTTACCATCTCCCTGCCGATTCATGTTGCTTCCGAACCAGGCGAAGACGACAACGAATAAGTGAGCGCAATAAATAGTTAATCGAAAGGATATCCCGTATAAATCTTAGCTTATACCGATTGAGGCCCGGTCGCTCGGTATTGGGTCAAGAAAATCTAATAACAATTAACTAATAACACCAAGTATGCCCCTCGCCTCATCGGGCGTTGCCACTTCATAGCCAATCCGCTGAACAAGGGACACCAATTTCTCAACAAGCACCACATTGGTTTCCGCTATCTTACCCGGCGCATACCGGACACTGTCCTCAAATCCTACCCTGACCATGGACGCCCCCAAACCAATGGCTGTCGCCAGCAGTGCGAAATCATGCATACCGTCGTGGATCACGCTCCAGGGAGACCCTGCCGGCATCAAGGATGCCAAATAGAAAAGACTACTGGGATCGGCGGGGGCAGCCCAGTGAGCCCCAAGAGCGAAATTGTAATAAAAGGGAGGTTTCAAGGTTCCCTCTTCGATCAGCATCTTTGCCGCAGCAACCATTCCGGCTTCGAAAATCTCCATCTCCGGCACCACTTTGTTTTCCGCCATCCGGCCGGTCCAGTAGCGGATATCAGGCACACGATTAATATACACGTCATCGCCGAAATTGACCGATCCCATGTTCAATGAAGCCACTTCGACCCGGGGATCGGTTACGCTCACACATCTTTGCTCCAGGGTGAGGGTCGTCAGACCGCCGGTGGACCCCTGGATGATAATGTCCGATGATTCCCGGATGAGATCCAGTGTTTTGGCAAAATCCGAGATGTCTTCGGTCTGCTCCCCCTGGCTGTCCCGCACATGCAGATGGACCATGGACGCACCGGCCCGGGTGCAGTCGATGACTTCTTTGGCTACCTCTTCGGGAGTCAAAGGGTTAATGGATGGCGGTGTCACATGCCTTCCCACCGGCGCAACCGCTACGATGACCTTTCTTGCTTTATTGCTTGCCATTGTCGGCTCCTTATCAATTCGTCCATTGGTAATTCTTTATATATTCGGATCCGTAAACCCGGCCAAGTGCATCACTTGGGGCGTAATAGATTGCAATATAGGCCCATGTCAATACTTTATCCAATAAGTTTGTCTGAAGTGAGGCAAAATAAAACAGATGA
>JBATKU010000374.1:0-50779 GCA_049669725.1 Desulfobacterales bacterium
CTGTCTGCCAGGGCCTTTAACCGGGTACTGAAGATCGCCCGCACCATTGCCGATCTGGAAGCCGAAGAAACGATTCAGGTGGATCACATCTCGGAAGCCATTCAATACCGCAATCTGGATCGGGGCAGTCAGTTTAAATAAACGGTAACCCTTTAATTATTGAAACAAAAGAGGACCCCATGAGTGATTTTAAAGAAAGCCTAAATGACCTACTGCTTGTTCTACTGTCTATCGCCGTTCTGATTCTATTCGTTTACTTTCAACAGAGCCAGAAATGGAACCAGACCTTGAAATCCCGCGATCAGAAGATTAGCGACCTTGATCAAAAAAATGCCGAATACAAACAGGAACTGGCCCGGGCCCTGAACACCATCGCCGGTCATGAGGCATCATCCAGGAACGCAGCCGAGGAAATAAAATCGGCCCGGCAGATCATCGGGGAGTTGGAATCCGGCAGGCAAAAAAATCAGAAGATAATAGCCGAGCTGCAGGAGGCTCTTAAAAAAAATGACAGCCAGGCTGCTGAACTCGACACACGCCTTGCCGCCATCAAAGACAGCACGGGTAAAGAACTTGCCGCGAAAGCGGACCGCATCAGCGAACTGGAGAGCATGGTTGGTGATCAGAAGCTTCAGTTAACCCAGGCCGAAGAAACCATTCGGCGCCTTCAGGAATCCGAAAAGTCGCTGCAGAGCAAACTCCAGGCTGCCGATCAGGCGTATGCGGATCTTAATGAAAGCCACCAAAGGCTTTCAGAAGAGCTCACCGCCCTTAAAAAAGAAAATTGATCTGGGAACTTCAACAGCATAATTTTTTCCTAATCGGGCTTTGATCATATCAATATGGTTGATGGGCTGAAAAAATTAATAATCCGCTGGACTTATGGTTGTCGGACTAATGTGTATCCATCATTAGGCCAGACGAATTGAAAGCATCACGGAATTTTTGAGGGTGTTGGCGACAATGCAGCCTCTCTCGGCGACGGTGATCAGCTTTTCCATCTGTTCTTTATCATTGTGATCTGCACTCACCTTCATTTCAATGGCCGAAAAATGCGGGGGTGCACTTTCCAGGGTGCCTGAGATATTCAGATTCACGTTGGATACCTCGGCCTCACGGCCCTGGACGGCAGCCAGCAGGTTGCTCATAAAACAGCCGCCCAGGGCCATCAGCAGGTGTTCACCCCCCATAGCGCCGTGATTTTCTCCACCCTTGGCCTCCGGTCGATCCATAATCGCTTTGTGTTCCCGGGCCGTACCCTCCGAGGCTGAAGATCCGATCTGCCTGACATTTACCTGTACCTGGTTGCTCATGGTGATCTCCTCTTTCGTAAATTTGTAAACCTTTGGAAGATAAGTACAGGCAGTTGAAAATCAAGGGCCGTACATCTTGGCCACAAACCAGAAATCTTCATGTGAGAGCTTACAGCAGGCAGACCTGACAAAAAGGAGATGTCTCATATTGAAGGGAAACAACGGCTTCAAATAGTCATTGATCAGGACTTCAAATCATAATTAAAAATGAATGGCGGACCAACAGACAATTCATCTAACCGAATGCCTCAACGGCCTGCAGCCGCTTGATGACACGCCTGGTGAGGACGGCATTGCTGGGGAAATAAATTGGATATTAAAGACGCAAATTGTTTGCGAAGAAAAGCAAAAGAATAATGCTCCCCGGCGATCCGGTAATTCGTGGCCACCATTTTTTCTCGCCGGTATTTATCATCAATGATATTCTTAACATCTGCTAACACTTCACGGGTCAGGGCGCCGTCCATTTTTACCACATCAAAACCCAAGGGTTCGATATCATCTTTAAAGATTTTATAGCGGTTGACCAGCAACGGCTTCTTAAAGTATATCGTCTCGAGTAAGGCATTGCCAAACCCTTCATATAAGCTGGGATAGGTTACAAAATCGGCTGCCTGATAAACCTCCCACAGGGAAAACCGATCATTTGAATCTTGCCGGGATGCAAAGGGATCATCTACCCTATTGTGAATAAAACGGATCCGGATTCCTGATTGGCGGGCAAGCTCCTTAATTTTGAGCATGTATTCGAAACCTTCATCACCGGCTTCATGGGATAGGACCAGCTTGTATTTCGGGTGATTGAGTTCCTTGACCAGTTTAATGGCCGATTCAATTCCTTTTCTCTGAACGATCCTTGTGGGCTGCAGGAACATGATGTCATCGGGTTTCAACCCGACCGAGTGCCTGAAAGCGCTGATCCGTTCTTTATCTGCTGTGGGCGGATTTTCAAAATCCACCGCATTTGGAATGACCGTTGCGGCAATTTTTCTTCGCCGGGCCAGATCATTGCGGGCTTTGGAATTGATGACAACGTGTTCGATATTCGGCAGCCGGGGTGGAAACGCCCGGTGAATATATACTTTGCTGCCGTTTAAGGGCAGGTAACGATTTCTTTCCCAGTAAAAGTCATGGTGGTGGGCAATGGTAGGAATCCCGGTTTCGGCAATCACATCGGTCAACGCCAATCCCAGCGGAATGTGCATGGGAATCGCCAGGGCGTTTTCCACAACCAGAAGATCTATCTGGTACATATCAATGAAAAGCTTAAACCGCGAGGCGATGGTGGATTTATAATCACACATAATTCTGGCAAGCCGTAAAGATTTTTGGTGGGTACCAAACAGCTGACGGTTGATCCACTGGTTTTTCTCATCTTTAAAGTTGGCCTGGCTTACCTGTAAACTGATGGACTCGTGTTTGGAAAGCTCTCCGGCAAACCAGAAGCAAGTGTGCCCTTCGTCTTCGAATACCCTGGCCCATTTGGAAGACTCAAGGGATACGCCGTCGATGCCGGCAAAGCGTGTGGATACAAAGCCTATATTGAGTTTCATCGGATCCACCGTCGGAATACGGTTGATTGGGATTGCAACTCTTTGAAATTACCACTATATTTTAAGAATAGTGACTGCAAAAAGTGTGCACAACTGCTTTGTTTACATTATCTGAAGTGTATTCAGATAGTTATGTCGAAATATAGGTCGCGGCGATTCTTGAAATTGTGAAGAAAAATTCCTACTAGTGGCCACCGCACTTTCCAATTGTGAAAAAAATTACCTAAAGTGGAAACTTACAAGCTCAATAGACTTGAAATCACTGTCGACAGGCGCGGTGCCGACCGCTTCGCCAAAGTCAGCTATCCGATCCGTTACGGCAGATGGGTCGAGATTCGAACACCGGATCATCTTTTTCAGTTCAATTTAAACGGCGCAATCAAATATATCGCCGGTTTCAATGGAAACTGGCCTCATCCGGCCGAATGGCTAAAACGAACCGACGGCAATGACTGGATTTATTTTTCCACCGGCGGATACCGGGGTGTGTTTTCGACCCTCGGTGAATATTATCGCCCGTGTCTGCCCTACCCCAGCAACTCAATCTGGGAATATGACCCTTTCGCAGATCCGCATATTCCAGAGGCCATAACGGCCCTGTCAGAGTTGCAGCATCATCTTGAAAAGTTGCCTGATAACGGAATGCCCGCCAGTGTCATCAGGTTTTGCGAACTCATTTCCCGTCACGATGCGACGGCGCTACAATCCAAAGCAGATAAACTTCACTCAATTATTGGCGGGAAGGTATCGGTACTGCCGCCGGATACGCGTCATGCCGATTATAACGTCATCCCGGTTATGATAGCCGACGGGTGCCTGTATCAATGCGAATTTTGCCGCATCAAGTCCCGCCGGAGTTTTCAGCCGCGATCCAGACAAAATATCCGGCAGCAGATTCGCAGTCTGCGGGCTTTCTACGGTACCGACCTTGGCAATTACAACGCGTTGTTTTTAGGCAATCATGATGCTCTGGCCGCGGGGCGGGACCGCATTTGTCTGGCGGCAGCCGAGGCGTATGAGGCCTTCGGGTTTGAAACATCATATATGAAGGATCCGGCCCTCTTTTTATTCGGCAGCGTCGATTCGTTTCTCAAAGCCGAGAAAACCCTGTTTAAATCACTTAATCGCTCGCCTTTTTATGCATACATCAATATCGGGCTGGAGTCAGCAGATCCCGCTACCCTAAAGTATCTGAACAAGCCGGTGGATATTGAAAGGATTGGGGCGGCTTTCAGCAGGATGCTCGATATCAATCGTAATTATCCAAAAATCGAGGTAACGGCAAATTTCATTATGGGGGATGGACTTCCGCCGGGCCACTACCGATCCATAATGGAACTGACCCGCGACCGATTGAAGGGGTATTTCAGCAAAGGTGCCGTTTACCTTTCGCCCTTGATGTCCAACCCTGGCGGTCCGGCGTTGCAACAGACATTTATGAAAATCAAAAACTGGAGCCGGCTGCCGACCTTTCTATATTTAATTCAGCGGTTGTAGAGCGAATTGGAGGAGGAAGCCGGGGGGTTATCGTGGACGATGGGGAGACAGCCATATTTCTGCCGCTCAAACGGGAATTTTTTGCGGTCAGCAGGGATGGCAGGGAAAGCCGCGTATTATTTAACAGACTGAAATTAATGCTAAATATCGATTACCAAAATTTGGAATGATTATTGCTTTAATATTTTAGAATATTTTGCCCGCAAAAAAGGAAACCAATGCCATTTGAAAATAATTTAACCGTGAGAGATTATTTAGACCGTGCTATCGGTGCCAGGCCGCGAAGCAAACACACGGTGTCATCCGGTCGGACCCGGTCATCGGGCGCCAGTGGCTTTCACCAGGTATTAAAATCCCGGCAAAAACAGAATTCGAGTCTCTCCCCGGCAAAATCAACCGGTTTGAAGATTTCCGATTACCTCGCCCGGCCGGTCCACGCCAAATTTAAGTTTAAACCGCAACCGGCAGGGACACCGGCTATTAAAACGAATAGTGATACACCCGTATTCTCCCGGCACCCGTCCCTCAATGAATCCAGGGGTTCGATAAAAAAATCTGCCATATTGCCCCAACCTGAGAAAAAAGATGTGAAGCGCCTGCAATCGGCCGATCTGCGGCCCGGTCAGAAACTTGTCATCACCGGCGACCGCCAAAAAATCGAAACCAGCGTTTTAAAAGCGGCCCAAAAGTATGACCTGCCGGTCAAATTGATCAAAGGTGTCATCATGGCCGAATCCAATTTTCAGGTAAAAGCCGTATCCCATGCGGGGGCCCAGGGCTTGATGCAGCTGATGCCGGCCACCGCCAGAGAACTGGGTGTAAAAAATCCATTCAATATCGAAGAAAATATTGATGGGGGGGCGCGTTATTTACGGAAGATGCTGGACAGTTTCGAAGGTGATCTCAAACTGGCCCTGGCAGCCTACAACGCCGGACCGGAGGCAGTCATAAAACATGGCGGGAAGGTGCCTCCCTACCTGGAAACACAGCAGTATGTCAAACGGGTGTTACGGTTCACCAGGCGGATGGCCTAGAAGCTGTCTTAAAATGGTTTCCCGTTAAGCCCGTTGGCCCGTTTGTCAGTTTAAATCTGAAAAATCTATTTTAAACGGGCTAGCCGGTAACGGGCAAACCGACCAAACCCATTTTTGCAAGGCAACTGAATGCCTTTGGGCTCAGTCTTATATCTATTAATTTTAAACAGCATCTATTCGAGGAAGTAGGTTTCCCCCATTTTCAGGATTCTCAGCTCCATATTCTCAGGCTGCATCTGGTCCCAGGCATACTGCAACCGGCGCGGGGGCTCCAGCATGTGTTCGAAGCCCAAAATCCATGTGCCCCAACCCCAGGGGATAAATGTCTTACAGCCCAAATCCACTGCAGCCTGCACGGCATCTTCCGGGGCAAAGTGCCAGTGGCGCTGAAACCAGGCCGTGATCGGCATCATGCAAACATCCATCTCTCCATAGCGCCGACGGATATCTTTAAACAGATCGCTGTATCCGGTGTCACCTGCAAAATACACCCGATAGCCCTTCCACTCAAACAGCCACCCTCCCCAGAGATTTTGATCCCTTTCAGACAGGGATCGCCCCGAGCGATGATTCGCCGGCAAAAAGGTGATGGTAAGGTCACCCAGTTGGTCCCGGGTGTACCAATCCAGAGCCGTAACATTGTTAAATCGAGACGGAAATTCACTTTGCAGCCCCAGCGGAATATAATAATTTGTATCCGGCGGCAACTTCTTGAGAGTTTTATAGTTTAAATGATCGTAATGGTCATGGGAGATGGCAACCGTATTTATTTGCTTGGGCCCGGGATTCCCGGACCCTTCTTCAAATGGAAGATCCCCTGTGGCCAATGGTGAATCCGCATAAAGCGTTCCAATTGCGGCATACTTCCCCAGCACGCCAAGAACACCGTCAAGCTCTTCGATAACCGGATCTACAAGGATTTGATGCTCCCCTCCCAGCTGAATCAAGAAAGTCGCATGCCGCAACCAGGTAATCTGAACGGCATGATCGGGTGCCTGAATTAATTTAAGATCCGGAGCGACAGAAAATTCCAAAGGGTCATAACCCAGGGTGCGGTCAATATCTCCCCGGGGATCTGGATGGATTCTATATTTATGGGGCCTGCGCTCATGGGGTTTGAGGAAATCGATATGGTCATACTCGGTTTCTTCGAGGTAACCATACCTGGGGGGAAACAGATTCTGATACCTGCCCTGCTTTCCGTCCCAGTTCTTCATTTCAGGATTTTTAATGACCCGGAGATTGGCCGGCGTACAGGAAGCCACGGATACCGAAAGAATTAGCCAAATGGCATTTTTGAAGTAGCTTTTAATAGTGCTTGGCATATGAGTCATTGACATTATTCTTCCAAAATTAAAATCGCAACTTAAACACAGTTTTCTCATTGGGCGTTGAGGTAACACCGAGGGTCCCCTTGTGAAGGCGAATGATCTGCCGGGATAAGCTTAAGCCAATACCGGAGCCCTGCTGTTTGGTTGTAAAAAACGGGATAAAGATTCTTTCCGCCACCTCTTCGGAAATGCCCCTCCCATTATCAATAATTTTAATCTCCGGATTGCCCAACCCGTCCGTCCCGGCCTTCAGTTTAATTTTGGGTTTGGCGACATTGTTGAGCGCTTCGACGGCATTCTTACACAGGTTGATTAAAACCTGTTCCATGAGCGCCTGATCCGCTGTCAGCTCCAGGCTAAGCGGATCAATTTGCATATAAAATTTGATGCCATGCGCTTCAAATTGATCTTTCATCAAATGTTCAACTTTTTCGAAAAGATCTTTGACCGGAACGATTTTAAAATCCGGCTTGGGAATGCGGGTAAGTTTTCGGTAATTTTCAATAAACGTCAGCAGTCCTTTACTGCGTTTTTCGATGGTATTGACGGCGTGACGTACATCACCAATGGTTTCATTGATAGATTCCGGTAATTCACATTTGCGCTCATCTTTAAGCAGGCCGTGGGCGGTGGACGCCAGAGAAGCAATGGGCGTAATCGAGTTCATGATCTCATGGGTAAGGACCCGGATCAGGTTTTGCCAGGACTTCATCTCCTTTTCATCCAGGGCACCCTGAATGTCTTGCATGGTGACCAGCAGCAACTGTTGTTTGTGCAGCACAAAGCCGGTGGCATAAATGGATAATTGCAGCAGGTCATCATCCTGCTTCAATCTAACTAGATCATTGGCGCCGGGAGACAACTCAAAAAGTTTTACAACCAGCCTGGAGCTGACGGATTCAAGATCATTAATGTTTTTCAGCCGCGTTATTTTTAATAATTTTTTGGCCGCGTTATTTATTAATTCCACATCACCTTCCGGATTGAAGGCGATCAGGCCAATGCCGACATGATCTACGATGGTCTGCAAAAACCGGAAATGCTCTTCCTTCTCCAGCTTGGCACGTTGAAATTCTTTGATGACTTCAGTGAGGGCCCCATGCAACTCCTCAAATCCCGAGCCTTTTAAATTATTGGTGAAGGATTGCGAGAAGTCGGAATATTTGATGGATTGCAGCAGACGCGTCAGGTCTCTGTTGGTTTTTGAGATGTATCGGATCAGGGCAAAAATTTGATATGCCCCGACCAGCAAGACAAAAATTGCGGCGGCTATGAAGTCTGTTTTAAACAGCAGATAGGCCAGAAGGCAAATCGTAGCGCTGAGGAAGAGCACGCGGATAATGCAGTTGATATAAAATCTTTTGTAAACCATAAGTGATTGTGGGAGCGGCTTTTGGCCGCGACTTAATTGACAAATCCCTTTTTAATTTTAGGTATTTTAAACTCTAGAGCATTTTAGGCACTTTTTTCAAAGCCCATATTTTTCCATGCGGCGATACAGCGACGTCCGTGTCAGGCCCAGATCCCCGGCCGCATGGGAAACATTGCCCGCATGTTTTTTCAAAGCTTTGCGAATCACAGTTTTTTCTACATCTTCAAGATTGTAATTATCGAAAACGACGCCCTCAGCTTCTTTTTCAGTATCCGGAAATAAAAAGTCAGCCGGCTGCAGCATCTGGGATTCGGACAGGATCACCGCCCGTTCCAGGGTATGAATGAGTTCCCGAATATTTCCCGGCCACCGGTATCTTTCCAATTTCTTCAACGCAGGGGCGCTGACACCGGTGATGCTTTTCTGATATTTTTTTGCAAATTTCGCCAGAAAGTGATCCACCAGCAGTGCAATGTCCTCTTGCCGTTCCCGCAGGAGGGGCAGCTGAATTTCAACCGTATTGATGCGATATAAAAGGTCCTGCCTGAAATCATTGCGAGTGACCATGTCATAGATCGGCATGTTGGTGGCACATATCAGACGAATATCGATGTCGCGCGGGGCATTGGACCCCAGCCGGGTAACCTTGCGCGTTTCCAGAACACTCAGCAATTTGGCCTGCATCGCCAGGGAAAGATTGCCGATTTCATCCAGAAACAGGGTTCCGCCCGAAGCCAGCTCGAATCTTCCCGGGCGGTTCTCCCGGGCATCGGTAAACGCCCCTTTCATATGACCGAACAGCTCGCTCTCAAAAAGAGTTTCGGCAATGGCTCCCATATCCACATTGATAAATACTTCATCGGCCCGCGGCGATTGCCGATGAAGGGCCCTTGCCACCAGTTCCTTGCCGGTACCGTTCTCACCGAGAATTAATATATCCGCCTCGGTGGCGGCAACTTTATCTATGGTTGCAAACACTTTGCGGATCGCCGGACTGACTCCGATCATATTATGGTATTTCTGATCGATGTCGTCGCTCAACTGTTTTTGGCGCGAGCGCAGCTTGTCGACTTCCAGCCTGGAATAGCGCAGGTTCAACGCCGATGATAGGGTCGCCAGCAGCTTTTCGTTCTGCCAAGGCTTGAGTACAAAATCGGTAGCCCCGGCCTTTACGGCCTTCACGGCTATCTCGACATCACCATAGGCCGTGACGAGGATAACAACTGCGGATGGATCAATTTGAAGAATTTTTTCGAGCCACAAAAAACCCTCAACGCCACTGGTGGCGTCCAGGGTAAAATTCATGTCCAGCAGGATGACATCATAATTTTCATTTTGCAGCAGCACCGGGATTTTTTCAGGATCTTGTTCGGTATGAACCAGAGAAAAATGCTGTTTGAGAAACAAGCGGGCGGCGAGCAGCAGGTCCTCATTATCATCGACGATCAATATGCTGCCTGTGTTTTTAGCCATGGTATTTTCCTATCAATTCTGAAAATAAAGGATTTGAAAAATTGATTGCTAAAAACGTTCCAGTTATTTTAAGGATTGCCAAAAAGTTTTAAATTCTTTAGCGGCATTAGCAACTATCTGGAATTATTATCTTTATAAATTAAAAACAGTAATAGGTAAAATATTAAAATTATAATAACGCTTTGGAATTAAATTGATTGTTATCACAACTGTACGAATTCGTACACCTTTTGTATCATGACCGCACACCTATATAAAGCTGACGGGGTCAATTTCGCGCGAGACAGGCTACGCCCCGTTTCTATGATAAAATTTTTTATAATATTTTCAATATCTAAGCATTATATCCGTTTTCAACCCACCGTCTAATTGCGCCTGGCACATCCCTTGCTCAAGAGAGTATTAGAAGCTGCAAGGAGGCGTAAAATGATTAAAACCAAAAATCTTACCAAAATTTTCACGACCGCAGAGGTGGAGACGACCGCCATAAACAATGTAAATACGGAAGTGCAGGATGGGGAGTTCGTGGCCATCATGGGGCCTTCGGGATGCGGGAAATCCACCTTCTTGCACATTGCCGGCATGCTGGACAGCCCTACCAACGGCGAATACTATTTCATGGGCGAGGAAGTTTCAAAATACTCCGAGAAAAAACGCGCCGGCCTGCGCAAAGGCAACATTGGATTTGTATTCCAGAGCTTTAATCTCATCGATGAGCTGACCGTTTTTGAAAATATCGAACTGCCCCTGTTATATCTCGGGATTTCAGCTGCCGACCGTAAAAACCGGGTCAACGATATCCTGGAGCAGCTTGAAATCGTGCCGCGTAAAAATCATTTTCCCCAGCAAATCTCCGGTGGCCAGCAGCAGCGGGTGGCAGTAGCGCGAGCTGTCATTTCCCGACCAAAAATCATCCTGGCTGACGAGCCCACCGGTAATCTGGATTCCACCCATGGCGATGACGTCATGAAAATCCTCGTGGAACTGAATGAACACGGTACGACCATCGTCATGGTCACCCACTCCCCGGCCTATGCGGATTATGCCAACCGGGTGATTCACCTGTTTGACGGGCATATTGTCACGGAAAACCTGAAAGAAAAATATGAGAAACAATTGCGGCCTGTCGCCGCCCTTTAAACCTAAACTCTGTGCAATGAGACATGTATATTTATTACGTTAAAATCGCCTCGCGCAACATTCTCAAAAATCCGGGTTACGCAGCCATCAACATTATCGGGCTTGCCATTGGCATGGCCTGCAGCCTTCTGCTCCTTTTGTGGGTCATGCACGAATTGAGCTATGACCGCTTTCATGCCAATGCGGATGATCTTTATCGTGTCGTTCAGGAAGTCCATTTCAGCGACCACACCACAACCTGGGCCGTCACCCAGGGACAGCTGGGTCCGCATTTAAAAGAAGATTTTCCCGAAGTAATTAACTACACCCGGTTCGCGCTTAACCGCTTTTTACTGACTCATGGAGATAAAAACTTTGACGAAACCATCGTCCTGGCCGATGGATCGATGTTCGACATGTTCTCCCTGCCCCTTGTATCCGGTGACCCATCCACAGCCCTTTCCTTGCCTGCATCCATCGTTCTGACTGAGGGGGCGGCCAAAAAATATTTCGGCAGCGAGGACCCAATGGGGAAGGTGATGGTGGCCGATCATCAATACGAATTCACTGTCACCGGGGTAATGCAGCAGATACCCGACAATTCCATTTTTCATTATGCGGAATTTTTCATTCCCTTTATTTTCGGCCGGCAATTGGATGGACGCAAGGGCCATTTTCCGGTAGACCGCTGGAACAGCAGTTCCTTTCATACGATGATTCAATTGGCGCCCGGCACATCTCGTCAAAAATTCGAAAATAAAATATCTCCCTATTTGAAAAACAAGCCGACCATTGAAAAAGACTCCCGGCTGCGCCTGCAGCCCTTTACCCGTATCCATCTCTTTTCCAATTACGAATTCGATGTGTCGACCGGATTTGTGGATATCGAGACCATTATCTTTTTCACAATCGTGGCTGTTTTCATCCTGCTAATTGCCTGCATCAATTTCATGAATCTGGCGACAGCACGCTCTACCAAACGCGCCCGGGAGGTTGGCATTCGGAAGATATCCGGCGCACTGAAAACCGACATCACCCGGCAGTTCCTGGGGGAGGCGGTCCTGAATGTCTTTATATCGCTGTTAATCGCATTGGTTATCATCGAGGTAATGCTGCCGGTTTTCAATCAGTTGACAGACAAACAGCTGTCCCTGACTTTGCTGTCCAATTATAAAATCATCCTGGGCCTGCTGGCGATCACTCTGGTGACCGGCCTTATCAGCGGCAGCTATCCCGCCCTGGCCCTGGCTTCGCTGCAGCCGCTTACGGTTTTCAGAGGCGGACTGCAGCTGGGCCCCAGGGGAGCAATGCTGCGCAAAATTCTTATCACGTTTACCTTTGTTTTTTCCATTACCATGATCATATGCACCATCACCCTTTACAGCCAGCTTAAATACATGCAAACCAAGAATCTGGGATATCGAAAAGAGGACTTGGTTGTTATCAAAATTCAAGGAGATCTGCTGCGAGAATTTGAATCCGTAAAAAAGGGGTTGCTGGCAAATGCAGATATTTTAGCACTCACTGCCAGCAGCGGTGTGCCGGGCGTCTGGGGGCACCAATTTTCTCACAGCATCTGGCAATGGCCGGGACAGAGGCCGGATGAAGAGCTTTTAATGCGGGTGGAGTTTGTTCATGACAATTATTTTGAAGCGTTTGGAATGAAAATCATCAAGGGACATAATTTTTCTATCAACGGGGAAACAGACCTGAAGAAGACGGTGATATTAAATGAAACAGCTGTCAAGGCTTTGCGCCTGCAGGCTCCGATCGGCAGGCAAATATCATCCGGTCCCAATAAATTTACGATTGTCGGCGTTGTTAAAGATTATCATATACGATCTTTGCACCAGAAAATCGACCCGCTCATCCTTTTTTACCAGCCTTCACGCTGCCGATACATGTTTGTGCGGATCCGACCCCAGCACAATGACGACGTAATCAAACACATCGAAAAAATTTTTAAAAAATATGCCCCCCGGTTCCCATTTGACTACCGTCTCATGAATGAACGGTTGAACGAGCTGTACACCTGGGAACGCCAAACCGGCCAAACGATGAGTTACTTTGCGGTATTGACCATCATTATCGCCTGTGTCGGGCTGTTCGGACTGTCCTCCTACACTGCCGAGCAGCGCACTAAAGAAATCGGAATTCGCAAGGCCATGGGAGCATCGGTTCTAGAAATCGTCACCATGCTGGTGATGGAATTTGTTCGTTGTATTGTCATTGCCAATATTTTTGCGTGGCCGATCGCCTATTTTGTCATGAATGACTGGTTGGAAGATTATGCCTTTAAAATTTCACTGTCGCTCTGGCCATTTGTATGGGCAGCAATATTAGCACTGGCTATTGGCGTGCTGACGGTCATCTATCAGGCCCTGAAGGCAGCGGAGATGAATCCGGTGGATGCGCTCAGATATGAATGAACCCGGGTTACGGGTTGCCAGTTTCGGGTGTTGACTTCCATCTCAGCTTTGATGAATTTCACAAAGGCACCGACGTTCTCCTAGGGTGCTGTGAAATATTTCGATGCTCCCATTTACTACCTTTTTCAAATTAGGGATCCTTTACATTGCTTTTAGCGCGCTTGGCATCTATACCCTTGGGGTATTAATGAAAAATGAGATTGTTGACCTATTCACTCCTTCTCTCGCACCGTAAATGGAGGTTCGGCATGCAAAGAAAAATTATCGGCTTATTATCAATTATTCTTTTAACAGCATTCATTATTTCAGGCTGCACGAAGGCTCCCAAAAAGCCGGACCCGATAATACCGGGTAATTATGATTACGTAAAAGAACGCGTTACATGGCTTGCCAAAAAAGAAATGAAGAAAAACCAGGTGGTGGGTCTCAGCATTGCCATTGTCGATGATCAAAGGACAGTCTGGGCCCAGGGTTTTGGCTATGCCGATAAAAAAGAAAAAAAGCCGGCAACCGCTGAAACGGTTTACCGGATCGGTTCCATCTCCAAACTGTTTACAGCGATGGCAACGATGCAGCTGGCCGAACAGGGCAGGATCGATATCGATCAACCTTTGCAGCGTTACCTGCCCGAATTTTCAGTGAAGACACGATTTTCCAATACGGACCCGATTACCCCTCGTTCCATCATGACCCATCACTCCGGCTTGCCCGGTAATGTAGCAAAGGGCATGTGGACCTCGGAGCCAGCTTCGAAGCTACTGTACAGGCTTAAAGATGAACATGTGGCCTTTCCGCCCAATTATGTTCTCTCCTATTCCAATGCCGGCATGGGTCTACTTGGGCTGATGATTGAGCAGGTGAACGATACTGAATTTTGTACTTATATGGCGCAATCCATATTCGGCGACATCGGGATGAAGCAGTCTTCATATAAATTAACTCCCGAAATCGAAAACCTTTTGTCTAAAGGATATCGCAAGGCCAAGGAAGCCAAACAGGTGCCTTTACGGGATCTGGCCGCCGGGTCCATGTATTCCAATGTGATTGATCTGAGCCGATTCATTCAGATGGTTTTTGCCAGAGGCCAGGTCGGTAACCATCAAGTCCTGCTCCCCGATACGATCGATGAAATGCTTCGGCCTCAGAATGAAAATGTTGTACTGGATTTTGGCAATCTGATCGGCCTGGGGTGGTTTATAGACTACTCCTCCCGGGAAAATCTGAAAGTTGCAGGGCACGGTGGCGGCACACCGCTTTTTCGCACCAACCTGGCGATATTGCCTGAAAAAAAGCTGGGGGTAGTGGTGCTGACCAATTCAACTGAGGGATCAAAAGTTCTCGGCAACATCGGCAAAGAGGCATTGAAACTGGCCCTGGAGGCAAAGACGGGACGTACCATTGAAGATAAAGATATCCAGATTGACCCACCGGATCAACAAGCGTCTGGAGATATGCTGCAGTCATTTGCTGGACGGTATGCGACTTTAAATATGCTGGGCACCGTGACTCGCAAGGCAAATACCCTTGATGCCAAATTTGAAAAATACCAATTTCAACTGATCCCATCTTCGGATGGAAAATTTGGTGTGAAGAGAAAATTCCTGGGTATATTCCCGCTGAACAAAATCGGTTCCCTGGAATTGGCGAAAATTAAGGTGAGTCGAACCGAGTTTGCCGGCCGGGAACTGTTGACGGTTCATTATGATAATCGATACTGGTTTTCAGGCGACAAATTTAAACCCAAACCATTGCCTGACACCTGGAAAAGCGCACTTGGAAACTATAAAATAATAAATCCAGATTCGCAGGGATCACCCGAGAAGATCAGCCTTTCACATAAGGAGGGGATCCTTGAACTCACCTCTAAAAATCCCCTGTGGCATTCGGGAACCGGAAAGGTTTATCTTACCCCTATTTCAAAGACCGAGGCCGTAACCACCGGGATCGGTCGGAATTCCGGGGAAACGATGCGCATGATAAATATTGATGGTGGAAAAGGGCTTGCTTTCTGGGGGTATAAGATGAAGAAGGAGCCATCCTGAAATATCCTGTCAATTCGGTCTTGCCAATCGGCTAGATAAAACCGTTCGCATGCGGGCAGTGTCTGTATCACAGTCGAACACCGGGCAGACAGCGTAATCAAGTCTGGTTACAAACGCATTCCTGTCATTATATCAATGTGCCACAATTATCCCCGCAAACCCCTTTAGATATTAGGTTTACCGTATTTTGTAGTTAACTTTGAGCCTATCACAATAATAGAGCAGCTCCCAGAATATTTGGCACACCCTTTGCTCTATTGGCCGGTAGCAATGTTACAATTTAATCTATTCCTTAATGACAAAAAATCTCATGCTTAAAGAAATAAATATAAGGGTGAATAAAATGACTTTAAGGGACAAAGCCCGGCTAAATATCGGCATGGCCAAGGATCTGGCAGAAAATTTTGGGGGCAAAAAAGCGGATTATTTAAAAAAGTTAAATCAGAGACTGAGAACCCAAATTGTGGTTGATTCTTCACTGTATCATAAATCCTATTATACCAAAGCCGCCTAAACCATTAGTTCCAAGAACTGTTGGGTATCCGTTACTGGGTATTCGGTATTCGCAAAAAGGCCATAGAAGTTGCACCAGGGGAATATAATCAATGAAACCTAAAATTATTAAATTAGTGCTATTCCTTTTTTCAAAAAGCGGAAACCATATTTCAAATAGGGGGACAAAATGAAAATCGGATCTATACCGTTAATGGGAATTTCGTTTTTAGTCGCGGTGATTGCGACCGGCTGTATTGTTGTTGATCTAAATGGATGCGGCAATGGAACCGTGAAGGGTTCAGGGAATCTAGTCACCGAAAAACGGCCGGTTGCAGAATTTAAAACCATTACCCTCAAGGGCAGGGGCCGGGTTGTATTGACCCAGGGCCAAACGCATTCAATTGCCATCCTAACCGACGACAATATCATGTCCCTAATCGAGACCGAGGTTCAGAATGAGCAACTGGTCATCTCCCAGGGAGATTACAACCTCAGACCAACAACCCTGGAGTTTAATATTTCGGTCGCAAATTTGAGAGGCATCGCCATTTCGGGTTCCGGTGAGGTTGTTGGAAAAAGTCGCTTTGTCTCCGACGATTTCTTCGCAAAAATCAGTGGTTCCGGCGATATGGCCTTAGAGCTTGACGTTGCAAATCTGGAAACAAAAATTTCGGGATCCGGTTCGATGCATCTTTCCGGCCAAACAGATCGCCATGAAGCCAAGATCAGCGGATCCGGCAAGATCAATGCATTTAACATGTATACCAAAGATGTTGCGCTTAAGGTCAGCGGTTCCGGCGATTGTAAGGTAACCGCAACTGAAATACTGGATGCCAGGATTTCCGGCAGCGGAGATGTATTCTATAAGGGTCAGCCCCGCATAATAAGTAAAATCAGTGGATCGGGCAGCCTGGAAAGTCGAAACTAAAAAAACCGGCTTCTGGTTACTATCTCCTGGTTTTGGTTAGAAGCTCTAACGTGAAACCAGCACAGCAAGACAAAAGCGCAATAAAATTTGAAACCAGAGAAGGATTGCATGATTAAAAAAATATATATCGCCGGTAAAGCATTAGGGCTCACCCGGGTTGTCTTAGCAGGCCTGGCATTTAGTTTGCTGACTGCCTGTCAGCCGTCTCCGAAATGGAGGCCCTTTGAAGGCCAGCCGGGCGGAGGGTATCCAGGACAACATTGGCAGAAGGCTCAAACACCCGAACAACTCGGGTGGTCTTCTGAAAAACTTATTGCGGCTAAGGCCTATTCAAAAAAAATCGGCTCATCCGCCGTAATGATCGTCGACGACGGCGTGGTTGTCGATGCCTGGGGGGATCTAACCAGGAGATTTCAATGTCACTCCATGCGCAAGAGCCTGATGAGTGCCCTCATCGGTGTCCATGTGGATAACGGCAGTATGGATCTGTCAAAGACGATGGCAGATTTGAGTATCGACAACATTGAACCTTCGCTGACTGCTGAAGAAAAACAGGCCACCGTGGGTGATCTTATTAAAGCGCGTTCCGGCATTTATATCCCGGCCTTAGGGGAAAGCCCTGACATGCGCGCAATGCGCCCTGAGCGTCACAGCCACGCACCCGGCAGCTTCTGGTATTACAACAACTGGGATTTCAATGCGCTCGGCACCATCTTTGAGCAGGAAACCGGAACCCGGATATTTACGGAGTTCGAAACGCGCTTTGCCAAACCGCTGCAAATGGAGGATTTTGATGTCAGCGCTTGTCGCTATTTGAGCAGTGCGGATTACAAAGACGCCCCATATTCTCCGCACCGTTATTATCTTTTTCGGATAAGCGCCCGCGATTTGGCGCGCTTTGGCCTGTTGTTCCTGCGCGACGGTCAATGGCAGAGTCAGCAAATCGTCTCGGCCAAATGGGTAAAGGAAAGCACGGCCAGTTCCTCCAAAAGAGGTCTTGACGGTGGCTACGGCTATATGTGGTGGACCGGCGTTAACCGCGGTCTGTTGGCAAATGTCAATGTTAAAGCTCACAGCTACTTTGCTGCCGGTTGGGGTGGCCATAGAGTTTTTGTTCTGCCTTATAGAAAATTGGTTGTGGTCCACCGCGTCAACACGGATAGTCCGGGGCAACAAGTGATGGGTCACCATATCGGTCGGCTGTTATGGCTTATTCTTTCAGCAGCAGGCGAAACGCAAATTGGCGACAACCCTTCGGTTGAAGCAGCAAAAGGTGTCAGGCTCTCCGCAGACGACCTCAGACACCTCTTGGCAAGTGGCAGCAATTGGATTGGCCCTAACAATGGAATATTCCCCGGTGGGGAATCGCTGGTTATATCCTGTTCTAAAGAAGGTGAACTATCACTTTCAGCGAGCAAAGATTTAGAATTCAAGGGAAAATGGTGGATTTCCAAGGACAGATTTTATTTTAATATCCTCGGTCTAAAGGCCTATTTTTATATTTTTAAAGAAGGCGATACGCTGGGATTATATGATCCAACCGGCACCTTATTCGGAAAATTTAAAATTTCCGACAGCTAAATTGTTATTGGACATTGAAGAAATCCAAAATTGAGATTTTAAAGGGAGAACGCCATGAAAAAAGCATGGTTGGGAGATTTCCTCATTGCAGGAAGAAGGGGTTGATTCAGGGACAATAAATGAACTCATAAGGAGTATTCTAAATAAACGCTTTAAAAACATCCACAGCGTCCTGCTGGTCAAAAATGGTAAACTGATTCTTGAGGAATACTTCTATGGCTATGAGCGTGACACTAAGCATCAATTACACTCGGTATCAAAAAGGATCACCTCGATATTGGTCGGTATTGCTATTGATCAAAAAAAGATTCCTGGGGTAGATGAAAAAGTTTATGAATTTTTTCCCGAACACACCGGCACTAAATGGATTGATCAAAAATATGATATCGCCCTGGAAAATGTACTGACCATGTCAGCTGGAATAGATTGGGATGAACAGTCCCATCGTTTAACAGATAGGCGAAATGATATTGTTGCGATGATTTATGGTGATGATTGGCTGCAATATGTTCTCAATAAAAATCAGATAGAGATGCCAGGCAAACGATTTAACTACAGTGGTGGACTCAATATACTTTTAGGCGGAATTATCAAAAATTCTTCAGATTTGTATGCAGACAAATTGTCTCCCGGAACTGGGTTAATGCATCCACAAAAGCACACATACCCGCCTATTATGGGCTGGGATATGGATATCAGTGGTACCGTGGAGAGTCGGCGGTAAATCGTAAAGTCTTTGAAACATTTTTTGCGTGGGGTCGCGGCGGACAATTTATTCCTACCAAATTACTTCCTTTTCCCTATCAATTCTTTCTTTGAATGTACTTCAAATCTGGTTTTGATCCTTGAATTTAAATTAGGATTTATATATTTAGAGATCTTAGATGCTGGGATCGCAGCGGTGGATTTATATATTCCTCTAAAAAAGTTGGGGGCTTGGCATATTGGAGTCTCTGGCAAAAACCTGGCGTGATGATTGAAGTTCTGAATTTGAATGGAGGTAGTATGAAGCAATGGATAGGCACAGGAGGTCAGCAGCACTTTTTTTCAACATCAGGGGTTCTCAATTTTGCGGGTTTATGTTTAATCATGATCGGTATGCTGATTTTCGGCGGAGGGGTTGCGCTGAAACCGGCGATGGCAGCGGATCCAACGATCAATTGCGACGCCCATAAAGGCGTTTGTTCTCAATCTTCAGGCGATCTTACCGTATCCCTGGAAATTTCGCCCCGGCCCGTAAAGGCCATGCAGGATCTGGTTTTTAAAGTATCAATCACAGGGGCCTCACCGGCCGAACCACCCCATATCGACCTGGGCATGCCGGCCATGAAAATGGGTCCCAATCAGGTGGCACTGAAACCTATAGGATCGGGGATCTACGAAGGTTCCGGTGTAATCGTGCGCTGCCCCAGCGGCAAAAGAACCTGGTTTGCCAATGTGATCGTACCCGAAGCCGGTGAGGTTAAATTTATCTTCGATGTCATTTATTGATCCCCTTTACCCCATATTTCTGGTAACCGGATTTACCGTGGGCTTCGGCCATTGCATCGGTATGTGCGGGCCGATCGTGGTATCTTTATCGCTCAATTTTAAAGATAAAAATTTTTTGATTCCCCACCTGCTATACAACGCCGGCCGGATCATTACCTACAGCCTGTTGGGCGGGGTAATGGGCGCCACCGGTTCGTTCACCCTGGTCGCCGCCCATATCGCCGGCATCCAGAAAGGCGCCATGATATTTTCCGGCATCCTGATTATTGTTATGGGGCTGGCCATGAGCGGCTGGATATCGTTTGGAAAAGTATTTGGCGATTCCTACAATCCCGGCGGCTTTGTCTCCAAAGGATTTCAGCGACTGTCAAAGATAAAATCCACTGCGGCCTATTTCCCCATCGGTTTGTTACTCGGATTACTCCCCTGCGGCCCTGTTTACACCGCGTTGCTGGCGGCCGCCGGCGCCGGAATGAAAGCCTCCGATCCTGCTGCGGCAATTGTCAAAGGTATGGGGGTGATGATGTGTTTCGGCCTAGGCACCGTGCCGGCCCTGTTTCTCGTCGCCAAACTGGCCGATATGGGCTGGTTGAAAAAAAGGCAGATTATCTATCGCATCGGGGCCATCCTGATGGTAGCTGTCGGAATTTATTTCATTATCAGGGGATTCCGGTATTAGTTTATGAGATAATCATCCATATGCTTGTGGGAGCGGCTTTCCAGCCGCGATCGATTTGGAAAAAAATAACGTCCATAAAATTATAATTTTCCTTAATTTATGAATGATAGTGTATGCGAACCATCAATCAGGACATAGAAAGTTATAATTTAATGGCCTCTAAATTCGGTCTAATTGCTATGATTAAGATTCAAGAATGATTTTTAAGTTTTCACCTTCTTCTCGCATGTGCCTTCTTACGCTTGACAGGCTTTTGTCGATAGCCTTTTTAAAGAAAATTTTGCCAAGTTTACCCACGCGATAGGTCCCTGACGCGGTGAATATGCAGGCGTCTTCTCTCGACTCAATGATAAATTCATTTTTGGGGAAAAATTTTCTGATAAAACGAGATGTCGGGGCATATTCAATTCTTCTGCCAGGTACCATCTTTATAATTTCGAATTTCAATTTATGCAGCTTCCCGTGAATGTATTCTTCTGCATACAGCACAGATCCCTCAGCCCACGGGCTTCCTTTTATCCATCGGAAACTGACGTGGTCCTCCCGGTGCCAGGCCCTATAGCTATCGTCATCAACAATACTGGTCAGGAAATTAAATACTTTTGAGGCTGTCGTTTTAATTTCAATCGAATCTTTTATAACTATTTCTTCAAAGAATGCCATTATTAGATTTGATATATTTCCAACGACTTCAAAATTGCAGTTAACTTATAATCTTTCATTTTCTCTTCTCTTAAGATCTTTAATGAGCTCGATATAGCGTGGGTGATTGCGAATGGGGTCAAAATCACCGTCTTTT
Organism: Desulfobacterales bacterium; assembly: GCA_049669725.1. Taxonomy (GTDB): domain Bacteria; phylum Desulfobacterota; class Desulfobacteria; order Desulfobacterales; family JAFDCJ01; genus JAFDCJ01. The sequence continues at coordinate 21,137 of JBATKU010000374.1, forward strand.
TCGAGGTACTGCCGGTGCGCAAACCCGTCATCCACGGCTTTGCCCAGGTAGTAAACGGCCTCCTCAGGTTTGCCGATTAAAGAATACAGGCAGGCAATGCCGTAAATGATGGCCGGTTCGTCACGATCCGTGGCTGCCAGACGCTTGACCCATTCCATGGCCTTTTCTTTTTCACCCATGCGGATCAGAACGTCCGCCCCTAAATAAATGGCGCGTGATTCATCCGGATTTAAAGCCAGGCGGCGCTCAATGCGATCCATTGCGTCCCGCAGAACCGGCGCCATTTTTTCTTCCTGTCCGATGGTTTTGTAAAGGAAGGCCAGCAGGGCCGGCGACTGGTAATCGGCCGGGTCGACCCGGCTGGCCTCCAGGAATAATTCTTTGGCCTGTTCGTACTTGCCCTGAACAAAACAGGTACGGGCATAAAAATAATAGGCATCAATACTGGTGGTTGGCATTTTTTCAAGCGCATGCCTTTCTTCTTCACTTAACTCAACCTTCAGGGCCCGGGCGATGCTGTGGGCAATCTCAAGCTGAATAGCAAAGATATCCTGCACCTCGCGGTCATAATTCTTTGACCAGATATGAAAACCGTCAGCCGCATTAATCAGCTGGGCGGTGATGCGCAGGCGATCATCGGTTTTGCGGACGCTGCCCTCCAGAACAGATTCGACATTGAGCTTTTGGCCAATGACACGAATGTCTTCAGACTTGTCTTTATAGGCGAAAGAAGAAGTTCGGGAGGCAACCCGCAACCCTTGAACCCGGGCCAGATCGTTGATGATTTCCTCGGCCAGCCCATCACAGAAATACCCCTGGTCCCGGTCGGGACTCATATCCTCGAACGCCAGCACGGCTATGGATGATCGGAGGGTATTCACGGATACACGCTCCACCAGTGGGTTAAAAGATGAAACGGAGGCAACCGCCAGGTTTTAACACATAACACACATGCTCAAGTACGCCAACTTGCAATTTTTGATAGGTTCACCACCCGCTTCGCTCGCGCAGAGGACACAGAGGATACTTATTTTTCCCCGGGCGGGAGACGACGCCCGGGGAAAGAACTCAGTCGCCTCCCGGCAGAACCGGCAAATGTTTTAAAGAACCGTGTTGTTCATCAACGGCAAATTTAGCACGCAAGGCATGCGCCATTATGACCGCCCGCCGTCTCCCGGGCGGACAAAGGAGGATTTTCTCTGTGTACTCTGTGTGGTGAATACAGTATTGCAACTGCGCTTGTCCATGTTAGAAAGCCATCCACATATTATTAAATTGAATCGACTAAAATTTTGATTTAAACGCTTGGAAAATTTTATGAAAATCTTCTAAAATCATATAGCCGCAGGGAATCAAGACCAGGGTGACGCCCGTGGCAAACAGGACCCCAAAGCCCAGGCTGACCGCCATGGGAACAAGAAATTTAGCCTGCAGGCTTTTTTCAAGCAGCAACGGTGTCAGACCGGCAAAGGTCGTCAGTGATGTCAGAACGATCGCTCTGAAACGGATGACAGCGCCCCGGGTGATGGCATCCCCGGCGTCATGGCCCTGCTTGCGAATCCGATTGGTGGCATGGATTAACACCAGCGAGTCGTTGACCACCACACCGGTTAATCCCACCATCCCGAATAGGCTCAACAGGCTCAGGTCAAGCCCCATCATCAGGTGACCGGCCACAGCACCCACAAAGGCAAAGGGGATGGCGGCCATGATGATAAACGGCTGGGTGAACGATTTAAAAGGAATGGCCAGCAGGGCGTATATGCAAAACAGGGCAACGGCAAAGCCTCTGTAGACATCTTCCAGGGATTCTTTTTGCTCTTTGCCCTCACCCTCCATGCTGTACTGGAGCCCGGGATAAAGCGCACTCAGCTCCGGCAGATAGCGTTTCTCCAGATCCAGGCGCAGTTCGTTGGCGTTGGTCTCCGATTGATCCACGTCCGCCATGACCTTAACGATTCGCCGGCGCTGTCCGCGCTGGATGGAAGCATACCCCTGCTGCAATTTGACCTGGGCGACCTGATTAAACGGGATTTCTCTACCATCGGAAGCCCTGATTCGCATATTTTCGATGTATTTTAAGGAGTTGCGTTGTGACTCCGGATAGCGCACCAGGACTTTGACCTCATCGCGGTCACGCAGCAACCGCATAGCCTCACAGCCGTAAAATGCATGCCGAACCTGCCTGGCCAGGTCATTGAGGGTCAGTCCCAGGCTGCGTGCGGCCGGCTTTAATTTAAGCTGGAGCTCCTTTTTGCCGCGCAAAAAACTGTCACTGATATCCGAAACACCGGGGTAACTCGCAATTTCCTGCTTGAGATCCGCAACTGCCAGTGTCAATTCCTCGGAATCATCCGAGGAAAGATGAACCTCAACCGCCTTGCCGGCGCTGGTCATTTCGCCAAGAAATTCGATCGACTCTACATCGGGAATGTTGCCCACCTGTTCACGCCACAATTTTGTCAACTTTTTGGTGCTGACCCCGCGATACTGTTCCTCGGCCAGCTGGATCCATATATTGGCCAGGTTCCCGCCCAGGTCCCGGCGGCCCTGCTGCCATCCCACCAGTGAGATTGTATACTCACAAAGGGGAGGAGCAACCTGGGGACGGTCACCATCGTAGCCTGCCAGCACGTCCCGGGCAGTTTGCTCCAAACGGGCTACCACATTTTCGGTCCGTTTTGCAGAAGTGCCGGCCGGCATGGTCAACCGGCATTCCAGCGTATCGCCTTCCACCTTGGGGAAATATACGAATTTTATCCATCCGGCTTTCCACACCCCGAATGTCAATATCAGCAGTGTAATCCCAAAACTCAAGGTGGCATAGCGCCACCGCAAACAAAAATCCAGCAATCCGGCATAGGGGACACGGATAAACCATTTCAACCATCGCGATGCCCGCTTCTCGCGTTTGTTTTTTCGGGTATTAGCTGTTTGCAAGCCTTTGCTGCGCGCCAGGTGAGCCGGTAAAATGTAAAGTGATTCCACTAAAGATCCGATCAACACCAGAATAATGACAATGGGAAGATGGCGCATCATCTTGCCCAGAAAACCACCGCCCAGCATCAGGGGCCAGAAGGCCACAATGGTGGTCAAAACGGAAAAAATTACCGGACGCCCTACTTCAACGGCCCCTTCGATGGCCGCCTTTAGCGGTGGCAGGCCTTCTTCACTTTTGCGGAAAATATTGTCTCCAATAATAATGGCATCGTCCACCACAATACCGAGCACCATGATAAAGGCAAACAGGGAAACCATATTGATGGAGACATCAAATTGCGGCAGCAGCATCAAACCGGCCATAAAAGAAATCGGTATACCGAGAGTAACCCAGAAGGCCAGCCGTACGTTAAGCAGAACACCGAGGGAAATGATCACCAGCAGCAGCCCGATGATCAAATTTTTCAAGAGCAGCCAGATGCGGCTATTGAGGATTTTTGAACGGTCGGCGAAGAAACCGATATCCACTCCGGCCGGCAGGCCGGGCCGGATCTGTTCGACGTAATTTTTGACGGTTTTGGCAACCTTCAACGCGTTTTGATCGGCCACCCGAAACACCTGGATCAGGGCGGCCGGTTTTTCCTGAAAGCGCGCAAAAAGATCCAGGTCCTCAAATCCGTCCCGGAGTCCGGCAATCTCAGCCAGGGTCACCTTGGTGCCGTCCGCCCGGGTGACCACGGCCACATCTCCGTAATCACTGGCATAATAGCGCCGCCCCTTGGTCCTGAGCAGGACCTCGCCGCCCCTCGATTTGACTCTACCGGCCGGCAGATCCAGACTGGCTTTTCTAACGGTGTCGGCGATACTGCCGAGGGTCAAGCCATATTGACACAGAGTCGACTCCGAAATCTCAATGTGTATTTCACCTTTGCGCACCCCGATAAATTCAGCCAGGGTGACACCCTTCAGATTGGTGATATCATCCCGGATCCTTTCGGCCATGTGCTTAAGCGTCCATTCAGTAACATCTCCGTAAACAACCAAAAAGATGACCCGATCCTTACGGATAACTTCCCGAACCAACGGTTCTTCAGCCTCTTCGGGGAATGTATTGATACGTGCAACTTCTGCTTTAACCTCATCGAGCAGGCTGTCCAAATCCCAGCCTTTCATGACTTCGATAGACACGTAACCATAACCTTCCATGGCGGTGGAATCGATTTTTTTAATTCCAGCAAGACCGGCAACACTTTCCTCGATTTTGCGGATGATACCTTCTTCCACCTCGGCCGGTGAGGCCCCGGTGTAAGCCACTGATATGTTAACCCTGTCCAGAGACGCTTCAGGAAAGACTTCGAGCTTCATGGTCAGGCCCGTAACGACGCCGGCCAATAAAAGGAAGAGCATTAAGAGGTTGGCAGCGACATGGTTTTCTGCAAACCATGCAACAGATTTTTTCACGGTCCGCCCCCTTGACTGTGGCGCTGAAAGCACCCGTTGATGAGGTGGCACCTATGATGGTAAAAGCGACCGGATGGCCATCACCGGGTCTGTTAAACGCTTCCCGATAAGTCCGCTCAATATGGTTCGCCTGAGGCGAGTTGCGCATTTTTAATCTGAAGGAAATCTCTATTAATAGTAAACAACTTCCGCCCTTGTCAAACTGTTACCAAAAGAAAATTGCCAATGTTCAATATCACATTTAAAAGTTGGACGATTGCAAATATTTTTGCTAAAAGTAATCATCATGGCAAAAGTTGTTGATCTTAATAGCTATCGCATCCGAACGCTGGAACAAAGAGGGTTCGGGCCCTGGCAAAAGCGTTTCTCGGAATCGTATGATTCCCAAACCCACCTTTCAGATCTTTCAGACAAGACCCTTTACTATTTATCGCAACCCGGTGAAAACAGCTCCATCGCCTATTACGAACTTATCATGGGTATCCTGGATCTGGGTCCGGCAGACAAATTTCACTATCTCGGCAACCGGGATCAAATGCAAGTCGTCGATATTCATCTTTTTTTGGCAGATCAGTTACGTTTTGAAATGATGCAGCGATTAGAATGGATCCTGAGTTTTGAGGGGAGCAGACACAGCCTTTTAGAAATGATTCAGAAGTTTGATACCTTAAAAAACAAATGCAGGAAACGTCCGCCCGACCTTGCCCAGTCAAATTATAACTATTCTGAATACACCCAAATGACCGACGGCGATAAGGAGGTTTTCATCCGCCGTATGCTGCAGGAAGCACTTGATGCCTTTAAGAGAAGAATTTAGCCATCCGTTAAGGATAGGGAGAGGAACGCTATTTTGGGGGGGCAACCCAAAATAACCCAAGACTTCATCAGATAGACGGCCTCATTCCAACGAACATACGGCCATCAGCCTTGAGCTCTCAACGAAATTGTGTGCATCCCCAATGCGGCAGTTTGCTATCCGGTTTGTGAGGCTTTATTCCTCAGGGCATGAACGCTGGGCTCTCATTGCTCCATTTGCGTAATGGAAGAACCCAGCGTTTAGGTTGCCAGTCGGATACATCAGTATAGCAGTCTGCCACTCTGGGGATTTGTTTATCTGTCAACCATAGAAAGAGTCGGAAAGGCGTCATCAATTCAGTAATTCTATTCCACAGCTTTCCAACACCAAAAAACTACTCCGCCGGGATATAGGGAATTTCAGTGCCCCACCATCCTTCTGATTCAGATTTTTGCAAATCCTCATTTGTAGGACTATTGTATCCCCACCAGCTAAAGGTCATGTGATCATTTGTTTTATAAATGGTGTCGTGTTTGTACCATTCGGCGGTACAACCAGCTAAAAAAAACGCAATGATCAGTAAAAAGATAACTTTTTTCATGATCGAACCTCCTTTCAGAAGCTAAACAGAATCGAATCTGACCCACCGACTGTTTTAACCTGGCGTATATTATAAACACCTTGAAAAAAAAGTCCATAAAAAAATTAATAAATGAAACAAATTTTCAATATGAACCTCTTTCAGTAATTCCCAGCCAAGTGTTTCCCACCACAACTATCTGAAAATTTAATGAATACAAGCAATCAGCATAAAAAAGAGTAAAGTCCAAGAAAGAAATTACCGATATTATATCCAGCAAAACCTTGACGGTGGCACCTTCCGCAACCCAATGGACAAGAGAATTATAACTATCTTGAATTATAAGTATTTAGCACATCATGAATTTTCAATGAGCATTCTTTGGCCTGGATGATAAATATGAGTTCAATTCAAATAAACCATCTCAGAGATCCCAAAAGTGTGCAGTTAATGGTCCGGGATCTATTGTCCGGCTTCTGAAGGGCAGAGGGATGAAATATCTCGCATTCATATTAACGGTTTGTTGTCTGCTGGCGGGGTGTGCAACACCCCCGCCGATATCGGTGGATGAGGCCCTCACGGCAAGAAATGATGAGAAAATGCTCTGGCACCGGGCCAAGGAGGAACAGCAAGTCATAAACAGCAGCGGTTGGCTTTACCGGGATCCAAAACTGGAAATCTATCTTAACAAAGTGGCCGCAAAGCTTAAAGCATTCACCGATCCACCGGACATCTCCTTTGATATTAAAATCATCAACGACCCCAACTTAAATGCATTTGCCTTCCCCAATGGGGTGATCTATGTCCATACCGGGGTCCTGGCCCGTATGGAAAATGAAGCTCAGCTGGCCGCCCTTCTGGCCCATGAAATGACGCACTGCACCCATCGGCATTCTTTAAGGGTCTTAAAAAGTATCAAAGACCGACCCGGCTATATGGCTGCCGTTCAAAAATCGATTGAAAAAGTTGTTATGGTTCAGGACCTGGCGCGATTTTTAGGAGTGAATGGAACGATGGCAGCTGTATCCGGCTACACCCGTGAGTTTGAGGCTGAGGCCGATCGCGTCGGGCTTGACCTCATGGCCAAAGCAGGTTATGATCCTAGACAAGCCCTGAATATTTTTGAGCATCTGCAACAGGAAATAGAAATCGAGGGTATCAAAGAGCCTTTATTCCTCGGAACCCATCCAAGCGTTCAACAGCGAATGGAAAATATCAGCCGGTGGCTCGCCACCGATTATTCGGAAAATATCGGTTTTATAAATTCAGAAATTTTCCGATCTAGGCTGGACAAACTGGTTCTGGACAATGCACGGCTGGACTTGCGAATCGGCCGATTTCGTGCTGCCCGGAGAAGTGTACAAAAGTATCTGCACCGAAATCAGGATGATGCCGGTGCTTATTACCTGCTCGGTGAAATATTCAGACAGCAGGGGCAGCAGGACGATACGAAAAAAGCAATTAAACTATATGAAAGGGCCATTGCCCTGGACCCGTCATTTCCGGCACCCCACAAAGCGATGGGATTGATGCACTACAAGGAAGGGAAGCGGCGATTGGCACAAAAATTTTTCGAAACCTGCCTGTTGCTATCACCCAATGCGCCTGACAAAGCCTATATCCAGGGGTATCTGCAAAGATGTATCAACAACGGAGAAGAATCATGAAAAAATTACTGCTCCTTTTAATCTCTTTGTGTCTGATTTTTGGTTGCGCCGCTGCAGCAGATAAACGCAGCCTCAAAGATTTACCTAAATCCGACTTCTCCGTTGAAATACCTGCAGGGTGGTGGAAGCCGCAATATGTTAATAAATACCTCATCACCAAAGATGGACCGTTTCTGCAATATGTGCTCATCCAGCAGCGTCCGGTTGATCGACCCTTCAAACACACGCAAAAGAAATTTAGAAACCGAATGCTGCCCCTGGAAGCGGCCCAAATTATTATTGACGAGATAGCCTCTGACCGCAACATTACGAATTTCACAGTTGTCGAAAATGCCCCGGCCAATATCGACGGGCATGATGGTTTCAAAATTTTATTTACTTACAAGGATAAAAAAGGATCAGAATTCAAGACACTTTATTTCGGTTTTATCAGTGGCGGCTCGTATTATAACCTGCGATATAACGCTGCCATGCGGCATTATTACGATAAAGACATCGCTGATTTTAAACAAATCCTCACCAGCTTTAAGTTAGTTAAAGGATAAAGTAGATTAAACCTACTCGCGCATCTCTTCCGGAAAAACAAAAACCCTTTGTCTCCCCGGACAAAGGGTTTTTTACTGATCCAGCGAGTTGGTATTAATAAACCTCGATAAATTCGATTTTCCCCCCGCCAAAATCAACCAAGGTGTCTGCGGCGATGGTCAGTCCTTCCTTGAGATATTGTCCTTCAATACCGGGAACCGCATAGGCGTAGAACAGAACATCTACGGTTTCCCCCCGGGCACGGGTTTTTTCATCAGCTCCCTGGCAGAGGACACAGACGATTTCCTTTTCGTCCCGTAACACAATCTCGCCTTCTCCGGTGATAAAAGAACGGCCCCCCATTCCAGCACAAATTTCTCCCTCAGCGGCCACATCCAGGGTTAAATTGCCGTTAAACCGCTTAAAATCGCTAACCGCCACCAGAATGCCGGCACACATTTCGGCCATAAAGTGGGCGTCCACATAAAGGGAGTAGCGGGGAAATCCACTATTAATGGTTCGTTTGAGATGTTTGGGCAGGGGGCATTCAGATCCGAAGCGTTGAAAAAAGCGGGCATACATCTCAATGCGTTCGGTAATCTGCGCCAGGGTCTCACGCTTTCTCATATTACGCAGAAGCTTCCGTTTATATTGGTCAAAACCCGGCGGATTGGATGCATCCCGGCATCCGGTAATAAGGGCAAGGCCGAAACCGACTCTGGAATACACTTCGCGGTATTTTCGTGACATGCTGAACAGATCCCCCATGGCAAACCTCCCTGGTTTTGGTTGAGTAGTCAAATAGTTGATTAGCTAGATAGGTAAAATGGAAAATAACTATTGACTATTTGACCAACCAATTAATCAATTATTTAACTAGTCGATGATTCGACGAAATTGGTTTTAGGACTAATGGCATTATTGACTCTTTATGTCAAATCCGTGACTGATGCAAAATCATCCACCTTCAAAGGCCCCCATCACCTGCCACAAAATTTCATAACTATCTGTATTTTATAGTGTAATATTTTTGCCTTCTTGACTTTAATAATTTGGTATGCTTTTTGCTGTATTAGTGAATAAGACAATTTAAAAAAATATAGAAGGAGATTGAGTTATGGGTAGAAAAATTTTTGTCTTGTTTGCGTTGGGAATTTTTTTAGTTAGTTGTGCGAGCATGCCTTCAAACCGTCCGCCACCCCAGGAAGTCGTGGTGAAAGTTCAGGCCGCCGATCCGACCAAGGTTACGATTCAAGAAAAACCACCGGAGCGGGTGAACAGATCCATGGAAATCCCCAACCCCGAGGGGGCCCTGTCGCAGTTGTCATTCATAGCCAAGGACAAGGCCTTTGTAAAAATCTTTTCCGGTCTTTCGGTGGCGGATGTTACCCGCCTGTGGAACGATCTTGTCTACCTGGAAAACAACACGGCCATTCGCGATGTGAATCTGTTCATCAACTCGCCGGGCGGAGATGCCTTTTCCGGCCTGGCCCTCGCTGATCAGATCGAACGGGCCCGGAGAAAAGGCTTTAAAATTACTGCCCATGCCTCAGGTATCATTGCCAGTGCGGCCGTACCTGTTTTCGCAGTTTGTAATGTGCGTCTGGCGGCACCGGGAACCATTTTTATGGTGCACGAAGCTGCCCTGTGGAAATGGCCGGGACGCGAAACCGCTTCGGACATTCGATCCCAAAACGAATTGATGTATCTGCTGCGCGATCGTTACATTGGAAAGCTGGTTGACAATTCCAAACTGGACAAAGATAAGTGGGAAGAGCTGGAGAAAAAAACCACCTGGTTTAGTGCCAACAAAGCACTGAGTTGGGGACTGGTGGACAGCATCGAGTAGCGGCCGGGATCATGGCAAGGCCTCGTTTCTGACTGACTCAACTCTCCTGCAATAGTCTCATTCTGAATTTGAGGGGCAACGCCGTACGGACCGCAAAAGGTCGTTAGCGTCCATGTGATGCTGACGACCTTTTTTTGGTTGTTCATAGATGAATCAAACTTCTTCATTTTATTGATTGAATTGATACAAGATCCCTATTCATCGATTTGGTTTGGATCTTTTGGATCGTTGCGATCGTTAAGGTCCTTTAGATGGTTAGTATGGTTAAAAACGTTGGTAATGATGTTAACGATCATAACGATCCCAACCATCTAAACGTTCTAAACGTCTTAACCATCCGGAAATATTTTTCCGGGGTTAAGGATACCGTTGGGATCAAACATGGATTTCAGGCGCTGCATCCATTGCAGACTGGATCCGTGCTCGGCTGCCATATACTGCCTTTTTCCAATGCCCACACCGTGCTCACCGGTGGCCGTACCCCCCAGATCAAGCGCCCTGGTCACGACGGTCTTGACCACCCGGTCGATCTTCTCCCATTCTTTTTTGTCGCCTTTTTTACCTGCGACAACCAGGTGAACGTTGCCGTCACCGGCGTGGCTCAGCGTATAGCCAACGATTTTGTGAGCATCCACTTCATTGTGGATCGTTTTTATCAGTTCCGGATATTGAGTATTGGGCACCGCCACATCCGTTGACAATACCCGGCAGCCTGGATGATTGCGAATGATTGTCTCGCCCAGGCCGTGGCGGGCTTTGAAGATGCGATCCCTTTCCGCTCTGCCAAGCCCCGGCCTGAATTCAAGGCATCCTTCCGCCCGGCAAATCTCCTCGGCCATCTTGAGAACCTCTGACAGCTGTCCGGCGGTAATCCCGTGAAATTCAATAAACAGGGTCGGCGAAACGCTTAAATCAAGATTTTCTTCGCGGTTCATCAAGGCAACGGCTTCGGGCCCCAGTAATTCCAGCGCCGCCGGGTTGAGCCCTGAGCGTTTGATTTCAAAAACGGCCTTACCGGCGGCCTCAACGCTCGGAAATGTGACAACCGCGGCCGAGAATTCCGGCGGTAACCCGGTCAGACGAACGGTGGCTTGAACAACGATTGCCAGGGTACCTTCGGATCCGACCATCAGGTGAATGAGGTTATACCCCGAAGAGGTTTTGCTGGATCGGGTGCCCATTTCGACGATTTCACCGTTTGCCATCACCGCCGTCAATCGCAGAACATAATCCTTGGTGGAGCCGTAATAAACTGTACGGGTGCCGCTGGCATTGTTGGCGATCATCCCGCCGATGGTGGCCCGGGCGCCGGGATCCGGCGGGAAAAACAGGCCGGTGTGTTTAAGCTTTTGGTTTAAATCCTGGTAAACCACCCCCGGCTCCACATCGGCCTGGAAATCCTCTTCGCGGATTTCCAGAATTCGATTCATGCGGGAAAAATCCAGCACAATTCCCTGTTTTACCGGAATCGGATTGCCTTCCAGGCTCGACCCGGAACCCCACCCGGTAATCGGAATCCGGTGCGTGTTGGCATATTTTAAAATATTGGAAACTTCAACGGCGGACAGAGGCCAGATAACCGCTTCCGGGCAACTGCGCGGGTGGGAAGATTGGTCCCTGGCATGCAGATCCAGCACCGACTGTCCGGTGGAGAACCGATCCGCATCCACCATGTCCTGCAGCGCTTTAATGTCTGTATTGGTGAGAGCATTAAATTTCAATTTGAACTCCTTGTTCGTCAATCAAGGTAACGGGTACGGTAATCATGACTAAATCGTGGCTCAAAGCCGCTACCACATGTCTAAATGGGTTGGTGGGAGGGGCTTTCAGCCGCGATATTCACTAATTTCTATTAGTCTTTACACCATATTGCCTTGACGGAAAAGAAGTATTCAAAATTTGGGCTTTTTAAATTTCGTTATTATATGCAGACACCCATCCGCCAGATCATCAGAAATGATGATGCTCCCCTAAAAATAAAAGAGCTTTTTCCTTTGTCGTCGAATACATGATCGATGATAGCGCCATGTTCGCCATGCTCCACGGTAATTTTGACCAGGTTCTGATGAAGGATACTTCGGCCTGGTTTGCCGATCAGCCCAGAGAGGAGATTTATAAAAAAGCCATTGGTCGCGGTCTCAGCGTTTACAAACCCTGATGTGCTGTCGGTAATATGATTATCTGGGCTTTCTCTGGAAACAGTAGGTACACATTAATTCTTGACTTCACAATTAAGACTTTATAGTTAATTATACTTGCACAAAATATGAATCTTCTTCAGCAAGTTTCCTGCGTCCGAGAAATGATGTTTTAAACCCACATCCTGGCAAAAACTACCACAGAGGGAGGAACTGACTATGGATCAACCTAAAAACAAAGGTATGGATCGTCGAACGTTTATAAAAACTACCGGCATGATCGGTCTGGGGGTTGCAGCTTCATCCTTTGGTGTTCCCAAGCTGCTGCGAGCGGCGCCCCCGACAATAAAAATTGGATCCGTCCAACCGGCCACCGGACCGCTTTCGGTCATCGGTGTGGGTCAGCGCCGGGGCAACCTGCTGGCCGTGGACTACATCAACGCCATGGGCGGTATCAAATCCATGGACGGTGCCAAGCTTGAGCTGCTTTTGGGAGACAGTGAGAGCAAACCCGAGGTGGGCCGTTCCGAAGCCGATCGCCTGATAAAAGGCGGCGCCAAGGTCATGACCGGTCCTTTCCAGAGTGGTGTTGCCATGGCGATTTCCACCCTTTGCGAGCAACGGCAGGTGCCCTTTATTATGGACGTGGCCGCCCTGGATAAGATTACCGACAAAGGTAAGAAATATACCTTCCGGGTATTTATTACCGTCTCCGGTTTGCTCAACGGTGGCATAAAATACCTGAAGATGGTCACCGAAATGAAAGGAGTGATGCCCAAACGCGCGGTGGTAACCAACACTGCTGATGCCTTCGGCAAAGGCATGTCGGGCGGATGGGTTAAATTTTTAGAAAAATCGGGATTGCCCATCGAAATTGTCGACCGTGTCCAATATCCACTGGGAATCCATGATCTGTCCGCCGAAGTGGCCCGGATCAAGGCCGCCAAACCTGACATTCTGTTTCCGGTCTCACGTCCCGGTGACGGCATCATTCTGACCAGGGAGCTGTATAAACAGCAGGTTGAATTGATGGGTATTTACGGCCCAGGCTCACCCGGCTGGTATGAACCGGATGTCATAAAAGATCTGGATAAGTTGATTTATTACGTCATGGTCAACGTTCCCTGGATTAACCCGTCCACCTCAGTTTACCAGCAGGCGAACGCGGCCTTCCAGAAAGCCCATAACCGTTATCTGGACACCAACAGCGCCTATGCTTACACCGGTGTTTTAGTGATAGCTGATATTCTGAATCGAGCCGGCTCAACCGATCCGGATAAAATCGTGGCAGCCACCCGCCAGACGAATTTTACAAATCACCCGGTGGTGGGCGGTGCGATAAAATTTAACGAAAAAGGTGACAACACAGGCGCCTTAACAGCTCTGATTCAGATACAGCCGGATGCCGACCTGCTCAAGAGAGTCAAGATCGTAGCGCCCAAAGAATTTGCCCAGTCTGATAAAATAGTTTTCCCGGCACCTCAACTCTGGAAACGATAACGGGTATGGATTCAGACCTTGCGCTTCAACTGACTATCCAGGGAATATTATTGGGAGGGATCTACGGCTTGATAGCCCTGGGTCTCTCCCTGATCTTTGGAGTCATGGGGGTTATTAATTTTGCCCATGGCCAGATGATGGTCATGGCCATGTATGTGTCCTATTGGATTTTCGTCCTGCTGGGCCTTGACCCCTACCTTTCCATTGTGATAGTGGCCGCGGTTATTTTTGTGCTGGGGTATCTGATCCAGGCCACGGTGGTCAACCGCATTCTGGACTACCCCGAGGCCATGCAGGTGCTCCCGCTGGTGTCCATGGGGCTGATTCTGGAAAATTTTGCGCTCCTGCTCTGGGGACCGGATTACCGCAGTCCCCAGACGGCCCTGGGTCTTGAAACCCTGTGGATGGGCTCGGTCATGATCGACGTTTCCCGTCTGATCGCCTTTGCACTGGCGATTTTAATTACCATTCTGATTTTTATTTTCTTAAAAAAAACCCGCATCGGCAAGTGTATCCGGGCCGCTTCCGACAATCGGACCGGTGCCATAGTGGTTGGCATTAATGTCAATCGAATATACAATACCTCCTTTGCCCTGGGTGCAGCCACCACCGCAGCTGCCGGTGTCCTGCTCCTGCCGCTCATGCCCCTTTCACCCCACCTGGGGCACGATTTTACCTTAACCGCTTTTATCGTGGTTATCCTGGGCGGAATGGGCAATCTTATCGGGGCCCTGGTGGGAGGTCTGATTCTGGGTGTCGCCGAATCCGTGTCGACCCTGTTTTTGCCGGCCACCCTTAAACATGCGGTCAGTTTCAGCATCTTAATTATCATCATGCTTTTCCGTCCCCAGGGGCTTTTTGGGGGGAAAAAATGAAACGACTTTACCTGCTGCTGGCTGCTGTTTTCGTGACCCTGATGCTGCTGCCCCTTTTCCTGGACAATTACGCCCTGGGAATCTTTGTGATGATATTCTTCTGGGCCTACGTCGGCCAGTCCTGGAATGTGCTGACCGGATATACCGGGCACATATCCCTGGGCCATGCGCTCTATATCGGCATCGGGGCGTACGCCACCACTTTTCTGGCTCAAACCTTCGGCCTGACCCCCTGGGTCGGCATGTTTCTGGGCGGATTTATCGCGGTTGCCATCGCCCTTTTTCTGGGGTTTTTAGGATTTCGATTTGGTCTCAGAGGAGTTTACTTTGTCATCTTGACCATCGCCTTTGCCGAGCTCACGCGCCTGGCCGTATCGCACATTGAAGCCCTGGGTTCTTTTACGGGCATTTTCCTGGATTTTAATCCCTCTTTCTATAATTTCCAGTTCAGGGGCAACATACCCTATTATTACATAGCCCTCGGTTTTGTGGTGGCATCTCTCATCGCAGTGCGTATCCTTGAAGTCTCCAAAGTCGGCCGCTTTATCGTCGCTATCAGAGAAGATGAAGAAGCCGCCCAGTCTCTGGGTGTTAACACATTTAAATACAATATGATTGCCATAGCCATCAGCGCCTTTATGACGTCTTTGGCCGGCGCGTTTTATGCCAACTACATATTTTATTTACACCCCAACTCCTTATTCGGCATGTCTATGAGCATCGAATTGATTTTACGGCCGATTATCGGGGGGCTTGGCACCCTCTTCGGGCCGGTCATAGGATCCATTATCCTGACCCCGCTTTCGGAAATTTCCCGGGCCTATTTCGCCAAGGGCGGTCTGGAGGGATTGCACCTGATCCTCTATGGTGTCGTGGCCATCCTGGTGGTGCTTTTCATGCCAAAGGGGATAATCGTATATGTAAAGCGGGTGTTGCGACCGATTATCAAGTTGGGTTAGATGTAATGGTGTTTGTTAAGACATATTAAGTGCATTTTAGTGATTTTTTGGAGTACTGGAGTAATGGAATTGCCTGCGGAACAAAATTATAAAATTCTCGACTTTCTTCTGTTTATAGGACATCACGGAACTCCTATGTGTGATCCAGGCTGCCACATAGGAACAATTGCAGCCCAATACTCCAGCACTCCATTTTTTTATAGGTTTCCTTGTGAGTATTTTATCAGCAAATAAAATATCAAAAAGCTTTGGCGGTCTGATGGCTGTGGGTGAACTTTCCTTCGAGTTGGGAAATGGGGAAGTTCTTGCTCTGATCGGTCCCAATGGTGCGGGAAAGACCACCGTATTTAATTGTTTGAGCGGATTTTTGCCGCCGGATGAAGGTGAGATCCATTTGGAGGATAGGCAACTGAATGGACTGCAGCCCTTTCAGATCTGCCAGATGGGCATGGCCCGGACCTTCCAGATTGTTAAACCGTTTCTGACCATTTCAGTCCTGGACAATGTGATGGTGGGCGCCCTTGCCAGGGAAAAATCAACTGCCACGGCCAGAAATAAATCTCTTGAAATTATTGATTTCGCGGGGCTTTCCGCCTGGACCTACAAAGAAGCCCAGGGGCTGCCGCTTCCCCTGCGAAAGCGGTTGGAGCTGGCCAGGGCCCTCGCCACCCGTCCCAAAGTGTTGCTGCTGGATGAAGTCATGGCGGGATTAAACCCCACCGAGGTGGACGAGCTGATCGCTTTGCTAAAAGAAGTCAACCGCCAGGGAGTCAGCATTTTTTTAATCGAGCATGTGATGCGGGGGGTGATGGCCCTGTCAAAGCGGGTTGTCGTGATCAACTACGGTGTTAAGATTGCTGAGGGAAGCCCTGAAGAAGTCGTCAAAGACAAGCAGGTCATCGAAGCCTATCTGGGTAAGGAGTTTTTGAGTGCTCAAGGTTAGTGAAATAGATGCATATTACGGCGACATGCAGGCCCTAAGAAACGTCAGCATCGATGTTCATCAGGGAGAAATCGTATCGGTTATCGGCTCCAATGGCGCCGGAAAATCCACCCTGCTAAAAACCATTTCAGGAATGCTCCGGCCCCGCACCGGTTCTATTTCCCTGAACGGCAATGAAATTTCCCGGGCGCCGACATCTAAAATTGTTGAAAACGGAATCAGCCATGTGCCTGAAGGCCGACAGATTTTTCCCACCATGACGGTGCTGGAAAACCTGGAAATGGGAGCCCAGTTCCCCCGCACCAGAAAAGTGCAGCGTGAAACCCTAGAGCAGGTGTTTACCTACTTCCCCAGATTAAAAGAGCGCCTCGAACAGAAGGCAGGAACCTTGAGCGGCGGCGAACAGCAAATGCTGGCCATGGGACGCGGCCTGATGTCATTGCCCGCCCTCATGATGCTGGACGAACCCTCCCTGGGCCTGGCCCCTGTTCTGGTCAGCACCATCTTTGAAATCATTGAAAAAATAAACAGGCAGGGAACATCTATCCTCTTAATCGAACAAAATGTCTTTCACTCGCTTAAAATTGCCAAGCGCGGCTATGTGCTGGAAAACGGTGAGATCGCCTTGAGCGGCGCCGGACAGGATCTGCTGGAAAATCCCCATATCCGCAAAACGTACCTGGGGCTTTAAAGACGGATTTTTTCGATTTTCGATTTCGGATTGGCACGCTATTGTGCAAGGTCCCATATGATCACCCATCTTAAAGAGAAGCTTTGGGAAGCCAAACCTTAAATTACACGGTAGTTTCAAGATGGCGTATGAAAAAGATTTTATTGACAAGCTGTTTTAAATGTATCGTGTTCGTTGGCTTACTCTTGATGCTAACGGCATGCGCGGGCAATAAACCCTATGTGATTGAACTGATGCCTTCACCGGACGTTTACGATGACGGCGCGATTGATCCTTTTGCGGATAGCGGTGCGGTCGTTGATCTGCCAGACTACGGCATCCTGTATGCCACCGACCGCCTACCTGTCGACGACAGCGAAGAGAGCCTTTTTATCGCAATGAGCGCGGCGGTTTCTTGCGCCTCGGTGTTGCCCAGGTGAAAATGGCCGGAGTCGAAATGAGCTGGGAAGAGGCCCGGCGCATTTCATTGGCCAAAAACCGATCAAAAAAATATCCGATCCAGGTGGTCGGCATAAATGAATACGGCATTCTTGACCGCAGTGCCACGCCTCTAATCGCACCGGATCAATTAGGCCAGGATTCGCATGCCGCCGCCCGGTCCTTTGCCGATGCAGTCAATACCAAATTGGCCAATTCCAAACGCAAGGACATTTATGTTTACACCCATGGTTACAAGGTTATTTTTGATAATCCCATACTGGTAGCCAACGAGCTCTGGCATTTTTTAGGATATGACGGCGTTTTTGTTGCCTATGCCTGGCCCTCTACGCCCAGCCGCTGGGCTTACCTGCGCGACATCGAAACCGCCGTCGGTTTTGCGCGTAATTTACGCATTTTTCTGGAATACCTGGGCGGATGAAACCGACGCCGAACGCATCCACGTGATTGGCTACAGTGCCGGCACACGGCTGGTGGCACGAACCCTTGAACAGATGGCCTTAATGAACCATGATCGCGAGGTTGAAGAAATCCATACCGATCTGAAACTCGACCGCGTGATTCTCATAGGCAGTGACATGGATCGAAATGTATTTGGTGCCTATCTGGCCGACGGTCTCCTGACGGTGCCGCAGCACTTAAGCATCTATATCTCCGAAAAAGACCAGGCCCTGTCCCTGTCCCGGTTTCTGACCAAGCGTGAGCGTCTCGGTGAAATGTGGGCTCAGGATATGGATCCTGCCAACGCCGAATATCTGCACCGGAATGAAGCCGAGATCAGCATTATCAACGTCACCGAAGCCAGGCAGGCAACCACCGGCAACGGGCACGGCTACTTCAGGCAAAGCCCCTGGGCCAGTAGTGATATTTTGACAATGCTGGCCTACGGTCTAAGCCCCCCGGAACGCGGCCTTGTACGCGGCGGGGAGTCGCCCATCTGGTCCTTTCCGGCTGACTATATTGAGCGGCTGCGGGCTGCCATCATAAAGGCCAATCCGGATCTCAAAAAGGCCTTGGAGAAAAACTGAGCGTCAGGAGGAAAAGGCGATGGCCGTAAAAAAAGCCGATTTTCTGGCAACCGTAAATCTTTTTTCACATTTAAAAAAAGAGGAATTGAAGCGACTGGCAAACCAGAGCCGCTATTGCACATTTAAATTCGGCGATGAGATCATCCGGGAAGGAGAACGAGATGATCGTCTTTTTATCCTTATCAGTGGAAAAGTTAATGTCTTCAAAAGTTACGGAACGAAAAAGGAAAAACGTCTGCGAACTTTGGAACCTCCAGCCTATTTTGGCGAGATCGCCCTCATCGATGATCTGCAAAGATCGGCAACGGTGGTGGCTCTGCGCGACACCAAGACCCTGTGCTTGAACAAATTAAATCTCGACCGTGAAATTGAAAAAAGCCCGATCATTGCCAAAAAGCTGTTGCAGATGCTCTATCGTCGTCTTCTAGCGATCGAAAAGACCCTGGTCAACGCCACCGGCGGGGTCATCCCGATTTGTGCCAGTTGTAAAAAAATTATCAATGAAAAAGGCTCATGGCTGACCATTGAGCAATATATAATGGACTATACGGAATATAGATTAAGTCATGGCATTTGCCCTGAATGCAAAAATGAGCTTTTGTCCCAAATATCCAATCGAGAATAAAGGAGTTTTTGGCAATGATCGTAAGAAATCTAGAAGACAAAGAGGTCTTGGACACGACATATATTGCCCATGGGGGAGCAATCGCACAGATGGTACTGGATCGCCGGGTATTAAAGGAAATCGGTTTCCTGGCATGCGCTTCCCTTGAAAAAGGCAAAAAAATCGAGACCCATGTGGATCCCATGGAAGAAATTTACTTTATAATGAGCGGTGAAGGAGAAATGACCGTAGGAGACGATACCCGGCAGGTGGTCCGGGGCGATGCGATCTGGATTCCTGCCGGATCTGCGCACAGCCTCCTGAATACCGGTCAGAATGATTGCTTTATTTTGGTAGTGGCATCTCCGGCCTGGTAAATTGCCCTTTAAGACACTCAACCCAACTGCCCACCCCGACAGTTTTTATGACTCTGGGCGGTATTAGAGAAAACCAGTGAAAAAATCACACCGGAAAAACGCGTAAATGCAAAGGGGGCACCTTCCGGTACCCCCTGTTTCTGATTAAACCCGATTAAAATAATTACTGAGCGGGGTCATTGCCGCCGTCTTGATTGGAATTTTGGGCCTGAGACTGGGCCTGGGTTTGGGACTGGGTTTTAGCCTCGGTCTGCAACTGGGTCTTGGATTGCAATTGAGTTTCAGTTTTGGCCTGGGTTTGTGTCTGCGTCTGGGATTGAGTTTGCACCTGGCTTTGCAGCTGGGACTGAGTTTGCACTTGCTCCTGATGCTGCTCCTGGTTTTGCTCCTGGGACTGGCTTCCGCCACCCGAACCGCCGTCGCTGCCGTTGCCACCCGAACCGTCATTGCCACCACCATTTCCACCGCCATTGCCACCCTGACCGCCATTACCACCACCGCCACCGGATCCTCCGCCGCTACCACCGCCGTTGCCGCCCCCGGATCCACCGCCATTACCACCACCGCTGCCACCATCACCACCGTTACCACCACCGCCAGCACCGCCGCCGCCTTTGGCCAGAGTCATATCACCTTCAATCCCATGATTCTCGACATCGGCAATCACAGGTGTTGGATTCCAGCTGCTGTCGTCCGGCAGCAGGTTCGATGGAACCGCGCTCCAGGCCGGAAACGTAATGAACAGCATTCCAAAAAGGCAAACCAGTTTCTTCAAAAGTTTTCTTTTCATTTCATCCTCCTCTATCCATTTTAGTTAACGATAAATTCCGAAACTCTGCTCTCGGCCGAAAAGTGCAGCCGAAATGATTCACAAACTCTGTTGCTGGGCGCGACGCTCAGAACAGTTTAACTATTAAACGCAAGGGAAGGAAAAAGGTTACACTTTTTTTACATTTTTTGGAAATTCTTTAAAAATAGGGAAGAAAATAGAAAGGTTTATCCAAAAAAAGATACTTTTAAGTTCTATAATATGAACGGATGTATACTTTTTAATACAAATGAGGGCGCGAGTTATCTTATCCCCACCGCTCTTCCGAAAATTTTGCTTTTACTGGTTGCCGCCACCACCCGGTCCGGATCCACCGGTCCCCCCGCTGCCGGATCCGGGACCGCCGCCACCTGAACCACCAGATCCACCGCTGCCTCCGGAACCGCTTGAGCCTGCGCTGCCGCCACTGCCGGGACCGGAACCACCGGCGCCCTCGCCTCTGTTGCCCGCGCCACCACCCCCTTCTCCCTGAAAGCCTTTGCCTTCCTGAATGGCTGCGGAGTAGCTATGGGCAAGTTTCTGGGGCTCAGACTGCAGGGCCTGTGTCATGAACGCGTTTCGCATAGCACGCATGTCCTGA
Source organism: Desulfobacterales bacterium (assembly GCA_049669725.1). Classification (GTDB taxonomy): domain Bacteria; phylum Desulfobacterota; class Desulfobacteria; order Desulfobacterales; family JAFDCJ01; genus JAFDCJ01. Next base: position 41,917 of record JBATKU010000374.1, read on the forward strand.
TGGCTGAATCCGTTGTTGAGGCCATTGGCCAGCATGTTGGTGACAGCCTGTGAAGACACTCCCAAACGTGAGACATCCCGGGCAGTATTAAAACATTCCAGGGCCAGGCTGTATGCCTTAGCTGATTTCATTGATTGCGCCCGCTGGTGGGTCAATTGGGTGATTTTGTCGGCGTCATTTTTAGACAAACCGGCGGCCAGGCCCGAGGCAATCGCCTGACCGAGGTTCGCCGCCTTGGCTTTGTTTTGGGAAAGCCGCGCCCCAAGTTCATAGGCAAACTCATTGCGTGACTGGACCGTCTGCATGGCTGCCAGGATCAGCGACGGATCGACACCTTTGGCCATTCCCTCGAATGCCTTGTTCATCAATGGCTGAACCGGCAAACTGCTGTTCCTGGCTTCCATCATCAAGGCATGGGTCTGTTGGATCTGTTGCTCGTTAAACTTATTTTGCAGCATGGACCGGGTCAGCTCGACCACGTTATCCTGCTCCAGGCCGTTTTGGATCGCCTGCCGGGCGCTGGTCTTTACCCCCTGCGGTGAATCCGGCGGCAGGCTGTCATCGATCTCATCGCCCAGGGCAGCAGTTGCAAAAAATAAAACCAGGATTGCAGCCGTACAAGCAACGCTTCGGATGGTGTTTCTTTTATCACAAAACAGGAATCTGAATATTTTCATGGCCGTTAGAGTTCCTATATTTTTTGAGCGTAAGTGTTTTTTGCCGTCTTCTCAACGGCAAAAGAAATCTAATCCGTGTTCATCCGTGTAAATCCGTGTCCCAAATTAGTATCAGTTATTTACTTCCCCGGAACATACACACAATTGCGGGAACCGAAATCATCCTTTTCATATAACTCGCATTCCGGCAGGTACACGGCTCCGTCCACGCGGTAAAAATACCGGAATTCAGCATTGGTTGCCACAGTGACCGCCCAGCGGGAGCCCTTCAGCCTGCTGGCCCGGTGTGGGTTGTAGGCGTCCAGCGATGACAGAAATTCAACCTTCTCGGCCCCCGGTGCCCGGAGATATAATGTTACCCGCTCCGATTGCCTCTCGAGATAGTGGTTTGTTGCACATCCCGATAGACAGAGGGTAATAGCCGCTAGCTGCAAAATCAATCTTTTCACGTTTTCATATTGACGGCCAGAATGGAGTTCTCACCGCCAAAATCATCCTTTTCGCGAATGGGTATGGTGGGATCCGGTATTCTCCGGCCCCCCTCCAGAATATAGCACAGACGGTGCTCGCCGGCCGGTAGTTCGAGAACCGCCTCCCAGTAACCGCTGGTGCCGGTTTTTTTCATGGGAACGGCTTCCCAGCCCAGAAAACTGCCGGTGATCTCCACCCGGCTCGCATCCGGCTGAAAAAGGACAAAGCGGTGGGTGGTCAACAACATCTGCTCCTGCCGCGGGGTCACGAAGAACATGACCAGCAGGGCAGCTGCCAAACCGGCAGCAAAGATGCCGGCCGGACGCCACAGCGGAATGGAAACTCTACGTTTAGCCCGAAACATGACGGCCGGCACACGATCGGCCACCTCGCTGCGAATCTGCTTTTCCTGGTGCAACAGATCAACGGCTTCTTCCTTGAGGGACACATTTTCGTGCACGGTTTCGACAAATTCGATCTTCTCGTCCAGATCCAGTTCGTCGTCGATATAGCTGCTTATCAGATAATCCTTCATATATCACCTGTATTCATCATTTTTTTGAGCTTTACCCGGGCGCGGTGAACCCGAACCTTGACGTTGGCTTCGCTGGTGCCGGAGATCCGGGCGATCTCCCGGTAGGGCAAACCGCTGCTGACCACCAGCGAAAGGATGTCCCGCTCTTCCGGCGCCAGCTCCTGCATGGCTGCCAGCACCCGCCGGTAGTCCTCACGCACCATCATGTCTGTTTCCGGGTTGTTCAGTGAAGGCTCCTGCTCATCCAGCAGTGGGGAGTCACGGCCCTGCTTGCGGTGGCCGTCCACAACGGCATTGCGGGCGATGGTGTACAGCAGGGCCGGATTTGATCCCTCTTCACCGTATTTTTCCAGATAACGCGTAAAGCTTTCCTGCAAGATATCGCCGGAAAGATAATAATCCCCCGTGCTCCTCATCAGGTACGCAAAAAGCCTGTCCCGGTGCTTTTTGTAAAATGCTCTGAAATTCGCCACTTTAGTTATAAAACGTCCGAAGGGTTAAAAGGTTACAGGCTGATCAAACATATTACAAGGAAGGATGGCGTCTTGGTCTGGTTTTGCAGCCAATATTTCAGCCTTTAATCACATAAACGTACACTTCCCGGGGGCCGTGGGCACCGTGGACCATGGTGGCCTCTACATCAGCCGTTTTGCTGGGGCCGGATATAAAGGTCATGCAGTTGGTCAGGCCCTCTTTTCGAATTTCGGGGTCAAAGCTTAAAAGGGCGTACAATTCCTTGAGGTCGGCGATGATCTGATCAAGGGTGATGACGGCGACGTGAATGGAAGGGACGAGCGACACCGACCGGGCCTGCCCCGGACGGGTTCGCATCACCAGGCTTGCCGTATCGGCCATGCAAAAATCAGCGGAGGTAATGCCGATATAAGAATCAATGACGTTTTGCCGCAACCGCTCTCTTTCTTTTTTCGCGGAAATTCCTTCAGATTCAGTATTACCAAATTCGGCCAGGTGCACTACCACATTTTGATCTGCCAATGCATCGGGAAGATTTATGCGCTCGATCAACTGATGCTTCCACGTCACAATACTTTTTCCGTCGCTCCATTCCGGATCTTTGTTGCGGACGAGATCGATAATGGCTGCCGCTGCAGATGGCTCATCCTTTAAGACGATGACGTTCAACTTTATCGGTGCGGCCATCTCAATGAACCGATCGAGCAACTGTTGCCTTTCAGCGTCAGAACGGTTTTTGATGCGATCCAGAATGGCCCGGGTTTCCTTGGTGAATTGGCTGGTGCACAAGTCCGTTTCAGCGGGCAGACCATCGGACGGTTTACCCAAAGCTGATCTGATGTTGCCAATAAAGGCTTCCTGCTGTGAAGTTTCCATTTAGAATCAACTGCCTTTCAGAAAAATTACGCATAGAAAATTTTAAGTCACACAATACAAATTAAGAAATTTTTGAACGGTGGGGGCGGCTTTCCAGCCGCGATCAGCAAAATCGAATCGCGGATGGAAAGCCGCTCCCACGCGCTAATTCCAATAACGAATACAAATCCGCCGCGGCGGATTAACTATAATCGCCTTTCTTCCAACGCTGCATAAAATTTTCGCCTGCCAACGGTTTGATATCCCGCTTCCGGGTCCATCCATGCATCGGTGGCGGAAGGCGGCGGATCATGCCATCTTTTTGGGGGAAAATCTTCTGCCCGAAGGACGCCGCCCGCAAAAAAAAATCGTAAGCCTGCCGATTGCGGATAATCCACGACCACATTTTAAAAACTGCCTTCTCTGAAGGATTGGCCCTGGAGACCCCCCAGTCAGGATCGCCGTCGGCCAGTTTAGCGCGCAAGGCCAACAGCATACGCGGCAGGTCAATATTGACCGGGCAGGCATCCTGGCAGGCGCCGCACAAAGTTTCGCCTTGGCACAGGTCTTTTGCCTCGTTGATGCCGGCCAGCAAGGGCAGAACAACGGCTCCCACCGGTCCGGAGTATGGATGTCCATAAGAATGCCCACCGATTTTCCCGTAAACCGGGCAAACATTCAGACAGGCCGCACAGCGGATGCAGTATAACATTTCACGGAACTCTTCATCTGCCAGAATACGGCTGCGGCCGTTGTCCAGGATTACCAGATGAAATTCATCCGGACCGTCAACCTGGTTCGCATAGCGGGGCCCGCCGATGTAGCTGGCGTAAGTTCCCATATTCTGGGCGGCGGCTCCGCGGCACAGCAATCTTAATAGAATATCATGATCTGCCAGCCGTGCCGCCACGCGCTCCATTCCCATAATGGCTACATGAACCCTGGGCATAGTGGTGGACATGCGGATGTTGCCTTCATTTGATACGGTGAGAATGTGCCCGGTTTCCGCGCAGGCGATATTACAGCCCGAAAACCCCATATCGGCTGCCAGGAATTTTTCCCGTAATGACTTTCTGGCCGCCCGGGTTAGGCGCTGCGGATCATCGGTATAGGATATCCCTATTTTGTTGGTGAACAGCCGGCCGATATCCTGTCTGGTCTTATGAATGGCCGGCGCGATGATGTGGGAAGGCCGCTCGCCCGCCAGCTGGATAATATATTCTCCCAGGTCGGTTTCGGCCACTGCGATACCGTTTTCGAGCAAGGCTGCATTCAATCCGATTTCTTCGCTCACCATGGATTTGCCTTTGACCGCCAGCTTAACGTTGTGCTTGTGGGCAGTCGCCAGGCAGTATTCCAGGGCTGACCGGGAATCTTCTGCAAAAAACACATGCCCGCCGTTTTTACGGACATTTGCAGCCAGGGTTTCCAGCAGGACATCCAGGTTCTCAATGTCTTTTTCCCGGATCGCGTGGGCTTTCAACCGCAGATCCGGCCCTTCCGGCAATTTCTGATAGGCAAGTGCCGTGCCCCGGCCGAAACGGTTTTGCAGATCAGCCAGCGCACCTTGCAAAACCCTATTTTTCAAAGCTCTTTGGGCTTCAGCAATATAGTCTCCGACAAAGATTTCGCTCATTTGTCCATGTTCCGAGTTACGGGTTGCGCGTTGCGTGTTACGAGGTACGTGTTGCGGGTTCTGACTGCCGGAATCCGTAACTCGCAACTCGTAACACGATGCAATAAACGAATAAAATTTATCAACTTGCCAGAAGCTGGGCAATATGCATGATATTAATATCCGAACCTTTTCGGCTCAGCATTCCCTGGATATTCATCAAACAGCCCATGTCGCAACCGACAACGGTATCGGCGCCGGAAGCGATAATGTTATTGACTTTGTCTTCCGCCATAGCGGCGGATATATCCCCATACTTAAATGAAAACGATCCGCCAAACCCGCAGCAGCGGTCGGAATCGTTCATTTCAACAAATTCGGCTCCGGATATCTTGCGCAAAAGGCGGCGGGGCTGCTCTTTGACCCGAAGATTGCGCAATAAATGACAGGAGTCGTGATAGGTAATGACACCATTGTAATGCGCCCCGAGGTCATCCACTCCCAGGTTGCCCACCAGATATTCGGTCAGCTCAAAGGTTTTGGCGGCCACATCATGAGCCCGTTGCAACCAGGCCGCATCGTTGGAGAATAATTGCGGGTAGTGATGACGTACCATCGTCACACATGATCCGGAAGGACAAACAATGGCCTCCGCTGTTTCGAAAATTTCGATAAATCGCTTGGCGGCCACCCGGGCTTCCCCGTGATATCCTGAATTAAAAGCCGGCTGTCCGCAACAGGTCTGCTGGGTCGGACAGATCAGGTTGACATCCAGCTTGCGAAATATTGCCACCATAGCCTCTCCAACTTCAGGATAAATTCCATCCACCAAGCACTGAATGAATAGGGTCACGGTTTTTTGGGCATTCGCCATTTATCGATAGCTCCTATTGGTTGATAGCCGCTGGTATCTGGCACCTTTTTACCGGAGGCCAGAAAACAGCTGAACCCTACAACGAACTTTTCAAAAAATCCAGGGTAAAAAAGGGGCTGTGAGGATTCAGGTAATAAATTAACTCAGTACTTTCACTCGGAATCTGATTGTGCTAAAGTATTGCCATGAGTGAAAGACGAGTTGCTCTTTTAGAGCTTATTGAAAACATCGAACGACTGGGGCAGTTCCAGGATAGACTTGATTTTCCTTCAAGCGTCAATCATATATGGAGCGCTTTTTTAGTAGATGTCCAAAATTTAATTGAAATAGATGTTTGCGCGCTGTTTCTTGTCGATGAGAAAACCAACGAATTCACCTTAAAATATACCGTGCCGGAAAATAATGCCAAACTTTGTAAAAAAGAAATTGACCTTCAAATTGAATGTGGCATTTTTTCATGGATAATAAACCGTAGACAACCGGCCGTGATTCCCGCTCTGGCCTTTGAAAAGGTTAGATCGATTGTTATGCTGCCCCTGTCCACGGTGAAGCACACACTGGGGGTGGTATTGCTCACCACGCCCATCCAGGAAAGCTTCATCACCCATGAAAACATGAAGCTTCTAACCATGCTGACCAAAGAGTGCTCGTTAGTGATGGAAAATACGCTGTTGTATGAACGCCTAAGAAGAAAACACCTGTCACTGGAAAAGGCGAATAAGGAAATTAAACTGCTGTCCCGCACCGATTCTCTCACCGGATGCTACAACCGCGGGCATCTGAATGAACTTCTGCCCCGGGAGATTAAAAGGGCGCTACGTTATAAACACTCGTTGGCACTGGCGATGTGCGACATAGATCATTTCAAGAAAGTCAATGACACCTACGGCCATCAATGCGGCGATGAGGTTCTTAAAATATTTGTGCAGAGTATCACAGATTTAATACGTGCCGATACCGACTGGCTTGCAAGATACGGAGGGGAAGAGTTTTTGCTCGTGCTACCCGAGACCAAACTTGAAAATGCTTATGGCCTGGCAGAACGGCTTCGCAAACATATTGCTAAAAAAATAATTGAAACCGAAGAAGATAAGGTATCTATTACGGCCAGTTTCGGTGTGACCGGGTTTGATGCCTCAACTTCTTCCAACGACATAACACCGGAAACCCTAATAAACACGGCGGATAAATACCTGTATGAGGCAAAAAAACAGGGCCGTAACATAGTCGTCAAGGGCCTTTTGCAGATTAGAAACTAGAAATCAGGCTCTCCTCTCGAATTCCTCAAATCCTTCTTTAATCGCCTGGTTGATGATTTCAATCTTAAATGGTTTGGTAAGATGATTATCAAAACCGGCTTCTTGCAGCTTATCGATATTATATAAATCCGAGTGACCGCTTAAAGCAATAACAACCGTTTTGGTATCGGTTTCTCTGATCCTCTGGCAGAACTCCACCCCATCCATCTCGAGCATGATCAAGTCTGTGATAATTACCGGGAATTTTTCTCTTTCTAATAAAGAAAAAGCTTCTTCAGCAGATTCGGCAACAGCAACCTCGTAACCCAATCTAGAGAGAAGCTTCTGCATGAGTTCCCTGTGAAAATCTTCGTCATCGACAACTAAAATCTTCTTTTCCATCGTAAGCTCTCTATCCATAATGATCGTTAAATAGATTCTTTTTGGGCCGCTGTCAAAGAAGCACTGCAGGGCGATAGAAAATTCGTACAAGGGAAACTACGTAGCAACGGGCAATCACTTGTCAATTATTCTTACGGGGCCACTATAAAAAAATGCTGCTTGAAAGTCAATTCAATTATTGAATCAATATCATTTCGGACAAAATTCTTGAGAGTCCGCGGCCAAAGCGAATCGGGCAGCATCCGAAACCGAACTATTCCAGCAGATCTTCTTTTAACCGGATTAACAGTTTTTTATCGACACCGGCCTTGTTTATCAAATAATTGGGGGCCGATCCGTAGGCTTTTTCCAGGTGTTTCAGGACAGCAATGATGGCATTTTGCGGTGCGGTAAAATAGGCGGATATTCCATCGGGATCCACCCCCATGGTTCTTATCTGGGCATATATTCTTTCCAGTACAGCCGCAATATACAGGTTGGAAAGGCCATGATCCCGGATAACCGTTTCTGCGGGTACATCTAAGGCAAGCAGGATCAGCGCCGCAGCAACACCGGCCCTGTCTTTGCCGCCGGTGCAATGAAACACTATGGGCCGGTTTGACGGATCGGCAAGAATTTTAAAAAATGTCGCCCACAAAGGAGCAAAATTTTCTATATTTTTGATATAGCCTTTGATCATAAATTCTTCGGTCATCCAATCGATATCACCATTTTTGATACGATCAAAGGTGTTGGCCGGATCATTTTCTCCGTGCCGGATAGGAAGCTGCAGGGATTTACCATGCTCGCCCTGCGGGTAGCGATCCGGCAATTTTTTAATCTCAGCCGGGGTACGAAAATCGCATACCTGCCGAATGCCCATCTCCTGCAAAAAGAAAACATCTCGATCGGTCAGCCGGCCCAGATTATCCGAGCGGAAAACCTGGCCCCATTTAATCCGTCGTCCGTCAACCGCCCGATAGCCGCCGAGATCCCTGAAATTAACTCCTCCTTCCAGTTGCACCCGTCGCTCGCTGATGGTCGTATTCGGCCCGTCCGAAGGCACCACATCGAAATAATACCGGGTGTCCGGGTCCAATCCTGAAATACTCACATCGGACTTACCCGTCACAGTCGCAGCGGGCTTACGGTGATCGATGGCATTCGGATGCTCACCCATAAAAATTGCCACCTTCGCATTTTCGTTCTTGGTTTTCCAGGAGACTTTAAAAGAACCCTTTCCGGTGCGGGTCAGCGAAACATTTTCCAGGTGGGTTTCATTGATTTTGGGAAGCATGCAAATATATGTAAAACCGATTCAAATGAGATGGCTTCTATTTTTTTTCAAGTTTAACCGCAATAGTATACCTGCCCGCACCCACATAAATCAGACCGAAAAATACGGCCGCGAGTCCTGCTGAACACAGCATCAAGGTCTGGTAGCCGATACTGAATCATATATCAACTAAAAAATAATCAATCAATTTAACAGACTGAAAATTAATATTTTTTAGGACCCCTTTTTCTTCGCTTACCACTCTCCCATATTTCGTTGATAGAGTCCTCTGTGGGCGCGGCTTTTGCTTGCATCCCGGCTTCTCAGGGCCAGCGCCGCTATCAATATTGCTGAAACGAACCTGATCGCGGCTGGAAAGCCGCTCCTACGATCCAACCCGCCCTTAATGATCAAGATATTTTTTCTATCACTCTTAAATCCGAGTCTCAGGCAAACCCGGGTTGTGA
>JBATKU010000375.1:0-22949 GCA_049669725.1 Desulfobacterales bacterium
GGACATGATTTCCCAGGACAGCATGAAGGTGATCAGGTTGCCGGCGGTCACCACCAGGGCCATGAACACCGTCAACAGGCTGAAAAAAAAGAAGTTGCCGGCCGTCCGAAGCGCTTTTTGGGAATCATCCATGTAGTGGTAGCTGTAAAGGGCGGCCAGCAGACAGACAGCGTAAATGGCAACCAGGAAAAAGGCAGACAGGGCATCGATTTGAAAGGATAGAGAAAACGCGTTCAGATATTCAAAGGTCGCGGTATAGGGTCCCGGACGGAAGAGTTTGGTGCCTGCGTCGATCAGTCCCAGCAGACATCCGCCGCCGATACCAATAACACCGATGGTCTTCATCAGGGCGAATTGCCGCCAGAAAACCAGGGATATGAGGCCTCCGCAGAAAATAATCGCCAGCGATAGAAAAAAAAGATTCATAACCTTCCCCTGTGGTCTGCAGTCTTATGATTCGATTGTGAAATGGAAACTGAGATAAATGCCATCCGGCGGATCGACAAGACTGAACATCGAACGATGAACAGACGAACGTCCAACATCGAACGTCCGACGTCGAACATTGAATAATGATGTCGCTGTGCTCCTCAATTTTATTTCATTTGTTTACTATTTCTGTTCCTTTTCAGCCTTTCGACTCCCCTCAGGGCTGTGAGCCTGTCGAACGGCCGCATTGAACCTTGTAAAGAAAATCTAATTTAAACTGATCGGGTCCAGATTCATCATTCAATGGTTAAAATCTAGGTCATTTTTAGTAGCTGTTCCTTCATCTATCAAATGTTCAGCCATTTCGGTATTGGAAATTTTTTTCATTCGATGTTGAGCGTTGGACGTTCATTTTTTCCATCCAGCCTCCGTTTTGTATTAACCACCGCTTAATACCTGCATACCCATCATGGGCCAGAGCACAAAGACCGCAAAACCGGTGACGATCATCAGTATAATACTGGCCGGTATGCCGTAAAGAAAGAACTCGCCGGTTGTAAACTGCCCGGAGTCATAGGCAATGGCGTTGGGGGCGGCGCCAACCAATAACAAAAACGGCATCCCGGCCGTCACCAGGGCTGCAAACAGGATCACTTCACCGGCTACGCCCAGGTAGGGGGCGATGACCAGGGCTACCGGCAGGGATATGGCGATGGCGGCCACGTTCATGATAAAATTGGTCATCATCATGACGAAAAAGGCGATGCTCATCACGAACACAAACCAGTTTGCTTTCTGGAACATTACCAGCCAGTTAACCGCCATCCAGTTGGCGGCCCCGGTCTGCCACAGGCAGTTGCCGATGCTCATGGCGCCGGCAAACAGCAGAATAATATTCCAGGGGATGGATTCCAGATCGTCGATGTCCATGATGCCGGAGATAAAAAACAGGATGGTGGATATCAGGATGATGGCGGTTTTGTCGATGGGTTGCAGAACCGGGACATAGGGGCGCAGCGCCATGGTTACGATGCACGCCCCGACGATTGCAGCTGCCTTGATCTCGTTGCGGGTCAACGGGCCCAGTTCGCTGTTCAGCCTGCGGGCTCTGTCTCTGAGTCCGGGGATCGTTTTTTTTTCGGGCTTGAAAAATACCATAAAAAATCCCCACAGCAGGAAGGTCATTAGCCAGCCGACAGGGAACATATACCAAGTCAATTGAAAGAACGAGATGTCAGCACCGGCGATATCTTTGTAAAAACCCAGGGCCACAGCACCGCGGGCGGCCCCCAGCAGGGTAACGATACTGCCGGCACCGGCGACATAAGCCATCCCGATGAACAGGCCTTTGCCGAATCTGGTTTTTTTGTCGCCTTCGCCATACAGCGCATAAATCGACACCAGGAGTGGATAAATGGTGGCTGCTACCGCCGTATGCGCCATGATGTGGGTCAAGGCGGAGGTGACAACGAAGCATCCCAGGTAAATCATACTGGTTTTCTCACCGACGATGACCAGCATTTTATAGGCCAGGCGTCTGGTCAGGCCGGTCTTGGTGAATACCAGGCCGATCATGATCGAGGCAAAAATAAACATGACCGAGGGCACCATGAAATCCGTAAACGCGTCCCGCGCCGGGCGAATGAGGAACATGGCCTGCAGAACGCCAATGGCCAGGCTGGTGATACCGATAGGGACGACCTCGAAGACCCACCAGGTTCCGGCCAGCAGAAATACAGCCAGGGCTCCTTTGGCCTCGCGGCTCAGTTCAAAATTCTTGCCCATAGGGTCAATTGCATCGGGCCAGGCGGGCGACCAGTAAACAACCGCAAAAAAGGCAACGCCCAGAAAAAGAAAGCCCATCTTATTCCAGTCTATATTCGCTTTTCCAGAAATTCCGTCGCTCATTAACCTCATCCTCCTCTAATCTGATCAGTCGTCACAACCTATATAGAAGCTGCTTCAAAATTGTCTTTTGGCCCAAGGTCTTTGTTGGTGCCTCGTTTAAAATCCTCGAAATACTGATGTATGCCTGCGGTTTTAAACTCGGCCCCGCCGCGACCTTGAACCAAAATCCTAATTTTGAAACAGCCTCTCGTCGTTTGGAGATTACAGCCGCGCTATTTCTCGAAACACGCTTTCATTGTATGGAAAACAGAGGCGAACACATCGGTCAGACGTAAAATACCTACTATTCTGTCGCCGCGGGTCACCAGCAGGGACTGATGATGGCCCAGGATAAATTGATGGACAGCGACATCCAGAGATGCGTCTTCGGAAACATATTCGCCTTCGGTGGGTGTGCTCATAAATTTTTTGACATTCTGCTCCCCGGCTTTGCAGCAGATATCACTCAGGGGATCCGCAAAGAGTTGGTAGTCCTCGAGCATGGATTGCATGAATTGTTTGGTAAACCCGTAGCGGTGAGATCCCTCTCCCTGGACCATGCCCTCGTACTTTGGTTCCAGCGCTTTGAGCACATCCAGCTGGCTGAGTTTGCCGACAACGTTGCCGTCTTTGCCCAGCACGAGAATGGCCCGGTGACGATATCGGGTGTGCTTGTCCTCGAATTTTTCCTGGGCCTCTTCCAGCGACAGAATGGCGTCGTAAAGGGTTGCATCTTCGGTGACGGTTGCATACTCCGAAAGCGGCACCATTAAATCTTTCACCGGGTATGATTTCATGGCTTCCTCCATTTTCTTGAAAAATTAATCCGCCTGCGGCGGACGAGGGTTTAATACCCCGCCCTTGGGGCGTTTAAAATTTTTCGTTTGATACCCCGTTGCTTGTCGCAGCGAAGCGGAAATTCCGCTACTCGGGGCGGCGGGGTTGTTCATTAAAAGGGAATTTATTACCATAATTTGGCTTTCCTGTATAGTTTTTTTCGTATGGTCATGTTTCGATCCGATTGAGTTTATTGAAGTGTTACATTGTGTTACAAGGTCGGACACGGCTGTAAATTTACCGCAAGCTCTCTTTGACATTTATTTCGTGTTGCGGGTTACGGGGTGCGAGTTACGCGTTGCGGGGCGGGGGAAGGAATTGAATGTTTATCTTTCAGAGCTTTGGCTTCTTCTATTTTTTGAGCTAGGAGGTTTATGTCGGCAGGTTTTTCGATGACATCCATGGCGCCGAGTTGGATGGCCTCGAGGCACTTTTCATCCGGGACGTTGGCCGTCAGCAGGATGACCGATAGATCGGGTCGTGAAGCCTTAAACATTTTTAATGCTGTAAATCCATCCATCTCAGGCATCAAGAAATCGATGATGACTGCATCATAGGATTCGGTTTGTACCATTTTGAGGGCATTCTCGGCTGAAGTGGTGGTGGTTACGTCCATGCCACGGGCTTCCATGCGCTCAGCCATGATATCTAAAAAATCCTCTTCGTCATCAACAATCAACAAGCGAGCTTTCATGTTCTTTCCTTTTATATTTTTTAAAATTTGAGATCACTTCTCGGTAGTCGCAAAACAATCTCCTGTCGTTCGGGTTCGGCCGCCAAAGCGGCCTCCAGCACAGTGAGCAAACTATTTTCACGACCAGAAGGAAAAGACTTCAACAGCGCTTCGGTAAGACCTTCCAGCTGTCTGAAACGAATCTGGATGCTGTCTTCGGCTTCTTCGACGACAAGGCCAACCCGTTTATCATCCCCGCTGGCAGACATGGCGAAATCCAGGCACAGCCAGAGAAGGTTAATTAAAAGATAAGGAGCTGTCGGGATCTTTAGCGGTCGATTCGGTAATTGCAGATCCACCTTAACACCTCGCATGACCATAAATCGGTCTGTCAGGGCCATGATCAATTCGATGGTTTGATTCAAGTCAACCTCGGCGACGGTCACATCGATGGTGTGAGCAAAGCGGTTCATGTTATTAAGGATTTCCTCCGCCCGCCCGACCTGTTTTTGTACGGTTGCCGCCATCAATTTCAGCCTTGCCGGATCGAGTAATCGACCCCGCTCCGCCATTACGGTGAGGTCTTCCAACAGGCCGGCATTCTCATTTACAATCGCCATGACATTTTTCAATTCATGGGAGATGGATCCCGATATTTTACCAAAAAACTGCAGGCCTGTTTCTGCGATTATATCCAGTTTATAACCCATACATACCCTGCTTTCCTGTTAGATGGATTTGGGCTGATTATCCAATCGCTAACCGTGTTCGAATAATAAAATTTCCAAGCACCAAAATACAAATCTCAAATAAATACCACCAAACAGTATTAATTTGACCTGCCGACGACTATGTCTCGGGCCTTACCAGGGGGATGCTGACATCAAAACAGGTTTCCTGGCCGGGATTACTCTGAACGCTGATCCTGCCCCCGATTTCCTGCACCAGGGCATAGGTGACCGCCAGGCCCAATCCGGTTCCGCTGTGACCGGTTTTTGCATAATAAAAGGGTTCAAAAATGTGCTTCAAATCCGACTCCGGGATGCCGCGGCCGTTATCGGTAAAGGCAACCGAAATATAATCCTCGTTCTTTCGCTTGGCCGTAATCTCCAGATGACCACCATCGCTCATGGCACCGATGGCGCTGTTAAACAAATTGAAAAAAACCTGCTCCAGTTTGCCGCGATCACTCTCAAAGGGCGGAATGTCCTCCGCCACCGACCTGCCCACGGTAATGGATCTGAGTTCAGCCTCTTTGGCTAAAACGCTTTGGACCTCATCAATGATTTCTTTTAAATCGATGGCCTGGATGCTCAGATTGAGATGACGCGTAAAATTCAGCAGATCCCTGGTAACTTTCGCGCAGCGCTGAACCGTGGAAATCACCGATTCCACGAGGTCGATGAGTTTGGGATCTTTGGCGTAGGCCTCGGTCAACGTGAATATGTCTTTGATGTGCCCGGCCTTTTCGTTAATGATGGCCAGCGGGTTGTTGATTTCATGGGCTACCCCGGAAGCCAGGCGTCCCAGGGATACCATCTTGTTGGCGTATTCCACCTGATGCAGTGTGTCGACCCGTTCCTGGTCGGCTTCGTGGAGCTGATTGACCAGATGCGTGGCGACCCCGAGCGTAACCAGCAGGATCATAATGATGCTTGCCGCCAGAATTCCCGTAAAGGCCCAGGTCGTTTTATACCAGGGTTGAATGCGTTCGCTTTGTTCCTGAATCATCATCACAATATAAGGGGTATCCGGAATATGGGCATAACCGATGACGATTCGATCTTTTTTATCATTGATGCTTTCAAAAACCCGCGCCTTGGGAGAGTATTCCGGAATCGCCATTGAAATTTTATTAAAGACCGGTCCGAAATATCGGGAAGGGGTCTGCAGCACACCCGCGCGGTTGATGATAAAAAGATCTCCTTTTGGCGGCACATCGATTTGGGCGATGGATTCCGTGAGCTGATTCGGCTTGAGAACCGCGTGCAGCACGAATAAAGGGCCGTCGGCCAATTCGCGCTTGACCGCGAAATCAAAATGGGGTTCGTTGCGCGCTCCCGAGACCAATTCACTGATATAGACACCCCGGTTCAGCGCTTCACGAAACCAGTGTTGCTGGTTGTAATCCGGGCCTTGCATTTGATGCGAGCCGGCATGGGATATCTGTTTCCCGCTGCTGTCGATAACACCCAGATCCATGAAACCGCCAAAGCGTTCATTGAGGTTCTCCAGAATGTGGACCAGGCGGGCAGGGTCCTGCAGGGTTTCCAGGCTATTATCATGGGCAATAAAATCCAGCACGGATCTGCGTTCGGTCAGAAACAAGGAAACCGATCGCCAGGAATTCGAAACCAGCTGGGATGTGCGCAGCACGAGTTCCGACTCGATGGTTTCCATGGTGAGCCGGTATCCGGACAGGGCCCAGATGATTAAGGGCACGAGGGCGACGGTCGCCGTCACCAGAATTGCCCGCTTCCAGATCCGCAGAAAGTCAAAGTGGTGTTTGTACGGCCCGGCGGCGACATCTTTGTGATCCAGAAAATCGGGTTTTAGTTTTTTAAGTATCGACATAATTTCGTGTCTCGAAATTTCTTTTTATATTACTTAATTACTAGTGAGCTTATTATTGTTTAGATATTTTTTCACCGCCCGCTTCGCTCGAGCTCGCAGAGACCGCAGAGTAACTTATCTTTTAACTTTCTGCTGAGAGGCCAGAAAGCTAAAAACACACAGCCCTTTGGGCCAAATGATTATATTTTATAAAATTCGCAATTCCCAATCAATACTCTTTATTTCTTCTCCGCCTTCTTTTGTCGAATCTTTTCGTTGGCTTTTTGAATCGTTTCGCTGAGCACATTGATGTCCAGTGGCTTTTGCAGGTAGGCAAAAGCTCCCAGCTCCATGCATAACTGCCGGTCTTCTTCATGGCCGTGTCCGGTGAGAATGATGACCTCGATCTCCGGTCGTGTTTCTTTTACTTTCCGCAAAACCTCCAAGCCATCGACGCCGGGCATTTTAAGATCGACAATGATGACCTCAGGCTCGTCCTCTTTGATCAGGTTAAGCGCCGACTCGCCGTCATAGGCGACGGCGGATCCCATATCCCGCATGATCAACCTTTCGGACAGCGTTTGAACGAAATCGCGTTCGTCGTCCACCAGCAGGACTTTGGACGGCATTTCAAAATCGTGCTTACGGTAGATATCGGTTTTGTGAAAATCCTTGCCGATTTTGGTTTCCACCGATTTGACTCCAGCAATCGGTTCGGCGATTGATTTGAGTTCTTCCCGGAGCCGGTTGAGCATGAGGACATGTTTGTTGATGGTCAAGGTAATGGCACCGTTTTTGGCAATAACCTCCATGGTATGACCCTGCTGGACCAGGGCGGCCTCTGTTTCAGCCGCCAGCCGGAAATCCTCCAGCGCCTGTTTTGATTCGGCGGTCTGCTGGATGATGTCCTTGCCGGCCCAGTCCGCAATGAGGGCGGCCGCCTCCGGAACCGGCATTTTATCAACCGGAATGACAATATCATAAAGAGCAGGATTCCAGGGGTCACGACTGCCAAACAGGGAATCAATCCAGTAGGAACAATCTTCTTCGCGCCTTTGAACAAGCTTGGCGGCCTCTTTTTCCGAAATACCATGCTGATCGGCCGCAACTGCAGTTCGGTGCTTTTGGGGTGCAATCAAACAAACTCTGAGGGTATGGCTGACAGCAGCGGGAATAAGTTGTCCGGAAAAGCAAGTGATTAAGGCATTGTCGTTGCTGATCGCATCGGCAACCGCCAGTTTGATATAGGCCAGGGAGCGTTCTTTTTCGATCGTGAATTTATTAAAGACCGAGCTCTTGGCTGAAAAGGCCCTTATAATTTTACTTTCCGACATGACTGATAGGCGGCTTGCTGCGGCCACAATTTCATCATCGGTAATATGCCTGTATCCGCTGCGCGCAATGACTTCCTGAACGACCGGGTTTTCCTGACAGAAACCGCCGCTGAATATGGTAATGATCGGCATTTAACTATTCCTTTTTTGTGATGCCCGGGTAATGCGACAGACCGTCGTCAACGGACAATCTTTTTCCATGCCGCCCCTGTGGGTCATTTCGTGCACCGCATTGATGGCGTTCTCAATAGTCGGATAGATATGATCCTCGCCGATTTTTGCAATCAAATGCGTGCGGTTCAGCACTTGCATGACCGCCCGGTTGACGCCGCTCAGTGAAATATCAATTCCGGCACTTCTAACCCTGTCCACCGTCAAAGATAATGCTTCTTCGCCGGATGAGTCAATATCATTAATACTGCCGGCAGAAATGATAATGTGTTTGAGTTCCTTTTTTGACCGTCGCCGGTTCCTGATCTGGTCTTCCAGGTAGCTGGCGTTGGCGAAAAATAAGGGCCCATCGAAGCGCACCACGTCAATATAGCGGCATTGCTGCAACCCGCTGGCCACGGCATCGTGAAGGGTGCGGTCGACGTCCAGGGACAGATCGACGACTTTAGGCCGCATGCTTTTGTAAAGAAAGACGAAAATAGACAGACCGGCGCCGATCAGGATCCCCCGGTCCAGGTGGGGTGCGAATACCAGCGTTGCTATGAAGGTAATGATGGAGATCGCACCGTCGTACCACTGGGCCTGCCAGGCATGGATAAAACCTCTGACATTAACCAGCCCCACGACTGCCATCATGATGATCGCCGCCAGTACCGATTGGGGCAGATGGTAGAAAAGCGGGGTAAAAACCAGTAACACCACCACCACGGTCAGACTGGTGAAGACGCTGGACAAGCCGGAGACGGCTCCGGATTGAAGGTTGACGGCCGATCTGGAAAAAGAACCGGAAATCGGGTAACTTTTCGCAACCGCACCACAGATATTGGCCAGGCCCTGACCGATGAGCTCCCGGTTGGGATCAAGCCTCTGGCCGGTCTTGGCGGCCATTGCTTTGGCAACCGAGATGGCTTCCATAAAGCCCAGCAGGGAAATGATGACCACAAAGGGTAACAAATGCATGATGATATGATAATCAATATGGGGCAGTGAAAATGAGGGCAGTCCCCGGGGAATATGACCGACCACCTCACCGCCGCCGATTATTTGTAAACGGTCGGCCTGCAGGGGGGTGTTACTGACTTTAAGTCGCCAGACTCTACCATCACCTTTAGCGGGGTCGGCGATTTCGTTGACCTGATAAAAAACAAGCGCGCCGTCGTTTTCTCTGACACCCTCAAAAAGGTAGCTGCGTATCTGCCTGCGAAAGTCGACTGCATCCTCCTTGGCTTGCTCGATCCGAAGGGCCAACCGCTCCGCCGTATGCCGGATGTCGAGTTTTGCGTGTGGATCCAGCCTATTTCTGTTGACATTGAGCTTTTGTACCAGTTCCGCCCTTGCTGCTGTCATCTGCGTGATAGATTTTATGGTGTGATTGATTTTTACAAGCGCCTGTTTGACATTTTCGGAGCGGATGGCCGCAATATCCACCACAACGTTGTGCTCAAACCCAAGGCCCCAGGAGAGAATAGTGGTAACTGCAACGGCTGCGAGAACATTCGGCAGCCTCGGTGACACGCGCTTCAACCCGAACATTAGAACAAAGGCCAGTACTCCCATAAACAGCGTTGGCCAATGGGTGTATTGGGCGGCGGTTATAAAAACGCGGTAGATCAATTCATAGTGATGGGGCACCTTTTCGATATGGATACCGAACAGTTTGGGAAGCTGGGATGTCGCAATGATAAGAGCAGCGGCATTGGAAAAACCATTTACTACCGGATGGGAGATGAAGTTGACGACCAGTCCCAATTTCAGCACGCCGAGGGAGAATTGAAAAACGCCGACCAGCAGCGCCAGCAAAACAGCATAGGCGATGTATTGCTGGCTTCCGGCGGTAGCCAGCGGTTCCAGCGTTGTCGCGGTCAGAAGTGATACCACCGCTACCGGACCGGTGGCCAGCTGGCGGCTGGAGCCCAACAGGGCGGCGACCAGCGGCGGCAGAAAGGCGGCATAGAGTCCGTAATAGGACGGCAGACCGGCAAGCTCAGCGTAGGCCATGGACTGGGGAATAAGCACCAATGCAACTGTCAGGCCTGCCAGAATATCCGCTTTCAGGCTGGTGCCGCTATATCCTTGTGGCCAGTCGATATACG
This sequence comes from Desulfobacterales bacterium, assembly GCA_049669725.1. Lineage (GTDB taxonomy): Bacteria > Desulfobacterota > Desulfobacteria > Desulfobacterales > JAFDCJ01 > JAFDCJ01. The sequence continues at coordinate 9,978 of JBATKU010000375.1, forward strand.
AAAAGATGCGTTTTATCATGCGGTTCTGGACCTAAATGAAGTTACGCTCGCTCTCGTGATTAAAAAATTCGCTGAGTAATCAGTTAGTTTTACGATTATCAATCATCACGGTCAAGTTTAATTTTCTGGTGGATAACCGGTTAGGCGTGGTTTGACAGAGGTAAAAAAGTATTTATATTCACGAGTACTTACAGAGTCCGAATTTTCATCCTGGTAAAACCAGGATGTCTGACTGCAAGCTAAAATTTTTTCCTTTTAGGAACGCCCATGGATAGTGTCATACCCGAAAAAGCCGCTCTTTTGAAACGACTCGAAAAAGGCGGATTCAACGTCCCTGAATTTATCTACGTTTCAGCTGCTGATTTTAAGAATGAGAATTTCGAGGCCCTGGAGACTTTCCTGGAACGACACCTTGAAAGCTTTAAGGTTATTGCCCGCAGTGCCCACCTGAGGGAAGAATTTTTCAAAGGTGGGACATTTGATTCCCTGGAGATCTATGCCGACCTCGGCGGTATCAAGTATGCCAGGAAAAAAATCATTAATCTAGCCAAAACGGCTAAACAGCTCTCGATCAGGAGACAACAAAAGTTCAGCAATGCCCCTGATATCGATCTGGAAAATATGGGGATGATCGTCATGCCGTTTATCAGCGGTACGAGCGTCATGGCAAAAATGATTGGAAACCACTGGGAATTCGGATACTGTCGCGACCGGCGTCACAAAATCCAGCGCGAACCCTATATAACCCGAACTCCCCATGACATTAGCCTGCTGCAATTATCAGAAGACATTCAGAAGTCCCTGGGCTTTCAGTGTGAAATCGAATATGTGATTTCCGAACAGGGTGAGATCTATGTTGTTCAGGCCAAAGACATCTCCCACATCGAAACCATTGAACTTAAACTGGGTGAGAGATCCATCCATCTTGACGGGATTCGCAGGGTTCGAAGGAACCATAACTTTCGTGAGCGGCCGCTATACGTGATGGACAACAAAACCTTCTATTTAAACCTTATCAATAAATGTGAAGAATTTGTTCTCGGCAATGGAGATTCAAAACCGACCCTTGAAGAGATACTTGAGGTTATTACCCTCTACCAGGCGGAACTTGAAGCATTCGCATTGAAACACCACCGGTTCTGCGTGCTGGGCCTGTCGATCCAGGAGCCGGAAGAGCTTTACCAGATTGCCAACCACTATCTGGAAGACTATCCGGAAATGCAGGGCGAACTATCCCGGGCCCTGCACGACAATTTGTATAAAATCGACTATTTTTTATCTGAAACCGACACCCTGATTGCCAAGGACAAGTTCAGACTCAATCTTTGCGGTCATGACGCCTACGGGATCGATACGGTTCGCAACCCGATGTGGTCCGTGTTCTGGCATATGGATAAACACGAAAAGATGGTGAAACAATTCAAAAAATCGGGCTTTAAAACCGGAGACATTGTCGGGATAGAAATAGATTCGGATGAAAAACCGATCGTATTCCGGCTATAGGAGCCGGAAAGCTCATGGCGTGTGGCTCATAGCTCATAGTATCAGCCAGGAGCTATCAGCTATGAGCTATCAGCTTTATGCTATTGGCTTTTGTTTCAAAACGGTTTCTTTTAGATACCGAAAGACGTCTGCCCCCTCGATAGATGCTTTTTCCTCCCCCTGGACGATCTTTTGAAAAAACGCAATTCTGCCCTTGTCAAAGCTGCTGATTTCTTCTTCAAGCATCCGCAGTGAGTTGTCTATGCGGCTTAAGATCACTGCCGGTCCGACCAGTATTTCGTCACCATCCTTTTCGGTTGCCGCCCCGATAATATAATGGTGCGGGATCTGAAATGCTTTTGGCGGGTGCCGGTAGTCCAACAGTTCTGCGAACAGGGAGAGGCTTTCCATCACGCCGTCGGCGTACCCGTTTTCCAGGGAATTTGCGCCTTCTCTGGCGATGGTTTCTATATCAGCGGTATTATAGGTGAGATCCAAACAGTCGATGCACTCTTTTCGAACGATTTTTACCGACTCTTCCTTGCGACTGATCTTTACGTCGGAGTCTTTTAAAATTTTTATGATATTGCCGATGCTCAGCATTTCCTTAGTATATGGACTTTTGCGGATGGCCACATCTTCAACAGTGGTCCGGTATATGGGGAGTTCATTGTCCAGGACCAGGATGCGGCTTAGCTCGCCGTCGCCTTTTTGAATGTATAGATCCAGGTCCCGTTCCTTTTGATATTGGTAAGGGCTCATTTCCAGGAGGCTGCGCATGGCGTCTTTATCAATTTTCTGACCGCTTTCCGCCGTTCCGATGGATGCCAGTATTTTGCGGGACAATTGATTGATCCGTAATTTCTTAAGCAAATTTTCCTTAAAAGACATGGTTGGGCCTTCCCTTCATATTGTATTCTGTAAGCCTTCAGAGGTATACCCGCCCCTTAAACGGCTATACATCTATCATATAGTTAGAAGCAAGTAAACTCCACTTGAGTAAAATTCCAAATCCCAAGCACTGTTTAAAAGACATAATCCTGATAGGCGATCTTGGCTGCTTGACCCGACAGGGCTATTAAGGTATATGAGATGCTTATCTCCGCGGAGTTTTCTATAGTGATTGTAAAAAAACGGGCCGGTATCTCAACGGTTTTTATACAACCACTTATACCGCAATCCCGCATTTCGGAACATCATTTTGGAAAGCGGTATAATCGCACGGAGTTCTACTGTTCTGAAAACCCATATTTCGTGGGGATTCATCATTTTTTAGAAAGCGATGGGAACCATGACTGAATTTGTTAAGGTGATATACGGTGATAAGGAGTTTCAGCTTCCATTGGTCATCGGCACGGAGGGCGAAAAGGCCATAGACATTTCTAAGCTTCGGCAGGAGACTGGGTTGATTACCCTTGATACCGGATATGCAAATACCGGAAGTTGTACCAGCATGATTACGTTCATGGACGGAGAGCAGGGAATTTTACGCTACCGTGGCATACCGGTGGAGCAGCTGGCCGAACATTCATCGTTTAAGGAAACCGCCTATCTTCTCATAAACGGAAGGCTGCCCGCCCGGCAGGAACTGACCGACTTTTCCGTGCTGCTCAACGACCATTCCCTGGTGCACGAGGATATGCGGGCTTTTTATGAGAACTACCCGCGTTCTTCTCATCCCATGGGTATTCTGTCATCCATGGCCAATGCCGTAAAGAGCTTTTATCCGGAACTTCAGAATCTGGAAGAAGAAATAAACATTACGGTCACCCGCCTGCTTTCCAAAATCCGGACCATGGCGGCCATGTCCTATAAAATATCAAGGGGCCACCAGGTCGTCTATCCCCGGCCCGATCTGGCCTACTGTGCCAATTTTTTGAACATGATGTTCGACACGCCGGTCAGACCCTATGAGATCGACGAAGACGTGGTCAAAGCCTTAAATGTATTCTGGATTCTACATGCGGACCATGAGCAGAACTGCTCCACTTCAGCCGTGCGCATGGTCGGCAGTGCCAGGGTCAATTTATATGCTGCCATTTCAGCCGGGATTTCGGCCCTGTGGGGACCGCTGCACGGCGGTGCCAATCAGGCCGTCATCGAGATGCTCAGTGATATTGCCGCGAATAAAAACATGCCGCGCGCCATCGAACGCGCCAAAGACAAAAATGATTCCTTCAGATTGATGGGATTCGGACACCGGGTTTACAAGACCTTCGATCCCCGCATGAAAATCATGAAAAAGATGTGTGATACCCTGCTTGACAAGTTGAAGATCTCAGACCCCCTGCTGGATGTTGCGATTGAGTTGGAGCAGATTGCGTTAAAGGATGATTATTTTATCGATCACAATTTGTACCCCAATGTGGATTTTTACAGCGGTATTGTCATGCGAGCCATCGGCATACCCACCAACATGTTCACCGTCATGTTTGCCATCGGCAGGCTTCCGGGCTGGATTGCTCAATGGAAAGAAAGCCAGGATGATCCCAACTGGAAACTTTGTCGCCCACGCCAGATTTACACGGGACCCACCGAAACTGATTACGTCCCTATAGAGAAAAGATAGAATTCAACCCTAAACCCTTAAGTTTGGCCATCACCATACCGATATATATTCATATAATCTCCGTTCGGGGTTCAGAGTTCAAAGGTTCGTGAGTGCGGGAATCAGAATCGGGCCAGGATATAGCGCCTTGAATTTAAGGCTATTTCTCCCCGTTTAAGTCGTGAAACTGCCAAAGTGGATGCTGTAATACATGGCAATCAACCGGGAGCACAAATTCGGTAAGTCAATAAAAAATTTTTAACCCTGAACGGTGAACCCTGAACCTCTGAACCTTTAAATATCCATTATGCTCATAATTCCTCTGACAGAAAAAATCAGCTGGCGCAATCCGCCCATCATTACCATCAGTATCATTTTGCTAAACTGTCTGGTGTTTTTTTTGTTCCAGAGCGGCGAAACCCAAAAGCATTTTGAGGTCTCTGAATATTATTTTACCTCCGGTCTGGTGAGAATTGAAGTCCCACGATACATTGCCTATCGCGAAGGTCGCCTCCAGGAATTCCACGATTCAATGGACGAAAACATCGATGAGGATACTCTGGTTCGATATTACCTGGAAATGGAGCGGGATTTTTCATTTCTTGAAAAGCTTGACAATGATAAGATCGTCAAACCTGCAAACCCCCAATATGCCACCTGGAAGGCTTTAAGATCAGAGTATGAGCATAAGCGGTCTCAGATTGTCTCATTCAAATACGGTTTCCGGCCGGCTCATAAATCGTTTTTAACCGGGTTCACTTATATGTTTCTGCACGGCGGCTTTGGGCATCTGTTTGGCAACATGATATTTTTATGGATCGTCGGCTGCATGCTCGAGATGGGATTGGGCCGCCTTAAATATGTTGGGTTGTATATTATTGGCGGCTTGATGGCTGTATGGGGCTATTGGCTGGTTTACATGGACAGTACCATGCCGTTGGTGGGAGCGTCCGGATCTATTGCCGGGTTGATGGGTGCCTACGCGGTGCTCTTCAAAAAGAAAAAGGTCAAAATATTTTACTCCCTGGGTTTTTACTTCAATTATTTAAGAATTCCGGCCATCATTCTTCTGCCGATCTGGATCGGCAATGAATTATATCAGCTATTTTTCGGCGGTGACAGCCACGTGGCTTACGCCGCCCATCTAGGAGGACTGATCGGTGGTGCTTTGTTTGGCTTTATGTGCATGAAATTTTCGCTCGGCTTCGATGAAGATGTGATCAAAGAAGCGCCCGTAGACGAGATTTCACCTCTGATGGAAAAAGCGTTAAAACATATCGCCGAACTTGACATGCAAGCCGGTCGTCTGGTGCTCAAACAGGTGCTTGACAAGGATCCTGAAAATATCGACGCGCTTACCCATCTTTTTCATGTTGACAAGCTGGATCCTGAAGGCGACAGATTTCACGAAACCGCTAAAAAACTCATATTTCAACTCAGCCGCAGTTATCACACCTACGAAAAGGCCCACATAATCTACCATGAATACATCCGTCATACTCGTCACCCACGATTGACGCCCCAATTGTATGTTCAACTCAGTGCCATGTTTGCCGCCTCCGGCCACGTCGAAAATGCGGTAAAAATATTATCGCTGCTTCTAAAAAAGGTTCCGGAGTTTCCGGGTATTCCATCTGCCCTTTTAAAGCTTGCGCGGGCCTACCGTCAAAATGGAATGGCAACCAAAGGCCAAAAATGCCTGCAGTTAATATGCAAAAAGTACCCGGATTCCACCGAGGCCCGGATGGCCAGAGAGTCCCTCCAGAATTAGACCCGATCTTTCTTGTTCCAATAGCATATATGGTTTTAAGTTCTATCGGATTTTAGGATTTTCATGCTCTTTGGAATATTGGAATGATGGAATTTTGGAATATTGGGTGATAAAAAGAAAAACATCTTTTGATAAGGGTAGGAGGGCCTTTTCCTCGCGTCATGCCCGCCGAAGGCGGCGTTCAGCCTTCTTTTGACCATTCCGGTAAGGGAGTTGCCTATAATTTGTATACGCTATTACAAATAGTACCTTACTATCTGGGCGGTGTTTGTATGAAAATCTGCAATTAGAGCGTTTGTCAGAATAACGTTCCAATAGCGGTTGTCATGCTTCTAATAATTTCAGCCTGTTAAATGTTATATTGCCTCCTGTTAGAAAATCTGGCAAACGGAACATATTTATGACAACCGCTATAATAGTATGTTGGCGATAGTCAGAGCAGTTCATTTTACCAAACACAAAATACCGAACACTTGATAAAATCGTTATGATGATTTTATCACAGTTGACTTTTGTAGGGGATTCCTCTATTGGAATGAATTCGGTTCGCTGGTCTGACAAAAACTAGTATTTATACTAGTAACAGTTATGGATTTCGGAAAATGTGCGAAGAAATATTGCCCGGTCTGTTCCGGTTGAAAATTCCACTGCCCGACAGCCCGTTGAAATATCTCAATTCCTATGTGATTAAAGGCCCCGATAGAAGCTTGATAATCGATACCGGTTTGAATCGCAGGGAGTGCCTGGAGGCCATGCAGGCCGGCTTGAGCACCATCGGTATTGACCTTAAGGTCTCTGATATTTTTATCACCCATCTGCATGCCGACCATTTCGGCCTAGTAACCAAACTAGCAACCGATACCAGTCAGGTTTATTTCAGTCGGCCGGAGAAAGAACTCATGGAATCCTGGGAAGGCTTTGGGACCATGATTGAGTATGCCGGTCAAAATGGATTTCCTGAAAACGAGCTGCAAGCGGCCCTGGACAAACATCCCGGTGCCAAATATGGTTCGGAATGGATCCCGGATATGACGTTGCTCGAAGATGGTGATGGGATTGAGGTCGGGGACTATCATTTCAAGTGTGTGGCAACCCCCGGCCATACCATGGGACACATTTGTCTTTACGAGCCGGATAAAGAAATTATGATTGCCGGCGATCATATTTTAATCGATATAACCCCTAACATTCAATGCTGGTCCGATACCCAGAATCCCCTAAAACACTATCTGGCAAGCCTGGAAAAAGTATATAGTTTAAAGGTCGATCTGACCCTGCCCGGGCATCGCCGTCTCATCAGGGACCACCGTGCCAGGATCCAGGAACTAAAACATCACCATGCCGATCGCTTAACCGAGGTCCTTTATATCCTTAAGCGGGGGAGGATGAATGCGTATCAGGTGGCCTCTCAGATGACCTGGGATATCGACAGCGAATCATGGGACCAGTTTCCGGTGGCCCAAAAATGGTTTGCCACCGGGGAGGCGATTTCGCATTTAAGATGCTTGGAAGAAGAAGGGAAACTGATCCGCAATGCGAGTGGTAAAATAACATTGTATGCCCTGGTAAAATGAAACCAGGATTATTGTATTTATAAATACAAAAAAGGTTCAGGGTTCTGGGTTCAGCGTTCAAAGGTTAATGTCAAATCTGAACCTATGATTCGTGAGTAAATAATCTAAAACCATCCACCCTTTGACGTTGAATCGTGAATTTCGGGAATTGGAAACCCTGAACCTGAAAATTATGAATAATTTTCTCTATCCCATCGTCAATCCCAAAAGCATTGCTATTTTTGGGGCTTCCAACCGATTTTCCGCCATGGGGACCAATCAGCTCAGTTCGCTTTTGGACCTGGGTTTTGAAGGCAATATCTATCCTGTTCATCCTAAAGAAGATCTCGTTTTGGGCTTAAGGGCCTATAAACACGTTCAGGAGTTGCCCGAGGTTCCTGATCTGGCGGTTATCGTGCTGCCCACCCATGTTGTACCCGGGGTTGTGGAAGAATGCGGCCAAAAAGGCATTAAACATGCTGTTGTAGTGTCCGGTGGCTTCAAGGAGGTCGGCGGAGACGGCGCGGCCCTTGAAAAAAAGCTCCTGGCCGTGGCCGATCAATACGGTATGCGGTTTTTAGGTCCCAACTGTCTGGGGGTCGCCAATCCCCATCATAAATTTAATGTTACCTTTTTGCCTTTTGAAGGCCGGCCCGGATTTATCGGCTTTGCATCACAGAGCGGCAGCTTTATCACCCAGATGTTCGGCTACCTGAGTCGTTACGATCTAGGGTTTTCGACCGGAATCAGTGTCGGCAATGAAGCCGATGTTGATATTGTCGATTGCATGGAGTATCTGGCCGGCTGCCCGCATACTAAGGTGATCGGGCTTTATATCGAAACCATTCGGCGGGGCCCCGAATTTATTGAAGTCGCCCGGTCGATTGTGCCCCACAAGCCCATAGTGGCCTATTATGTTGGCGGCTCCGAAGCCGGGCAACAGGCCGGTTTTTCGCATACCGCAGCGCTGGCGGGCCCGGATGAGCTCTATGACGGTGTTTTCCGTCAAAGCGGTATCATTCGTGCCCAATCCATCCCCGAGCTTTTTGACTTTTGCTGGGTTTTGGGCGTCTGTCCCCGGCCGGCCGGCAACCGGGTCATCATCCAGACCCATTCCGGCGGCCCCGGCGCTGCCGCTGCGGATGCCTGCAGCCGGACTGGGCTGGTGCTGGCAAATTTATCCCGGCAGACCCGGGAAAAACTCGCACCCCTGGTGCCCGCCACCGGCAGCATGAACAATCCGGTTGACCTGACGTTTTCTAAAAACCCCCAGGATTTTTTTTCGGTGATTCCAGATATACTTTTGGCAGAAAGTAATTCCGACGGTTTGCTTGTCTATTTCCTGGCACCTGCTCAGATTATCCGTCGCACCATGGAAGGTATGGGGATCGCCTCTGACCAGATTCCGCAGTTGGCGGAAAAATTATTTGACGATCAGGGCCAATCACTGGCCGGTCTGATTGCCAAACATCAAAAACCTCTGGTGGGGTTTACTTTCCACAGCCATGAAGAGTTGTCTGTACAGAAGCTTCGGCATCACGGTGTTCCCGTGTTTCCATCTCCGGAACGCGCCGCCCGGGCCATGGCAGCCCTGGTCGGCTGCTCACGCCTTGTTGATAAAATCAAATCTAATACCTAAAAAATGTGATGAACTTCCTGCATAACCCCCTAACAATGGTTAGTCAGTCCCAACGCTTGATCCGGTGAAAAATACATCCTACCCGCGAAAACGAATATTCAGTCGTTACAAAGATTTTTTTCGAGGCCATCAACATTGATTTTCATAAATATCTTGGGTACACTAAAATGGGTCGAGATAGGGGCGTTGATCTTTACCTGGCGACCACGGAAAGCATGGAGGATTAATGTTCGCTCAAATAGGGAAAATCGGATGTCAAAATTAAGAATATTTATACTTGTTTTGGTGGCATTATTGAGTTTGGCTGCCGCGATGACGGCAACGGCAGCAGATGAGCTTAAGATCGTCTATAATGTGGGGGTGGCGCCGCTTAAGTTTGAAGACGCTTTATCGCGTCCAGCAGGACTATTTCCGGATTTGTGGCGCCTGTGGGCCAAAAAAACAGGTAAACAGATCCAATTTGTCAAAGTGGATTCGTTTGAAGAATCGCTGCAGCTGCTAAAAGACGGCAAGGCAGATCTGCATGCCGGTCTTTTCAAGACCCCGGAGCGCGAGAAATTTCTGGACTATTCGGAACAGCTATTAGCCCTCGACTATTATATATTCACCCACCCGTCGGTCTATCCGATCATATCGTTGGAAAAAACATCGGGTCTTATCGTCGGTATTCAAAAAGGGGGCTATACGGAACAATTTGTGCGCTCCAAAGTGCCTGCCAGCCGAATAGCTGTCTATGACCGCTTCCAGGATCTCTTCCGGGCTGCCCTGGAGGGCGAGATAAAGGTATTTGTTGCAACGGACCTGAGCCTGTTTTACTACCTCAAAGAAAATTTGCAGATCAACATCTTCGAATACGATCAAGACCATCCGCTGTTCTCCCAGGTATATTTCACGGCTACAAAAAAAGGAAACCCGGCGCTGATTCAACAGGTCAATGAGGGATTAAAGGCTATCGGAAGCCAGGAAAGAAAAAAGCTGGAAGACAGATGGATTGTTCAAGATTTTGAAGAATCACCCCAGGAAACGGCAGCCACCCGGTCGGAACCAGAGAAGATTGCTTTAACCGATGCGGAAAAGAAATGGCTGGATGCCCATCCGGTGATCCGGGTGGCAACCGAAGACCTGCCGCCTTACACCTTTCAGGAAAATGACGAGGCCTACGGGTACACCGTTGATCTGATGCAGATGATGGCCAAAAAGGTCGGGTTTCAGTTTGACATTGATTTTTTACCGCCTGATGAGGTCAGGGTGGCTATTAAAAATAACGAAGTGGAACTTACCCTTAACCAAGGATATTCCGAAGCACGGTCAGCCTATATGATTTTCGGAGCATATCCTTTTAGGGTGAAAGCAGCCATTTTTTCGAAAACCAATCGTGCGGATGTTCATAACCTGAAGACGCTGGCAGGCAAAACCTGTGCCGGGCAAAAGGAGTCTGTCATAGCCCGCATTATCCAGGAAAAATATCCGCAAATCCGATTCGTAAACACCGAAAGCTGGTTTGATGCGCTTAAAATGGTTTCCGTCGGCAAAGCGGATGCGGCCATAATGGAATCCAATATGGGCCAATATCTGTTGAGAAAATATGATATCACTGATGTGCACCTCACCGGATTTGCTAATCTTTTTGGCGAGGAAGGTGCCAGAGCCAGCTATTGGGCCGTGGCAAAAGGCCATTCTCCGCTTAATTCGATTCTGGACAAAGCTTATGATTCCCTGAACCGCGAGGATCGTCAGCGCCTGTGGAATAAATGGTTCCAGTTTGACATCGCTGCCGGATCCGTGGCTCAGAGGCGGATTAACCTCACCGAGCAGGAGAACGCATGGCTGAGAGAACATCCCGTCCTCCGGGTTCACAATGAAACGGACTGGCCGCCCTTCAACTATTTTGAGTACGACAGCCCCCGGGGGCTGTCCATCGATTACATGGATCTGGTGGCCGAAAAGCTGGGTATCGAAGTCGAATATGTCACCGGCCCCAGCTGGAACGAATTTCTGGAACTGGTTAAACGCAAAGAGCTGGATGTGATGCTCAACATCGTCAAAACCGAAGACCGGATGAAATACCTGCTGTACACCGATCCTTACATCAAAAATCCCAATGTCATCGTCAGCTCCGAAAATAACCCCTATGAAAAAATAGAGGCGCTTTTCGGCAAGACCGTGGCCTTTCCCAAAGGCTTTTTTTATGAGGAAGTGCTGACAAAATCGTTTCCCCGGATCAAGCGCCTGCCGGTGGAGGATACCCTGGCCAGCCTCAAAGCGGTAACGTTCGGCCGGGCGGATGCCGCCCTGGGTGAGGCGGCTGTGATGCGAACCCTGATCAGCAAAAATCTGCTGACCGGCCTGCAAATTTCCGGTGAGGTGACTATCGGTAACCCCGACCTGACGAATCTGCGCCTCGGGGTTCGGGATGACTGGCCGTTGCTGCAATCCGCACTGATGAAGGCCATGGCCGCCATTACACCACAGGAAATGACTCAAATCCGGCAAAACTGGCTGGTGGTCGATGAGCCTCCAACCACACAGCAAACAGCCGTCCCGATTTCTTACGGCCGTCTGATTGGATACGGCCTCGCGGTCTTCCTGGTTCTCAGCCTGGTGACCTGGATTCTCATCAAAGTGGCAAAAAAAGAGCAGCTTGCCGTGAGTTTCGGATCACGCTGGTTTCGGGGGCTCGTCCTGGCCGGTTTGAGTTTTTTCGTCATCGTTGTCTGCCTGCTGGGCTGGTATACGCTGGATAAGAATAAGGAACAAATTCTGGCCGGTATCGGTGAAGACCTCACCGAAACGATAATAACAGCGGATGACCGGCTCAACTTCTGGGTGGAGAAAAGAATAGCCTCGCTGAAGCTGCTGGGACGCGACCCGGAGCTGGTAACACTGATCAAACGCCTGCTGGCCGTCAAGCCCGACCGTGAAAGTCTGCTGGCCTCCGATGCCTTGCGGGATACCCGTGCCTTTTTCAAGAACAACAAGGATGTCTTTTCAAATTTAGGCTTTTTTGTCATCAACGCGGATCACGTCAGCGTCGGGTCCATGCGGGACACCAATATCGGTACCCCCAATCTCATTTCACGGCAGAGACCGGAATTGCTCAGGAGGGCATTTGCGGGCGAAGTCCTGTTTGTGCCGCCCATGGAATCCGACGTCCCTCTGGGCAAAGCGCCCCAAACAGACGGGGCCAGGAATCCATCCACCCAATTTTTTATGGGGCCCATCAGGGGGCCCAGTGGACAGATCATTGCGGTGATGACCCTGCGGGTGGACCCTACCCAGGATTTCTCGCAGCTCCTGCCGCCTTCTATCACACACAAGACCGGTGAAACTTACGCCTTTAGCGAGCATGGCGAACTGCTCTCGGAAAGCCGGTTTGTCGGCCTCCTGCGCCGAATCGGACTGATCGGCGCAGATCAACAGAGTGCTTTGAACGTTGCCATTCGAGATCCGGGTGTCAACCTGGTGGCAGGGCAGCATCCTAAAATCGAAAGATCGCAGCAGCCCTTAACCCGAATGGCATCCGGCGCCCTCCAATTAAAGGCCAATATGGCGCAGAGCGGTCAAGCCAACGGCCGCTCGAAAATCGAGATCGATATACAGGGATACCGGGATTATCGCGGGGTGCCGGTCTTCGGTGCCTGGATCTGGAATGCCGACCTGGGACTTGGCCTGGCGACGGAGATCGATGTGGCTGAAGCGATGTCCGATTATTATCAGTTGCGACGGACGGTTTTGGGGGTTTTAGGCGTTACCCTGGTTCTTTCTGTGGGCGCGGTACTGCTGGTTCTGATCCTGGGCGAACGCACCAGCCATGCGCTGATGAAGGCGCGGGACAACCTGGAAGCCAAGGTCGACGAGCGCACCGCCGAATTGCAAGAAAATCAGAAGCAGCTCGAGACTGCGGTGGAACGCTCCGGCCTGATTCTGGATTCCGCAGGGGAGGGCATCTTTGGCGTCGATCTGGATGGGAAGGTGGCGT
>JBATKU010000376.1:0-8972 GCA_049669725.1 Desulfobacterales bacterium
TAGACTAGCTGCTACAAGAACCAGGAAGTATTTCCAGCGTAGTTTCATGACACCTCCCATCTTCCTCCTCGACGGCTTCAGTTCGGCGGGAATCTATGCGTCGCCGTCTTGCATGTCGCTATTGCTATACGTTCTTTTGCTCGAGAGTTGAAAACCAAAGCCTTCATCTTGAATTACGCGATAAGAGCCACGATTTAGTATCTCAAAAGTCAATCAGATGATTATCATAAGCCAAGTGAGTGAGAGCAACAACTTCTTAGGTCCGCTCGATAAGGAAATTCTAAAATTGCATGCAAACTTGAATATTCAAAAGTAGGGTTTTGGTCAACTAAGATTGAAGATTCAAACAACTACCGATTGAGAGTATCACAAGTTCACTAATATTGCAGATATCATCAAATAGCAATAAAAACCCCGACGTAAAGCCGGGTCCATTTGTGCATTTTCGAGGATGATTTTTATTCACATGAGTCATCCATCGTATATTTGTAAGCACAATCTACAAGCAGCAATAGATAAAGAGAATTGTGGACTAATAGCCTCTATGTGCCCAGGCACGATTCGAACATAACCTTTACCATGGTTGAATTTTTAGCATTTTCAGTGTGCAGGCTTAACCTGCTCAGGAAGGTGGCGTCAACAATGATTGCAATATTCCATGGCAATCTGTTTTGGCCAAGAGCATGCATGGCTTTTGAAAATTGTCGAGCCTGTTTTTTTGATAACTCGCCTAGCGCAAATGGCAATGTCTGAGTGGTTTTTTAAAAGGTTGGTAAACCTTGCTTTGGATGAATTTGCAAATCTTGCTGCTGCCGCTAAAGTATGCTTCCTTTTTGAAGTCATAATAAAGATGATATAAATGATTGCAACAGGAGTAAGACGGTCCAATGAGATTAATTTTCGTGTGATCCAATTTGCAAATTTAAAATAATTCATAGCCCCCCGTGAGAGAAGTTGTTAACCGTACGGGGGCAATTTTAGCCTATCAGAGTAAAAGAAATTTGTTCATAAAAATCTTAAGATACTGAAAATACATATAATAATTATTTTGACATTTTTTTATGTTAATGCTAATAAATCAATTAGCCTCTCTGTTAAAATACAACTTCGCTGTAACCAACCGGCGTTGCAAAAAATAGCGTGGATACGCTGCAGAGAGGCATCTTTTTATCCGCTTAGTTAATCCAGGCTTTTACAGCAAATAACCCTTATAAAAATATACCTATCAAGGGTTTACAAAGTTTTAGGTTAATTTCATTTAACATTTAAGTATAATATGAGTCAAAATTTATAATCTACTGAAAAGACCTGTAAAGGCGCTTGCAATCGGAAGAAAAAAATCCAGAGGAAGCGTTCTAATGAACCTCAAACTCGAACTTATTTTCAAGGATCGGGTGGGAATTGTTGCCGATATTTCTACCATCATAGCTCAACAGGGCAGCAATATCGTTTCGATGGAAGTCGTTCGCCGTGAAGATCGCGCCCATGTTTATCTGGAAACTGAAAATCAGGGGCAGGAGGTCCGCATCGAAGAAATATTCGAAAATCTAGCCAATGTTGCCGATTTTATTCAAATTCGATCGATCGACACCTTGCCCCAGGAAGAAAGAGAAAATCGTTTCCGGGTGGTGTTGGACAACATCAGTGACGGCGTGGTTTCCATCGACCGGGAAGGAAATGTAACGACCATCAACCGTGTGGCCCGGCAGGCGCTGGACTGTGGTGATCGCGGTGTCGTTGGATCGGCTGTGCGGGCCTTGAATCTGTCGGATTTTCAAGTTTTGGAATGTCTGGAAGGCAAAAAGTTCAGCAACGTTAAAAAAGACCTGATCACCGCTACCGGCCGGTACCACTATTTTTCCACCGGCAGGCCGATACGGGATGCTAAAGGACGAATCATCGGCGCTGTTGAAATCGCCAGGGATATGCAGGAAATCAAAAAACTGGCCCGGTCGATTTCCGATCCGGTCAAAATCGGCTTCAGCGATATCATTGGGAACCACCCGGCCATAGAGATCGCCGTCGCCTTTGCCCGTAAGATTGCCAGTGCAGACACGGTTGTCTCTATTCGCGGCGGTAGCGGTACCGGCAAGGAACTCTTTGCCCGTGCGATCCACTCCGCTGCTAAACTTCGTGGGCCTTTCGTGCCGATCAACTGTGCGGCTCTTCCAGCGCAGCTCCTGGAAAGCGAACTTTTCGGTTATGTCAGCGGCGCCTTTACCGGCGGACGCAGGGAAGGCAAACCCGGGCTGTTTGAAGTAGCTATGGAAGGAACGGTTTTTTTAGACGAAATCGGCGAAATGCCGTCTGGTTCGCAAGCCAAGATCTTGCGGGTCATTCAGGAAAAACAGGTTCGCCGGATCGGCGGATCTAAAGAAATACCCATTCAGACCCGGATCATCACCGCCACCAACCGCAACTTGGAACAGCTGGTGGCCCAAAAGACCTTTCGCCAGGACCTTTACTACCGCATCAACGTTTTACCGATCCACATTCCGCCGCTGGTTGAACGCATCGAAGACATTCCCTTGTTGGTGGAGCATTTTCTGTTTCAACTGGCCTCCAAACTCGACAAGCCATTGCCTGGAGTAACCAAGGAGGCTATGCGCAAACTGATGCGACACGACTGGCCGGGCAATGTCAGAGAACTAAAAAATGTCGTCGAACGTGCGGCCTTTCTGTCTGAAGAAAACGCCATTGACGTGAAATCCATTCTCTTCAGTCATGAAATCGGCCAGGGTTTGCAAAATGCACCGGAAGTCAAAGCTTCCGATCATAACCTTTGTTTTTCGCTGAAAGAGCAGATCAATACATACGAAAAACAGATCGTCATGGAAACCCTACAGGCCTCTCGCAGTATCCGAGAAGCAGCCAGACGTCTCGGAGTGTCGCACACGGCATTGCTGAACAAGTTAAAAAAGTGGAAATATAAAGAACCATTGGAAACATAAAGAACCATTGCATATAACATATTGTATCAATTATGATTTGTTTATAATTTGTTATAAAGTTGGAACGATATATTGCCAATCTTGTCTGTTGTAATCCGCATTACGTTCATTTCAATCTGAACCGACCATCCATTAGCTAAATTTGCTGAAAAATTCGAAAAATACATAACCTTTTGATATTGCTTATCTAATTTTACTCTCGGATTTTCGTTTCCTATCTAAATTCGGTTCAGTCTCTACTTTCTGCATCATTATTTGTCTTCATCGAAGGCTGTGGCAAACATCTTGCTCAAGAATCCATTGAAAGCCAATCGTCGCCACCCAAGACAACATATTTGAACCGACAAACAAAAGGAGGTGCATCATGATCGTCGGAATACTGAAAGAGATAAAGCCAGAAGAAAACCGGATATCCATGACCCCGGCCGGAGTGGAGGTGATGATCCAAAACGGGCACACCCTGCTGGTCGAAAAAGAAGGTGGCAAGGGCAGCGGTTTCGAAGACGATGATTATAAAAAAGCCGGTGCCGACATTGTGGCCACACCCCAGGAAATATTTGAGCGTGCTGAAATGGTCATGCATGTTAAAGAGCCGTTACCTGCCGAATACGGTTTAATTCGTGAGGATCAAATCGTTTTCACATACTTGCATCTGGCGGCCGCGGAAGAACTGACCCATGCTTTGATCAAAAGCAAATCTATTAATATTGCCTATGAAACCATACAGAAACCGGACGGCTCCTTGCCACTGTTGACACCCATGAGTGAGGTTGCCGGGCGTATGGCTACCCAACAGGGTGCCAAATACCTGGAGATGGCCCAGGGTGGACACGGCGTTCTCTTGGGCGGGGTGCCGGGCGTTGATCCGGGGACCGTGGTGATAATCGGGGGCGGTGTCGTCGGCGTCAACGCCGCAAAGATGGCTTGCGGCCTGGGTGCCAAGGTCTACATCCTTGATATGAGTCTGGATCGTCTGCGGTATCTCAGCGATGTCATGCCCGCCAACTGTATTCCATTGATGGCCAGTCCGGCGACAACGCGCAAACTGGTTAAAGAGGCTGATGTTGTCATCGGTGCCGTGTTGGTGGCTGGCGCCAAAGCGCCCAAATTGGTCACCAGAGAAATGCTCAAGACCATGCAAAAAGGATCGGTTCTGGTGGACGTGGCCATTGATCAGGGGGGATGCTTCGAAACCTCACGGGCCACCACGCATTCGGATCCGATATTTGAGGTCGAAGGTATTGTGCACTATTGCGTGGCCAATATGCCCGGTGCAGTGGCCAAAACATCCACGATCGCCTTAACCAACGCGACCCTACCCTATGCCGTGCAAATCGCCAACAAGGGCTGGCGGGGTGCCATGCGCGAAAATCCTGAAATCAAAATAGGCGCCAACGTGATGAATGGCAAAGTGACGTATCAGGCAGTCGCCGAAACATTCGGTATAGAGTACACCCCAATCGACACATTGCTCTAATTTGCACCTTTTGATATGTATTTTTTTCAGGGCTATGTTTTGGGAGCAAACTTAGGGGTGGAATACGGACGCAGCCGCGAATGGCTCCTGGAATGCCAACTTAAACCCCGCGAAGGTGGGCTCCAAGGATACCTTATAACCATAAACCTTAATCATAAGGAGGATAAGTCAATGCAAATTAATCTTAAACGTTCATTTATTATAGCAGCACTGGTCACCGTGCTCATCGGTTCCGGAGCTGCTGTGGCCGATGTGAAAGTCGGCTTTCTGGGCGGATTCACCGGTCCGCTTAAAAGCATGACACCGTCGGTTTACAAAGCGGCCAAGCTTGCCGTCAAGCACGTCAATGATCAGGGCGGTGTACTCGACGGGCAAAAAATCATCATGCCTAACGCGGATACGACCTGCGCGGATATTGGCGCGGCAGGCGAAGCGGCCGCCCGTCTGGTGAAGGACGAGAATGTGGTGGCCCTGGTCGGCGCCATCTGCTCGGGGGCGACCATTGCCGTGGCCAAACAGGTGGCTATACCCGGTGGCATCACCCTGGTGTCGCCCGCTTCGACCTCTCCGGCCATCACAACCCTGGATGACGAGGACCTCGTGTTTCGCACCTCACCTTCGGATGTCTATCAGAGCGGCGTCATGGCGCGCCTGCTGTTGTCCAAGGGGATCAAACATATCGCCATCACCTATGTTGATAATGATTGGGGCAGGGGGCTGGCCGCTGCTCTTTCCGAGGCCTTCACGGCCGCCGGCGGCAAGGTCGCCGCCAACCTGGCCCACGAGGAGGGTAAAGCCGATTATCGGGCCCTGATTCGCTCACTGGGCTCATCGGGGGTTGATACACTGGTTGTGCTGGCCTACGCCAACGGCTCGGGTCAGACCGTAATCAGCCAGGCCCTGGAGACTGGCGCTTTTAACCGGTTTGTGGGTGGTGACGGGATGGTCAGCAACACCCTGATCGCCGCCATAGGCGCCGATAAGCTGAGGGGCATGATTGCCACCAAACCCGGTAGGCCGGATACAAATGGCGCACGCGAGTTCAACCGCCTCGCATGGCGGGCCGATCTGAACCCGGGCGCAGCGTTTGCCGCGCAATCCTATGACGCTGCGTTCTTGCTGGCCCTGGCGATCGAGAAAAGCGGCAAGGTCCAGCGGGAGGGATTGCCCAAAGCCCTGAGGGCCGTTGCAACTGCCCCGGGTGAGGTCATTTTTCCAGGTGAATGGCAGAAAGCCAAGGCCTTGCTCAAGGCAGGCAAGGAGATCAACTATGAGGGCGCCACCGGCAGCCTCGAATTTGACAAGGCCGGGGATGTGTCCGGTGTGATCATCGAATTGGGCGTATATGTCAGATACGGCTCTTTCATGGAATATGGCCAGATACAGTAAATCAACGGATCGTTTTAAAAAAGAAATCCAGGCGTATCCAGAGCCCCGATTTTTAAGTTAAGGCTCATCGTGATGAGTACTTTTTTCTGGCAACAGCCTGTAAAGAAAACATCAATAGGAGGAAACGATAATGAGTGAAACAATACTAGTCGGTATTGACGGTACCGAAGAAAATCGTCGCGCCATAGATTATGCAGTCAACTGGGCCAAAAAAAGCAAGGCAAAGATGATTCTGGCTTATGTAATCAAATGGTCGCCCTACACTTTCCAAACCGCTGAAGAGAACGAACGGCGTCACAAACGCAAGGAAGAGGATATTCAGTTCGTACAGGAGCGGGTGCTGGACCCGATGCTGGAATCACTGGCATCCGAAGGTCTCGAGATTACCGGCGTCGTGCGCCATGGTCAGGTGGCCGACTCCTTGATTTATATCGCCAAAAAGCAGGGTGCGACTGATATCGTGGTGGGACGGATCGGTGAGAAAAGCGTCAAGACTTTGATGTTCGGCAGTGTGGTCGCCAAGCTGATACAGCTCAGCCACATTCCGGTAACCATCGTGCCATAGACGGCCAAAAACGCAACCCAACGTTTAATCAGAACAAAGGGAGGAAATCCGAATATGAAAAAGAAATCTATAATTACCGGCACCTTGGCGCTTTTGCTGCTCATGTTGATGCCGATGTTGGCCTTTGCCCAGGAAGCCGGAGGCGGTATTGATGCGTTCGTAAACAAAATCTTTCACACCGTGCTGGGGCCGTTTGTTTCCTTGATCTTTTTCTCTGTGTCGATCAACGGTGTCAGTTTCCCACTGATCGTCGCCTGGTTGCTCATCGCTGCCGTTGTGTTGAGCATCAAATTTAACTTTGTCCAATTCAAGGGGGTCAAGCATTCGATCGATCTGCTGCGCGGTGTCTATGAAAACCCGGACAATCCCGGTGAAGTCTCTCATTTCCAGGCCCTATGCACGGCTTTGTCCGGAACCGTGGGCTTGGGCAATATCGCCGGGGTCGCGGTGGCGGTCAGTCTGGGAGGACCCGGAGCCACTTTCTGGATGATCATCGCCGGGCTTTTCGGCATGTGCGCCAAGTTTACCGAATGTACCCTGGCGGTCAAATATCGTAATGAATATCCCGATGGGACTGTCTCCGGCGGCCCTATGTACTACCTTTCTAAGGGAATGTCCGACAGGGGCAAGCCCAGGCTGGGTAAGGCCATGGGGGTGTTTTTTGCCGTCATGTGTATCTTTGGTACCCTGGGCGGCGGGAACATGTTCCAGGGCAACCAGGCCCATCAAATGTTCTCCAATACCTTTGGACTGTTTGTTGACAGCGGTTGGTTGTTCGGACTTATCCTGGCAATTCTGGTGGGGGCGGTTATTATCGGCGGCATCAAATCCATCGCCAAAGTGACCGATAAGATCGTACCCTTTATGGCCGTATTATATGTGGGTACGGGCGCGATCATCCTACTGGTCAACATCGCCCAGATACCGGCCGCTATAGGGGTCGTCATTGCAGGCGCCTTCTCACCCACGGCCATTACCGGGGGGATTGTCGGCGTGCTGATTCAGGGTCTGAAACGGGCCGCCTTTTCCAACGAGGCCGGGGTGGGCTCGGCCGCTATCGCGCATGCCGCGGTAAGGACCAACGAGCCGCTCACCGAAGGGTATGTGGCCATGCTGGGCCCTTTCATCGATACAGTCATCATCTGTACCATGACCGCCATGGTGATCGTGATCACCGGCGCCTACAATATCGAAGGCGTGAGTGGGGTGGCTCTGACCGCAGCTGCCTTCCAGAGTGTCTTCCCCTGGTTTGGCACCTTGCTGGCCGCCGCCGTGCTCCTGTTTGCCTTTTCGACCATGATCTCCTGGTCCTACTACGGCCTGAAATGTTGGACCTATCTGTTCGGTGAAAGCAAGGGCTCGGAAATATCCTACAAGGTGATTTTCTGTATCTTTGTTGTGATCGGCTGCAGCGCGAGCTTGGGACCGGTCATCGACTTTTCCGATGCCGCCCTTTTCGCCATGTCACTCGCCAATGTGGTTGGACTATATATGTTCATGGGAGAACTAAAGGTGGATTGGCTGGGCTATAAGTCCCGCCTCGAATCCGGCGAGATCAAGCGCTACAAATAATGTATGAGATTGAAGTGCCCGAGCCCGAGTTCGCGGTTTTTTCATCTTAATCATGGAAGCCAGAGCTGATACAAAAATTTAATACGGCTCTGGTTTCCGAAAAACATAGGGTCATCGGAGGCTCATGGGGAGTCTCCGCAGCCTTATCAAATTTATACATCCAAAAAAGGCGTCAAGCTGATGGACAAAAAACCGAGGATTGGCGCAGGTATGAACAAGATGGCGCTTCTCCATCCCAAGGCAATAGGCGCATCCTGATGGAATTGATTAAAGGAGATAACCATGAACAAATCCAATAAATTTAAAGATTCAGATTTGCCTGTTTCTTTTGAAGATACGTCCATTGCCTATCAACATAAATCGGACCAGGAGCTATTATTGTCTTATCTAATATTTGGATTAACAAAAAGCCCCTTTCTGGTTAAATTCCTTTCACAGGCTGCAAAATTTACCTTATCAATAGGCCTGCCTGTAAAACCTTTAATCAAGGCGACGGTATTTAAGCAATTCTGTGGCGGTGAGAAGAAAGAAGAATATTCAAAGGTCATAGCGAAGCTGGGTAAAACGGCAATAGGCACAATATTAGACTATTCTGTTGAAGGGACTAAAGACGAAATCGGCTTTGAAGATACGAACAAAGAATTGTTGAATATTATCGAGCAATCCAAATCAAACCCTAATATTCCATGTACCTGCATGAAAATGACCGCAATTGGTTCATTCGAATTACTTGAAAAGATCACCTCTAATGATGTTCTTTCTAAAGATGAGCAGCGAGAATGGAACAAGATGAAAAACCGACTTGAGGTTATATGCAAAACTTCTTACGAAGCAGACCAACCTATCTATATAGACGCAGAAGAAAGCTGGATCCAGGCAGCAATAGACAGACTGGCTGAAGAAATGATGTCGAAATACAATAAGAATAAAGCAATTGTTTTTACCACCTTGCAATTGTATCGGTGGGATCGTATTGATTATTTTAAACAATTGATAGAACAAGCCAGATCTGGATCTT
>JBATKU010000377.1:0-8619 GCA_049669725.1 Desulfobacterales bacterium
CTTTACAAGAAATTTGCTTCCTGCTATGATTTCCAATTAAAATCTGCACTGCAAAAGATTCTAATTCGCCTGACATTTCAAGTCCGATAATTCGCGGAACATAACGCCAAGGTCTCGCCAATTCCGATTGGAAAAAATCCGCTTTTTAGCGGTCAGGTGAATCCATCAGTATCGTGCTAATGATCTTTTAGAGGAGCGTCGCGGTAAATGAAACTGAAAAAGCTGGAAATAATCGGTTTTAAATCCTTCTTTGATAAGGCCACCATCGAATTTCCCCCGGGAATCTCTGCCGTGGTAGGGCCGAACGGCTGCGGCAAGAGCAATATACTCGATGCCCTCCGCTGGGTGATGGGGGAACAAAGCCTGAAGCAATTAAGAGGCAAATCAAAAGAAGATATCATTTTTTCCGGCACCAACGGCAAATCGCCGTTAAACATGGCCGAAGTGTCCCTTACCCTGGCCAATGATAACGGCAATGCGCCCGAGGAACTCAGGGATTTCACTGAAATCAACCTGACCCGGCGGCTGTATCGCTCTGGAGAAACTGCCTACTTTTTAAACCGGCAGCCATGTCGATTAAAAGATATTCACAATATATTTCTGGGTAGTGGATTGGGCTCCAAATCCTATGCCATGATCCAGCAGGGCAACATTGGCGCGATCACCGAGGCGACTCCCGAAGAACGTCGCTACTTTATCGAAGAGGCAGCCGGAACCACTCGCTATAAAAGTCGCAAAATCGAAGCCCTGCGCAAAGTCGGAATTACCCAGCAAAATCTCTTACGGGTTAACGATATTCTATTAGAAATAAAGCGGCAGATGGCCAGCTTAAAACGCCAGGCCCGCAAAGCCGAATTATATAACAACTTCCAAAAGCGCATCAAAATTCTGGATGTCCATCTGGGGATACATTATTTCGATGATTTCAAGGCCCAGATTGAACAAACCGATTCCCTACTAAGAGAACTCAAAGATGCAGATATCGGACACTCGTCCGAATTAAAAAAGATTGACGCCGCGGTCGAAGAAATAAAGCTCAAGCGCTGGCAAAAAAACCAGGAAATTTCCGAACGGAAATCAGAAAAGTATGAAACCCAACGCATAGTAGATCGGACTGAGAATGACTTGGCTCATCTGCGCAATGATATCGAGCGACTGGCCCGGGAAACCGATGAATTTATCGAAGCCCGGGAAGATTTGGTTCAAAAAAACCAGGGTATGGTTTTGGAAATGGCAGAGGTTGAAAAGGAGAATGCCCAGCTCAGGTCAGAAATAGAAGATGTAAAAGAAAATCTCATTCAGAAAAGACAGAGCAGCGATGAAATCAACCAAAAATTAGTGGGTCTCAATCAAGAGCTCGACTCTCAAAAAACCCATTTGATGAACCTGATGACCCGGGAGGCCCAGTATAAAAATATCTATCAAAATGCTGCCAGTAACAAGGAAAGCCTCCAGAGGCGTCTCAAACGCGCTGATGAAGAAGAAGGATTGGCCCAGAATCAAATAAAAGAGTTCCATACCAAAGAGTCCCGCACCCGGAAACAGCTTGAAACCTTAAAGACGAAAATCGAGGAGCAAACCAGCCAGATCACTGCCACCCGAAATCTTTTGGATCAAAAATCAGGCGCCCTGGCCCAGCAGGTCAAATTTGCCCAAACACTTGAATTGGAGCGCAATACCGCCAAATCCAAATACAACACCCTGAAGAAGATGGAGGACAACTACGAGTGGTACCGTGATGGTGTCAAGGCCATCATGAAAAGGCCGAGCGCAAGCCACGAAAATCAGGATTCAGCGCTGCCGGGAATCAGTCGGGAGCTGGCCGAAAATGTTCTGGAGCTTATGGCCGATATCATTGAAGCGGACCCGGCCTATGAAACGGCGATTGAGGCTGTTCTGGGAGAATCCCTACAATATATCATCGTCAAAGACCAGGAGACCGGCTTGCAGGCCATTGATTATCTGCAACATCACAGCGCCGGACGCAGCGGGTTTATCCCGGTTTCATCGGTCAAACCCATGGCAGCAGAGGGATCCGATCCGCCACCGTCAGCCGGTTTGCTGTTAAATCATATTACCGTCAAAGCGGGCTTTGAAAAAATCGCCCAGGCAATTCTGGGAGATGTCGCCTTAACCCAAACCATTGATGAAGCGCTCGAGCTTTTTAACAAGAATGGAACATTCCAGAGGATCGTTACCAAAAATGGTGACGTCATTTCTCATCAGGGAATTCTGGTGGGCGGCAGCAAGGATAAGCTGAGCGGGATTCTGGCTAAAAAAAATGAAATTAAGGCGACAAAACGTCAGGACGCGGTACTCGCTAAAAAACTGGAACAGGCCCGCTTCGAGCAGCATGATATGGAATCCGAAGTGCAGGGTCTGGAAAGCAATTTGCAAAAACAAATCGAGCAGAAAAACCGTACCACCGAAGATGAAATTGAAGCCGAAAAAGCGCTTTACAAAGCCGGAGAAGACCTTAAGAACGCCCGTCGCCATTTGGAAATTGTCCAGCTGGAACAGGAGCAGCTTTTGGGAGAAGCCAGCGACATTGACGATGAAATGATCAAATATAACAAAGCGTTGTCAAAGGTTTCGAATGAGATTAATTCTGCCCAGAACACCGTGGCGGAAATTTCAGAAAACATCCGCGGCGTCACATCACAGATGGAAGAATTTAATCAGTCGGTGGTTGATCTTAAATTAAAACTGACGGCTTTGCATGCCAGGCTGGAAAACAGCAACAGCACTTTAAAGCGTTTAAGAGAATTCCACGAAGACGGCCTGACAAGACTCGATCAACTGTCCCGCGAAATTACTTTAAAGCAACAAAAAGGGGAAGCATCCCGTCAGGCGGTAACAGACAATGAAGAAAAGCTTGGGCAAATGTACGGCACCATCGAACGCCTCGACGACGCCATCGGCCTCAGTGAGGCTGATTACCAGGAAATCGATGCCCGGCTCCAGGAAAGCGACAGCAAAATAAATGACCTCAAAACAAAGCAGGAAAAGACTCTGGAAAAATTCCGCATGCTGGAGCTCGAACAGTCACAACTGAAACTTAAGCGCGACAATGTGGCCAATCGCCTGGAGGAAAGATATCAAAGTTCTTATGAGAAACTGATAATCGGTCACTGCGAAAATGAAGCGGCCCAGCAGATCACGGCTGAAATGGCCATCGAGGAAATGGAAGCCGATCTGACCCGCAGCAAAGAAAAAATAGCCAAAATCGTAGATGTCAATCTCGGGGCCATCAAGGAATATGAGCAGTTAAAGGATCGATTTGAATTTCTTGAGGCCCAGAGGGATGATCTCCTCCAAGCCATCGATGACCTGAAAAAGGTGATTAAAAGGATCAACAAAATCACCCAGCAAAAATTTACGGAGACCTTCGATCAAATAAACGAAAAATTAAAGGAGGTTTTCCCCCGCCTGTTTGATGGTGGTGAGGCCAAACTTGTTCTCATCGAGGCGGACAAACCTCTGGAATCCGGCGTGGAGCTGATGATTCATCCGCCCGGTAAAAAACTGACCCGTCTGAGTCTGCTTTCTGGCGGCGAGAAAGCCTTATCGGCCATTGCGTTTATTTTTTCCATTTTCCTGATCAAGCCAGCCTCCTTTTGCCTGCTGGACGAAATAGACGCCCCGCTAGATGACGCCAATGTTTTCCGCTTTAATGATCTGCTGCAAATCATCGGCGAAAATTCTCAGATTATCGTCGTCACTCATAACAAACGAACAATGGAGTTTGCCGACATGCTTTTCGGCATTACGATGGAGCAAAAGGGAGTCTCTAAAGTTGTATCCGTGAACTTCCTTAAACCGGGTGAAGCCAATTGAATGGGGAATGCCTTGATTGACCAATGAAGAGTGAAAAATGTCGAATGAATAATCAAGGCATGCTACCCATTTTAATAATTGGCAGAGCGAAGCGACATCCTTCATTCGTAATTCTTCATTAGTCATTCCCAATCGTCATCCGACATTCGTAATTCGACATTCCACAAGGATAGGGCATTGAGCTGGTTTAAAAAGAATAAAAATAAGAAAAAAAAGCCAACTGATGAGGCACCTGCCGAATTACCCTCATCAGAGGAAATAGAGAACCCCCAACCTAAGGAAATCAGGCAACCCCTGGCAGACGAAGCGGACGGTCCCCACCCCCCGGAGATCGATATCGAAGCGTCAGACGAGGAGCAGCAAACAGTCGCAGATGCAGCAGCCATAACGGCGGAGTCGGATGCCGAACCACTTCCCGATCCGGAGCAGAAAAAAGCCGGATATTTTAAGCGGCTGAGAAAGCGTCTATCTAAAACACGTAAATCTTTGTCGAGCGGTTTTGACCGGATATTAGCAGGTAAAAAGAAGATTGATGACGAAGTTTTAGAGGAATTGGAAGAGCTTTTGATAACATCAGACATCGGGGTCCAGACAACGATGGTGCTCATGGAGCGACTATCAAAAGCAAAAGCAGCGGAGGTCGGTGAAGTAAAACAGATCCTGAAGGAGGAAATTCTCTCAATTCTCGGCCCCCAAGCGCCCGTACCGGAAAAGGATCATAACAGACCCCATGTAATATTGGTGGTGGGGGTTAATGGCGTCGGAAAAACAACCACCATCGGAAAAATAGCAGCCTCTGCCAAAGCTTCCGGTGAAAAAGTTCTGATCGCGGCCGCCGACACCTTTCGGGCGGCTGCCATCGAACAGTTGGCCATATGGGCCGAAAGGGCGGATGCAGAACTTGTCAAACACAGGGCCAATGCAGATCCGGCCGCTGTGTCATTTGATGCGGTCGCTGCAGCTTCGGCTCGCGGATGCGATATCGTTCTTATTGATACGGCCGGCAGACTGCATACCAAAATCAACCTGATGGAAGAACTAAAAAAGATTAAGCGTACGGTATCGAAACAACTTGAAGGAGCACCCCATGAAATTCTGCTGGTCCTGGATGCAACCACCGGACAAAACGCTCTATCCCAGGCCAAACTGTTTGATGAGGCGTTGGGTCTCACCGGATTAGCCCTGACAAAACTCGATGGCACCGCCAAAGGCGGAATCGTTATCAGCATATGCAGCTCACTGAATATTCCCCTGCAGTATATCGGCGTCGGCGAACAAATCGATGACCTCCGACTGTTTGATGCTGAACAATTTATAGACGCCCTTTTTTAGCGCCTTAGTTGTGCATTCTTTGTATTTTTTAAAAAACCTGTTCACCACGAAGCAAACGAAGTCCACGAAGAAACCACAACGTTGTGAATTCTATTTTATCTTTGTGTTCTTCGTGGTCTTCGTGGTTTGATTTTATTTTGGTTCCTGCTTATCGGGTTAGGGGTTACTGCAGGATTCCATCACCCAACAGTCTGCAAATGCCAGCTATATATGGTTTAGCAGCCAATATTTTAAAAAAAGTATTGAAAATTAACGATTTCTGTTGACATGAAATTTTAGTTCCTATATGCAAACAGAAAAATAGGCTATCTAGCCTGGCTCAGCAAGGTTAACGACCAAAAAAAAGGGGGAATGGTACTATGACAAAGGCAGAACTGGTAGAAAAAGCGGCAAAGGATGCAAAGGTTTCCAAGGTTGCGGCGGCGGCAGCGCTGAATTCTTTTGTGGAGGGCGTCACCAAAGCACTCAAAAAGAAGGACGGCAAAGTCACCCTGGTTGGTTTTGGCACATTTTCAAAAGTTCGACGCAAGGCACGCAAAGGTCGCAATCCGCAAACCGGTGCACCCATCAAAATCAAAGCCCGTAACGTCGTCAAATTCCGTCCTGGAAAAAAACTCAAAGAATCTGTCTAAGTAATTAATTACGGAGCGGTTTATTGATACAGGTAAGCCGCTCCGCTGTTTTCTGCTTTCCATAATGATGTTCCGAAATACGGAATAGCGGTATAAGTGGTTGTAGAAAAAAGCGTTTGAATCCCGCAACGTTTATTTCACAACCACTACAATGGCATTTTCACGACCACTTCGCGAAATCAATATTAAATCCGCTAAACTCTCCTGTATAATCTTCCCAGTTGACGGTCACATCGGCCACATCCGCACGGGGGGGACCTTCCCGGCACCAATTAATACTAGCGTCTACCCGTTCTCGTTCGCCCTCAAACACGGCTTCGACGGTCCCATCCAGTTGATTTTTGACCCAGCCGAATACACCGAATCCATCGGCAGCGCGTTTGGTTTCCATCCGAAAGAAAACCCCTTGTACGCGACCGCTAATGATGACATGCGCCCTTGCTTTGTTTTCCATAGTTGCCTCACAGGTGATTAGTTTGAAAGCTGTGATGCCGGGAGGCTGGAAGGCTAAGGAACTCTCGATAGATCTTCCTCCCAGCTTCCGGGCCTCCAAGCTTTATAGCCTTAGGGTCTACCCGAATAGCTCTTTAAACTCTGCCTCATCAATCACAGTGACGCCCAGTTCCCTGGCCTTTGCGAGCTTGGATCCCGGAGATTCGCCGGAAACTATAAAATCGGTATTTCGGCTCACCGATCCACTGACCTTACCGCCGGAAGCTGTAATCATTTCCTTTGCCTGGCGCCTTGTCATACCACCCAGGATCCCGGTCAGCACAAAGGTCTTGCCGTCATATTGCCCTGATTTCTTTCGGTTCGCAAAAACAATTTGTACGCCGCTATTAAGGATAGACTGGATAGCGCGCAGGTTGTTCTCCTGCCTGAAAAAGCTGGCAACGCTCTCGGCTACCACCGGACCGACGCCTTGGATCTCTGTCAGGTCTTGTTGAGAACAACTTGCCAATTCATCAAGGTTTCCAAATTGTTCCGCCAGTATCAAGGCCACGTGCTCACCCGCATGCCGGATTCCCAGTGCATACAAAAATCTGGCGAAACTGATCCGTTTACGGGCTTCAATGGCGTTCACTAAATTTAGGGCTGATTTGTCCCCCATTCTCTCAAGACCGGCAAGGGAGGCTTTATCCAGTTTGAAAAGATCGACAAACGAGGTCAGCAAACCCTTTCCAACGAGTTGATCAATGAGCTTGTCCCCCAACCCCTCAATGTCAAAGGCTCCTTTCGATGCAAAATGCTTAATGCGCTCTTTAACCTGAGCCGGGCAACTTGAGTTGATACAGCGGGTGGCTGCCTCCCCTTCAATGCGAATAACCGCTGTACCGCAGACCGGGCACTTATCGGGCATTGAAAACTTTTTTTCAGAACCGGTACGCTTGGTTAAAATGACTTTGACTACCTCGGGGATGACGTCTCCAGCCCTTTGAACCAGTACCGTATCGCCGATGCGGACATCTTTTTTTTCAATTTCGTCTTCGTTGTGCAAAGTGGCCCGACGGACCGTTACACCGGCCACACTAACGGGTTTAAGATGGGCCACCGGTGTGAGAACCCCAGTGCGTCCCACTTGAATCTCGATATTGTCAAGCACCGTCGTTTCTTGAATAGCCTGAAATTTATAGGCAATGGCCCAGCGGGGACTTCGAGTGGTTGCTCCCAACTGCTGTTGCAATGGCAGGCTGTCCACTTTTACCACCATGCCGTCAATGTCATAAGGCAGTTGATGGCGCTGATCGCTGAGTTCACGGTAATATTTCAGGACATCATCTATTGAAATCTGGGGCCGGATGAGAGGATTAATCCGAAATCCCCATTTCTTTAATGCTTGCAGCAGTTCCCAGTGGGAATGGAATTCATAATCTTCCACCACCCCGACGCCATAAAAAAAGATATCCAAAGGCCGTGTAGCAGTAATTTTTGAGTCCAGCTGTCGCAATGAACCGGCAGCCGCATTTCTTGGATTGGCAAAGGGCGGCAGGTCCATGTCGCTTCTTTCCAGGTTCCACTTTTGGAAGGCCTCGATCCCGATAAACACCTCACCCCTTACCTCAAGACGGGATGGCAGGGCAGATGCTTTGCCCGTTCGCATCACAATCGGAACAGCGCCAATGGTCTTGACATTGGCGGTGATGACCTCTCCGGTAATACCGTCTCCCCGGGTCGATGCTGTCAGCAATTTGCCGTCCGCATATACAAGCTCTACCGCAACGCCGTCCATCTTCGGCTCGGCAGTATAAATTATGTCGGACTGGCGATCGAGATAACGCTTGATCCTTTTGTCAAATTCTAAAATATCTTCGTCGGCAAAACCGTTGTCCAGGCTCAACATGGGAATAGTGTGGGCAATCGAATCAAATTTAGCCAACGGCGGCGCGCCCACCCGGGCGCTTGGCGAATCAGGGCTGACAAAATCCGGATAAGCTTTTTCCAGCCGAATCAACTCCTGCATCCGGCGGTCATATTCTGAATCAGAGATTTCCGGATCATCCAGGACGTGATATCTGAAATTATGGTAGTGAAGCGTTTTTCTGAGGTCCTGGATTTTTTCAATTATTCCAGGATCAATAGTTGCCGGCATGATTCTCTTACCATTCTGCAAGCGGTCTGGTGACCCGTGACAAATTGCTGGTCTCTGAAGCCGGGCCGCCATTTTAATGAGGAAAGTTCATCTGAAACTACAAGCATAGCACACAGTTCCACCTGTCGAAATTGAGCCACTGAAAAAAGTGCTGAAGCCTCCATCTCTACGGCTAAAACACCTTGCTTTTGATAATAATCCACCTTCTCTTTGGTTTCACGGTAAACA
>JBATKU010000378.1:0-21891 GCA_049669725.1 Desulfobacterales bacterium
TCCCAAAAAAATAGTCCTTGCGACCTGTGGCACCCGGGGTGATATTCAGCCGTTGATTGCCCTGGCCCGGGCACTAACCTGCCGGGGACATGAGACCCTCATCGCCGCACCCCCGGAGCATGAGGCCTGGGTTGAGGACTGCGGTTGCGCCTTTCATGGCCTGGGCAGCAACTTCACCAAAATGCTGCGCCGTTATCCGCAGGTGCATACCCTGAAGCCGGTGATGGGTTGGCTGGGTTTTTTGCGGCTTGAAATTCAAAAACAGCTATCCCAGCTGCCAGGTATAATAGATGGCGCGGATCTTGTATTAGGCGCCTCCCTTTGCTTGGGGCTTCATTCGGCCGCCGAATCAATGAACATCCCCTATGGCTTTGTTGCCATGGCACCTCAAATACTGCCCTCGGCCCACCACCCCTTTGTTGCATTGAAATTACAAAATATGCCACAATGGCTAAACCGTCTATCCTGGGAAGTGGCCCGGGTGCTGGACAGGATGAACTTTACGGCGGTAATTAACAGAGAACGCCGCCGCTTAAAACTGGCACCTGTTAAAGACATCCTGCGCCATGTTATTGGAAACCATGTGATTGTGGCATCGGACCCGGTTATTGCAGCAGTTCCTGCAGATGTCGAATTGGATTTTGTCCAGACCGGCTATCTGCACCTGAAGACCGATCAAACCCTTTCCGGGCCAGTGGAAGCGTTTTTGGCGGCAGGGCCGGCACCCGTTTACTTCGGGTTTGGCAGCATGTCCACCCGCGAGCAGGAAGCCCTGGTAGAATTAATCCAGGCAAGCCTGCGGCTGACAGGACAGCGCGGAATCCTGACCGGTTTTCGTTTTGATGAGACCGGCTTTGTGGATCCGAAAGGTTGTATTTTTGTCGACGAGGTTTCGCATCCTTCACTGTTTCCCAGCCTGGCCGCTGTTGTGCACCACGGCGGTTCGGGAACCACGGCCACCGCAGCCCGGGCCGGTGTGCCCCAGATTATCGTACCGCATATTCTCGATCAATACTATTGGGGCGAAAGGGTATACCGATGCGGACTGGGACCCAAGCCCATACGACGATACCGGCTGACGGCCGAACGCCTCGCCAACGCCATCAACAAAGCTGTTTCCGGGCAGAGCTATTATGATCGCGTGTCCGGGGTTGCTGAAGAAATCAAAAAGCAGGATAGTCAGAGACTGGCGGTTGAATATTTAGAGAAAACTTATTTTTAATATTATCATTCGCCAGCCTGATAAAAAACAGGAATCCGCCAAAGCTTATTGCGATGCATCCGGCTCGGCCTCCGATTTGTCGGATTCGGGCTCCGGCCCTTCAGGCGCTGTCTTTGGTTTGTCAGACATCACTTCGATTTTCAGCGGTTGGTCGGAATCAAAATGGACATCACGCTGCGGGAAGGCAATGACGATGCCGGCCTTGCGGAACTCGCGGTCAACGGCCTTGTGCAGTTCATGCTGCACCGGCAGTCGGTGGTCGATGTTGTTGATAAATAGTCGCAACTGAAAATTAAGACTGTTGTCCCCGAATCCCAGAAAATAGGCGGTCGGTTTGGGATCCTGGAGTACCATCGGGGTTTCATGGAGCACCTTCAGCAGCAACTTTTCGGCCAGCTCGGTGTCCGACCCGTAGGCAATCCCAACGCTTATGCTGAAACGGACAATGGGATCCGAAAGGGACCAGTTGATCAGCTGGCCGGTGATGAATTCCTTGTTGGGCACAATCAATTCCTTGCGGTCCCAGTCTATAATTGTGGTGGCCCGGATGCGAATCCGCGACACCGTGCCGTTGACCTCCCCGATGGTCACCGTATCCCCGACCCTGAAAGGTCTTTCAAACAAAACGATCAGGCCGCAGATAAAATTGGCGACAATTTCCTGTAAACCGAACCCGAGTCCGACACCCAGGGCGGCGACCAGCCACTGAACGCTCGACCATCTGAACCCGATGGTGTTAAAGGCCAGGAGGAAGCCGATGGCCGTAATCGCATAGCGGCAAAGGGTGGTGAATGCATAGCGCGCGCCGGCGTCCACGGGGAGCCGGTTGAGAATCGTAATTTCAAGCAACCCCGGCAGGTTTTTTGAGGCAATGATCGTGAAGACCACCACCACGCCGGCCATTAGCAGATTGCCCAGGTTGATCGGTATCTGGGTCGCAACGCCGTTGACCACCCCACTGTAACTCCAGAACTGAACGTCCTGCAAGATGCCAAAAGCCGGGAAAACAGGCTCCCAGATAGCCCACAGCCCGATAGCAACAACTATAAACATGACGGTTCGCAGCAATGTCTGGGTCTGGTCGCTAATTTCGGCCAGGCCGATTTCAGGTTCGGGGAGAATCGGCTTGTTCTCCTCATCAGCCGGCGAAGGATCCCCATCTGCGAGTTTCTGACGGGCTGCTTCCCGCTGCGCCTCCCGCTTGCGCCGGGCCTCCTGGATGGCAAACCTGCGACTGGCCAGAGACAACCATCGCAGCGCCAGGCTGTTTAACACGACCAGCGTCATCGCCAGCAATGCGGTGAGGCGAATCAGATCCCGGAATTCCAGGGCCGAAAGAAAATAGCCACTGGCCGCCAGTGCGGCCAGAAAAAGCGGTAATCCCACGGCCAGCGGCCACCCGATATATCGCAAACGCGCCAGCCAGCCGCTGGGATAAGTCTTTAGCAAGGCTGTAACGATGCCACCCGAAAACCGCAGAATACGGCCAAAAAACGCTGAGACGGCGACCATCTGAATGATTAATGCCAGTTTCGCCAATGAATCGCCGGATTCGAATTCTTTGACGGTGGCCATTGCGGAAACAAAAAATCCCATTAACACCACCACCGGCGTAAGCCACCACAGATTTCTTCGCAGACTCTGTCGGATCGGTTCATTCCATTTAAAATGAACATGGGCCAGACCGTTGCGCCGGCAGACATTGTAGAAAAATCGGAGTCCGATTAACATCCCGGCAGCCGTCATCAGGCCGGTGGCAACAGCCCGGGTAAAGTCATGCACTCCCGGCAATTGCAGCAGCTGCCAGGCCACAAACATTATCAAAAAAGGAAGGCCGGCTGCCAGATAGACTGTCAAAGACAGTACCCAAAGGGTCAACGAGAAGCTGTCCTGGCGTTGGTGGTTGACCCTTTCGGCCGTCCTGGAAATCTCGCGGCGCGCCCACCTGCGCCCGAACAGGAGCATGGCACTTATCAACAATCCCAGTACCCACAGGCCCGGATTCGTCCAGAAGGAAGCTACCGCATCCGACACGTTCCGGCGCCATCTGGCAGGATCTACCAAATTACGCAAAACGTTCAGGCTGTTTTGCAGGTCGGTAAAGCTGACGATACTGGAGCTTCGAATCCACACCAGATGGGTGTCAAGAAAATCGGCATACGCTTCAGCCTTTAAAACCAGCTGCTGTTCGGCAATCTCCAGATTTTGAAGGCCGTTGAAATAACGGTTGTTGGCGGCCTGCAATTTTTCCAGAAGCTGGCGCCGATCCATCAGAAGATTGCGGACATTCGGTCTAAGGGTTTCGGCTTTGTCAGGCGTCAGGTAAACCAGCGAATCGATAATTTGGTCGGTTTGGGAGTCGATGTCGCTAAGCTCCCGGCGCTGGCGATCGAGTCGGTATTGAATTTCGCGGATTTCGCCCATTTTATTCTTTCGTTCGGCAGAACTCCGGCGATATTTATCGGCGCTGGGCAGCAATTGGCGCTGGCGGCGCAACGCCAGGCCGATGGCCTCGGTTAACACCAGGGAGTCCACTCTTTCAGCCGCCATTGCAAAGTCGTCTTCTATTTCCTTCAGGCGATTGGTAACGTCCTCAAGTGCTTTGGTGACGGCCGTTTCCTGGCGGGCGACCTCTTCCAGCTCCGCGCTGAGGGCTATATTGATGTCGTATTCATTCTTCACCGCTGCCGCCGACTCCGGGGTCTTTTCCTTGGCTTCTTCGGACTCCTCCCTTACTTTGACGGCTTCCTGTTGAAATTTTTCGGCTGCCTGTGCCTGCCACTCCTTTACCAGAATCTCGCGCCCGACAGCTTCCCGGGATGCCAGGTCTCTTTCAGCCGTTATCAGGGACACCAGTATTTCATGGCTATTTAATTGTTGTTCATACAATTGGATTTCCGTCGACAGCTTGAGCTGCTCGGCACGAAGCATTAGTCGTCGGGATTCGTTGATGGCTGCAGGGTCGCCGGCGGAAGGCGGGCTTTGCAATTTTTCGTTTACCAGGTTGAGACGTGCCCTAGCAGCGGCAGTATTTTTTGGAAGTTGCTCCAGTAAATCGTTTTGCTTGCTTAGTTGATCATTCCAGCCGGCGAGACGGTCCTTGGCCGCGACAAGTTGCGCCATTTCTCGCTGTACCCTCTGTTCCAGCTGAAGAGCATTGTTTTCTGCGGCCGGCACCTTAACCTTTTCCGGCGGTGGAAGCGGTTGGGCCAGTTCAGACTGAATTGCTTTAATTCGCTGCGGGGCGGTCTTTATCTGCCCGGAGAGAGCCTCTGATTGTCGGTTAAATTCATCGAGCAGTTCACGAAAGCCTATCGCCTGGTCGAGCGCCTGGATCGCACTGTCTTTACCTGCTTTATCCAGGTTCTGGGAGGCTTCCACCTCAGAGCGTTTCAGCCGGAGTTTTTCCAGGGACAGGTCTACTGCAGATTGCGAAGGCATCACTGACGGCTGGGATGAAGCTGCGGATGGCGCATTCTGTCCGTTGACAAGGGAAGGGTTCAGAATTGCCGCCAGCAGAATCAGGAAGGCAAAGACCCATAAAGATTGAAGTTTTGAACGCTGTGACATTTTTTTCTCCCTGAAGATAATTTGTCGGACAAATCTATCCAGGCCTTGGACTAATAAGGTATGGAGGATACAGTAAAATTAGTTGATTCTCAAGTATTAAGTCAAATTATAACGCCTGATTCCAAAAAGGAAAAATATAAATAAACATCTTGGAAATCCTCCAGTATATTGTTATCTTGCAACTATGAACTGTCGGGGTTTAGTGCCTGCGATGGGCCATGATGGAATGCTGGCGCAAAGGTTAAAAGTGACTGATATTGAGGATTCGTCTTGAAGAGTGGAAATCATAAATGGGTGCAGCTCAGTTGGCGGTCTTATCTTGTAAGTATTTGCTTTTTGCTTCTTTTATCAGGGCTATCCCTGGCCGCGGGCGAAACCAATTCTGAGCGCAGATTATTTTTCTACAACACCCATACCCATGAACGGCTGACAGTTGTCTATCGTATTGATGGGCGCCATATTCCGTCGGCTCTCAAAAAAATTGACTACATCCTTCGCGATCAGCGGGCCAATGAAATACACGCCATGGATCCCGGGCTGATGGATTTCCTTTATGATCTGCTGACAGAGGTGAACAACCACGGCGAAGTCCATATCATCAGCGGTTATCGGGCTCCCAAAACCAATGCCAAGCTGCGCAGTAAGAGCAAAGGGGTTGCCCGGGGCAGTCTCCACATGCAGGGCAAGGCCCTTGATTTCCGTCTGCCCGGAACCGATACAGCCGTTTTGCGGGACACGGCCCGCAAAATGAAACGCGGAGGGGTTGGCTACTATAAGAAGTCGGATTTTATACAGATAGACACCGGCCGGGTTAGATCATGGTAGTGATAAGTTTACGTGTTGCGGGTTGCGGGTTGCGGGTTACGGGTTACGGGTTGCGCGTTGCGGGGTGAAATCAAGAACTTCAGAGGAAGGAATCAGAAAAGGAGTGAATCATGAAAATAGGACTTATACTGGTTGATATTCAGAATGATTATTTCCCTGGGGGGAAAATGGAATTGACGGGGATTGCACAGGCCGGCCTAAAAGCCGGCGAACTGCTGTCTGTTTTCAGAGAAAACAACTGGCCCACCTTTCATATCCAGCATTTGTCAGTCCAACCGGGTGCAACTTTTTTCCTGCCGGACACGGCCGGAGCTGAAATCCATGATTGTATCAAACCCCTTGCTGAAGAACAGGTGATTCAAAAGCACTTCCCCAACAGCTTCAGGGAAACCAGCCTCTTAGAGGAATTGAAAAAGCAGGCGGTTGAAAAAGTGGTCATCTGTGGAGCGATGAGCCATATGTGCATTGATGCCACCACCCGGGCGGCCTTTGATTTGGGGTTTGAGTGTGTGGTCATCCAGGATGCCTGCGCCACCCGCGATCTTGAATTCGAGGGCAAACCCATTACCGCCCAGGCGGTTCATGGTTCATTTATGGCCGCATTGGGGTCTGTCTATGCTAAGGTTCTGACAACAGAAGCCTTTAAAACAAGTTGCTGAAAAAGTTCACGGATTCCATGCTGACTTCTGCCCGGTGGCCCGCACCATCAAAGGTTGTGTGGAGATTACTACCGAACTGAATATGAAAGATATTTGAATCGGTTCGGAGCGTTTTGAGGGTTATGATGGTCAGGCTCGTTTGACCTTCCGGCCCATAGCGCAAAAGCACAGAGGAAAATTAGATGATAGAATTAATCCAGCTTAAACAACATGACACTATCGCGGAAGTTGCCCTGAACCGACCGGAAGCATACAATGCCTTCAACTATGAGCTGGTTTCACAACTGGCAGGCCATTTGACTGCATTGGCCGGAGATGACAACATACAAGGACTGGTCATAACCGGAAGGGGTAAAGCCTTTTGTGCCGGCGGCGATTTGAAGTGGGCCCTCAGCCACTCAAATGGCCCCGCTGCTGCTTTTCATACTCTGGCGTCCCAGTTTCATCTTGCAGTCCTTGAAATTCGCAGGATGAAAAAGCCGGTGGTGGCGGCCATCAACGGCGTGGCCGCCGGTGGTGGTTTTTCTTTGGCACTGGCCTGTGATTTCCGGGTCATGGACCAATCCGCCGTATTAAATCAGGCCTATACATCTGCCGGATTATGTATCGACGGTGGCGGTACCTTCACCCTGCCCAGGTTGGTGGGATATGCGCGGGCCCTTGAAATTGCTGCATTTGATAAACCGATTTCATCCGCCCAGGCATTAGACTGGGGATTGGTGACCCAAGTGGCACCGAACGGGCAGGCACTGAGTGAAGCCATGTCAATGGTACAGGATCTGGCCCAAAAATCTTTGAACTCTTTTGCTTGGACAAAAAAGCTCATTACGGATTCTTTTAACACCTCCTTTGAAACCCAGATAGAAAACGAAAGGGCGGCCCTTGAAGCTTGTGCCGATCACCCTGACGGCCAGGAAGGGTTAACGGCCTTTGCTGAAAAGCGCAAACCGAAGTTTGTCAAAAAGTAGCCTCTATCAATAATGGAGTAATCAATGCGAATCAGTTCGCAATTCGTGGGCATCCCTTTAAAAACCTCTCAATCCCAAATTACATGGCGGGACACCATGAACTATGCAGCGGCCATTAAGGATGCCAACCCATTGTATTTTGATGATGAGCGCAAGGAGGGAATCATTGCACCTCCAATGTTCGCTGTGGCGGCCACCTGGCCGATTATCGAGAATATCCCGGATTTTATTGAAGCAGATCATTTTCCAAAGGAAATCCTATTAACCCAGGTGCATTATACCGAGCACATCCGTTTTTATCGCCCGCTTAGCCCCGGCCAGACGATCACCATAAAGGGCCGGATTGCGGCAATTTTGCCTCATCGTGCCGGCACTCAAATCGTAACTTGCCTCGAGGCGCTTGATCAAAATGACGAGCCGGTGTTTACCGAACATATCGGTGCAATGATGCGCGGGGTTAAATGCGATGACAGCGGCAGAGGTGCCGAGGCAGTTCCAGCGGTACCGGAAAGGGGCACCCAAGATCGGTTGCAATGGGAGCAAAGCATAACGATAGATCTGCTGCTGCCGTTTGTCTATGATGGATGTACCCGCATTGTCTTTCCAATACACACCTCCAGGAAATTCGCCCACCAGGTGGGACTTCCAGGAATCATTCTTCAGGGAACTGCAACACTGGCTCTGGCAGTCAGTGAATTGATTAACCGGGAGGCGGACGGCAATCCCTTAAAGCTAAAGGAGATCTATTGCCGTTTTACCGGTATGGTTCTGCCGGGCACCGAAATTCGGCTGCGAGTTTATGGCAGCAGGTCCGATAACCTGGCCGGCACTATATTTTTTGATGTTATCAACCAGGAAGGCGATAAGGCCATCAGCCATGGTTATGCGCTGTTTTGAGGTTGCTAGGCGCATTGGGATTTGCTATGCTTGTCGAACGATTTACAACCTTTGAAGGGCTTTCCGGGAATAAACAATGTCTTTAATATTAAATGTATTGTGCTATTAAACTCAACAGCCGGTCCTAGAGCATTTTTCTAAATGGTAGATGTTGATAGAAATAAAGTATCATTAATTTTCATGGGCATACTGGTGCTGGTGGCCGTAGGGGTCGTGCTCAAGTATGCCGGGGCCGCTATCCTCCCTTTGATTATTGCCTGGCTGTTTTCCTTTTTGATCGGCCCGTTGGTCAATTTCATGACCGACAGGAAAGTTCCGGCGACCCTGGCGGTTTTCATCGTCCTGATTTTCCTGGTCGGCGTCATCTACCTTTCGGGCACCTTTTTGTATACCCGGCTGACGGCCTTTGCCGCGGCTTATCCGAGATATCATTCACGGATGACCGAATTGATCGCCACTTTAACGACCCAGCTCAATCTCGGCTTTGATCCCCTTGAAGGCATCAACTGGGGACAGAATGTCGGCCGTTTTCTGGTGACGCTGTCCGGGTCAATATTCGCTTTTGCTTCCAAGCTGGTGCTGGTGATTATTTTTTTGTTTTTTATCCTGCTGGGCAAACCCTTTTTTAAGTACAAGATTCTCAAATCTTTTTCCGATGACAAAGCCAAACAGTTAGCCCAGATCACCTATTCGATTACCGGCCAGATCCGGCGATATTTATCCTGGCAATTTTTGATCAGTTTCTGCACCGGATGCCTGGTGTGGCTGGCGCTGTCATTGATCGGCGTGGATTTTGCGGTTACCTGGGGCGCGCTGGCTTTTTTTCTGAATTTTATTCCGACGGTCGGTTCCATTGCCGCATCCATCCCTCCAATTCTGCTGGCCCTGATACAGTTTTATCCCAGCTTCTGGCCTGGCGTTATTACCTTTTTTGCACTTTTAACCATCCAACTGAGCATCGGCAATGGCATTGCACCCAAAGTTTTGGGCGATCAATTGAATCTCAGTCCGGTGGTTATCCTGTTGTCGCTGTTATTCTGGGGTTGGCTATGGGGAATTGTCGGCGCTCTGCTCTCGATTCCAATTACAGCCGCCATTAAAATTGTGTGTGAGAATATAGAACCCTTGCAGCCTGTAAGCGTGATGATGGGATCGGGCAAAAGTTATCGACGAGAATTTAAGAAATTAGAAAAAAGTTTTCCGGAAGTCGGCGACCTGATTAACCCCCCGAAGGACAACTAAGCCCATCCCGCTTCTTTCCTGAGCGACCTCAAGGTTTGAACAAGGCAGGTTTTTAAGGTATCGTTGACGCCCTGGCCGGTCATGGCGCTGGCTGCAAATGACGGGGCCTTCAGCTGGCGGTTGTATGCGTGCTGCATTTCTTTGATGGTCATCAGAGGCAAGCCTTCATCGGCAAGATCCCTTTTATTCCACTGCATGACCAGCGGGATTTTCATGATATTCAAACCATAACCGTTTAGATTTTCTGCGAGATTCTTCAGAGAAATGATGTTTTTCTCATGGCGGATCTTCAAGGAATCAGCCACAAAAACGATGCCATCGACCCCTTTTAATACCAGTTTGCGGGTAGAGTTGTATTTCACCTGGCCGGGGACGGTGTACATCTGAAATCTTACATCGCATCCTTTAATTTTGCCGGCATCCATGGGGACAAAATCAAAAAAAATGGTCAAATCCCCTTTGGTTTTGATCGAAACCATTTCATCAGTCATTAATTGGCGACTGTTCTTGAATACATACTCCAGATTGGTCGTCTTACCGCATCGACCCGGGCCATAGTAGACGATTTTGCACTCGACTTCCCTTTTTTTCAAATTAATGATCGCCATAATCGTCAGATGCCCGGATATTCGTATAAATATTTATTGTAATTGATTATTATAGAAAGCCGCAGTAGTTGTGTCAAGCAGCAAGTCATAACATGTTGTTTTGAATACATTAAAATTATTTGATATCCGGGGCCAGCGAATACTGCGGGTAGAGCTCCCCCGGCATGTATTTTATGAATTTATGATGGCTGGCAAAAATAGATTCTGAAATTCAATCGGTTTTTACAACCACCTAAATCCCAATTCCATTTTTCAGAACATAGCTACGGAAAGCGGCAAAATAATGAAAAAGCAGGATGGGGACGTATGCCCTGCATCCTGCTTATTGTGCAACTCAATGATGGTTACAAACTGCTATTTTTCATATTCGCAGCTTCGGGAAGCCGCTACGTCGGTTTCAACCGCTTCTTTATCGGCGATTTCCAGAGACTTGTCGAGAATAGCGATGGCCTCGTCTATCTGGTCTTCAGTGATGATCAGAGGTGGCGTGATGACCATGGTGTCGTACCATGATGACAGATAGAGCCCGTTTTGCATGGCGTCGCCGCTGATCTTGCCCGTCATCAGGGCCTTTCCACTGAATTTGTCAGTTTTGGTATCAAAAGGCTCCCTGGTTTTGCGGTTTTTCACAATTTCAAGCGCCCAGAAATGACCGACACCCCTGACATCTCCGATGCAAATATGCTTGTCGGCCAACTCAAATAATCTTTTCTTGAGATGTTCGCTGGCTCTTTGCGGCAGTCCGGAGTCCATCAATTTAAGGTGTTCTGAAATGGCGGCCGGAATGGCGGAGGCCGCCAGGGCATGATAGGCAAAGGTGTGGCCGTGGCAGAAGAGCTCCTCCTCGAAAAAGTTCGAGACCTTGTCCGTTGAGGCGGTAATGGCAACCGGTGTGTAGGCTGCGCTGGCCCCTTTGGCCGTGGTGAGTATGTCGGGCAGGACATTCCAGTGTTCAATGGCAAAGGTTTTACCGGTGCGGAACCAGCCGGACATGACTTCGTCGCATACCAGCAAAACGTTATGGTCATCACAAATCTGACGCAGGATCGGGTAATATTCCGGAGGCGGGATCATTCTGCCATTGGTGCCCACAATCGGCTCGACGATCATGGCCGCCACATTGCCTTCTTCCTTGATCATGTAGTCCACATATCTGGCGCACTGCACGTTGCATTCCGGATAAGTGATGCCAAAAGGGCACCGATAGCAATAGTTGTCCGGAGCAAAAACAACACCATCCACCACCGTGCGGGCCAGTTCAGCGTACCAGCGGCGCGGATCTCCGGTGAAGGATTGCCCCGCGGCAGTGGCGCCGTGATAAGAGTGGTACCGGGAAATCACTTTATAAGACGGAAATTGGGATTGTCGCACCATTTTCAAGGCAGCTTCATTGGCCGCCGTTCCACTGGTGGAAAAAAAGAACTTGCTGAGTTTCTCCGGAAACACCGACCGCAGGGCTTCGACGGCCTCTAATTGAATCTCCGTGATAAAGCCGGGGGCAATATAAGGCAATTTTTCGGCCTGCTTGACGATGGCTTCGATGACGACCTTATTTTTGTGGCCGAGGTTCGAACACATCAACTGGGACGAAAAATCAAGATAGCGCTTGCCGGTGTTATCGTAAAAATAAATACCCTCTGCATCGGTGATCAACAACGGGGTCTTCCATGCGTTCTGGCGACTCCAGGTGCCGTAGGTATGCGCCGCCATCTCCTTGATTCTTTCGTTTATATCGGTCATGTCTATTTCTCCTTTTAAATTATTCATTTTTGAGATAGCTTCTACGATTACAATGCAGCCAATTTCTCGCGATGGGCCTTATGCTTTTTGGATATGGTTTTTAAAGCACGGGCCACCTCCGGCAGGGCCTTGATCTTTGCAGCGGCCTCGGTGTAATAGCGTTCGGCTCGGTCAACCAGCCGGTTGGCCGTGGCCAGTGCATCTTCAGCACTCATGCTGCCCGCCTCGGCACATTCCTCGCAGTACGGTTCCCGGGTAAAATCTCTAATCGGCTCAAGAATCATCTCGGTGACATTTTCCCGGCGGGTCCTTAGAACCGTTTTAACATTTTTGCCGCTGTCATTGGAAAATTGTGTAAACATTTCCCGGTATTCTTCACACGCCGGGTTATCGGCCGCAGCCGCAAAAAATTCCTGGTCCTGGATTTCCAGGTTCTCAGCGAAATTGAGAATACTTCCAAAATTTTCAAGAGGCATGGTGTTCCTCCTTGGTTTAAATGATCTAAACTGGTTTCAAGATTTTTAGATTTCGGCTGATGGCAAGGCTAGAGGAGGAGAAAACGCGCAGCGTACGACTAGTACGTGAGCATTTTTCAACGACGACTAACGCCGCCATCTGTCGAAAGATGAATATATTGAAACCAGTTTTAGAACCATCGCTGGATGACTACCTTAGTATCGGTGAAAAAGTTAAAAATCTCCTGGCCATGGCCTTTGGTATCGCCGAACATGGAATCGCCGGCCCCACCAAACGGGAAGAAACTCATGGGAGCTGCGATACCAATATTGATGCCGACCATGCTCGGTTTGACCCGATACTTGAATTCACGCGCAGTTGCGCCGCTGCTGGTATAAATACAGGCGGCATTGCCAAAACCTCGGGTGTTGATCAAATCGATGACTTCATCCAGATCTTTGGCGCGTACTACGCTGACCACCGGGCCGAAGATTTCCTCCCTGGCGATGGTCATATCGGCTTTGACATTGTCGAAAATGGTGGGTCCGACGAAAAATCCGTTGGGCAGTTCCGGTACCGTAAAATTACGCCCATCCAAAATAAGATCGGCACCATCTGCGATTCCCTTTTCAATGTAACTCAAGGCCCTTTCCTTATGAGCCGGTCCGGCCAATGGTCCCATGGCAGATTGTTCATCCAGACCGCTGCCGACTTTCATGGCTTTGGTGGCAGCAGTGAATTTTTCTACCAGCTCATCGGCAATATCGCCAACGGGTACCAGTACCGA
The DNA here is from genome assembly GCA_049669725.1 of Desulfobacterales bacterium. Taxonomy (GTDB): domain Bacteria; phylum Desulfobacterota; class Desulfobacteria; order Desulfobacterales; family JAFDCJ01; genus JAFDCJ01. The sequence goes on from JBATKU010000378.1 coordinate 12,975, forward strand.
ACCGGATAGGCATCGCTGTCCACTGCAGCCGAAAAATGAGGTGATCAACGAAGGCATACCCGCCTCCAGGTTAGCATCGGGCATGACGGCGACGATATTTTTTGCACCACCCAGGGCCTGAACCCGCTTACCAGTTTCCCCGCAGCGCTGATAAATATATTTTGCCGTCGGGGTCGCGCCAACAAAGGAGATGCCTTCAATATCCGGATGATCCAGCAAGCCGTTGACCACATCACGGGATCCGTGAACCATATTGACGACGCCTTCCGGGAATCCGATTTCATCAATAATCTCAAAAATCTTTGTCTGGGTCATGGGTACCTGCTCGGACGGCTTCACAATAAAAGTGTTGCCGGTTACCAAAGCGTAGGGCAAAAACCACCAGGCAACCATTCCGGGAAAGTTGTAAGGAACAATGGCCGCAAAAACCCCCAGCGGCTGTCGATGGCCGTAACAGTCAATGCCAGTGGCGATATCTTCCAGGGTATAACCACACATCAGGGTGGTCACACCGGTGGCGTGTTCCACATTTTCGATCATGCGCCGCACTTCCCCCCGGGCTTCGTCTATGCATTTGCCCTGTTCGGTGGTCAGGACAGCAGCAATCTCTTCAAAATTTTCCTCAAAAGCATCCTTAAGCCGGAACAGATAGCGGGCACGTGTTAATGGCGGCGTGGTGCGCCAATCCCAGTAGGCGTCTTTGGCGGCCTTGACCGCTTTGTCCACATCCTCTTTGGTGCCATAGGCGACCTGGGCGATTTTCTCTGCAGTGGCTGGATTCCAAATATCTCCAAAAGTGGTTGAATTGGATTCCACCCATTCCCCGTTAATGTAGTTTTTCATTGATGGCAGTGACATACCCTTTCCTCCTTTACTGGTGATAAATATTATGGATTTGTTGTTACGAATATTACGGGCTATGGGAAATAAGCTGATAAACTTGCTTTATCAATATTAGAACACTTTAGGCAAACCAAATTTTCTTGTCAAGAAATAATTTCTATTTTTCTGCGAAAAATATAAATTATATTTAAAAAATATTCGAAAATAAGACTTTACCAATATAAATAATACGGTATCAAGCAATATGGGGTTGTTTTTTATAATTCCAAATGGTAGGGGTGTGTGGAATAAAAATGATAAATGTATTCTGAAAACGACATCCTAAATTCATCATTCGTCAATCGACATTCCAAAAGGGGGAAATAATGAAGCGTAATAATTCATTCAATAAAAAGAAAATGCTTGATCAGATAGATTGTCAGATGATCGAGCTGCTGCAAAAAGACGGGCGGATTTCCAATACCGACATCGCCAAAGAAATTGGTCTTTCTGAAGCGACTGTCAGGACACGTTTAAACCGTCTGATTAATGACGAGTTTATCCAGATAGTTGCGGTGAGCAACCCCATTAAACTTGGCTTTAAAATTGTTGGTAACATCCGAATTCATGTTGAAATCAAGAAGATGGAAAAGATTATAAAAGAGTTAAAGAAACTCAAGCCGCTGTGGTTTATTGTTCAGACAACAGGCGGGACCGGGATTGATACCGAATTTGTCGTTAAATCGCTGGATGAGTTAAATGAGTTGATTTTTGATAAAATAAACAAAATTGACGGAATCGTCCGGACGGAGACCTCCCTGTTTTTGAATTATATTAAGCGGAATTACGACTGGGGCACAGCACTTTACTGATAAACATATATACTTCGATGGCTTGACTTGGAGGTTGTAAGCACTTTTTGAAGATAGATGAAAAAAATTCGAAATCCGAAAAGCAAAATCCGAAACAAATAAAAATATCTAATGATCAAAATTCAAAACGGTTTTGAACATTTGAATTTAGGATTTTTGAATTTATTTCGAATTCCAGAATTCGTGCTTCGAATTTTGAATCGATAATTAAAGGATTATAATTTGCTACTTAATCACACATAGAGTTTTTGGTAATGAACCGGCAACAATTTAAGCTCCTCCGATGCCATACTCCTTCTCACCCATCACGCCCCAGACTTCCTTCCACTTTAGGGTGACCTGAGATATCTTACCGTCTATATCTGATTTTTCGCCGCCCCATTCAGTGGGACATTCCCTGGCCAGGGCTGCAATACGTTCGTCGAGATCATCGACCATATCTTTTAGTTCAGCTATCATAGGCTCGATGTTTTCTTTGTTGCCGGACTCCTGTTTTTCCGTCCGGCGAATGACATCGTAAAGCTTGGCTTTCCAGCCGGTGAGTTCGATTCCAACACTGTCGCAGTATGCTTTGGCATCCATAGTATTCTCCTTTAAGAAAAGTTCTTATTTTCAATCTAAAGCTAAATATGGGGTTGTCAATTACTGGATAGAAGGTATTTGTGTTTCGGCGCATAAGGTTCAGAGCTTTCAGGGCTAAGAATTAATAGGGTAGGGCTGAACTGACATATGGCTGAGTATTTTGGGGTCTCGATATTCACCGTTTCAATAACCTTTGAACTCTGAACGCTGAACCATTGAACCTTTAGGCCTTCTTCAGCAGCGTGTTTTCAATGGACTGCATCCACTGAGGCGGATAGGGGACCTTGAATGCGACGGTATCTCTTTGATTCTCGGAATTGATAAAATCGATCTTGACCAGCGACATGTGCAGATCGACCCCTTTGTGGGTGCGGTCGTGGTATACCCTGGCGATACGGCTGCCGGGAATCTCCAGCTCTATTTTTTTCACCCGGCTGCGGTAAAACAGGCTGTCCGGCAGCAGCAGCAGGAAGCCGGAGCTGCGGCGCGGTTTATCGGGTTCGGACGCTTTGCCGAAGTAGTTGACGCCAAAGCTCATGGCCCGCAGGTTCTGACTGCCGAAACGTTCATCGATCCATTTGCGGTCCCGCCAGCGGATGATGGCAATGTAGGCCAAAATGCCGAAAAATACGATGGCAATGACGATCCATTGCTGGTGCTTAAGAATATCAAGCATAATCAAACTTTCCGTTTCTACTTAAATCCGATCCGGAAATTACAACGGGCACAAAGTAGTTTCCAATTTGGAAATGAGCAATTTTTCCGATGAGCAAGGCCGCACAAGGGTTTACGAAGAGGCGTACTTTTCGTACGTTGAGGAAGTAAACCCGCGGAAAACGCTGCTCATCGGAAAAAGGGCCATTTCCGGATGGAAACTAATTAAATCCGGCTAAGTAGGCCATAAGCTTTTTCCTGGCCAGATTGTGTCGGTAGCCGCTGGTGCTGCCCATGGCGGCCAATATGGAATCGGCTATTTGCGCATCGGTCTTTTTTCCTTTGCGCATCGATCGGATCCTGTCGGCGTTCAGTTCGATCAGGTGCTGAAACCCTTCCTGGTCCCGGGAGAAAAACACAAAAAAACCCAGTATGAATACCAGGACCGAGGAGATGACGGCCACGTAAACATCGTGAGCCGGATTGGGTAGGATCGGGCGCAGCAGGCTGTCCGGATTGCCGGTGTTCAGCAGCGAATACATCGCCACCAGCCCGATCAAAACCATCAGGGCATAAATCACGTATAGTAGAAATCGTGGCAAATTATTAATATCCCGAGCTAAAAGTGACGGGGGGTCTTTAGACCATCAAAGACCCCCGTCGTAGATAACCTTTGTTCAAAGAGAGGAAAATGGGATCTTCCCCTCCCGGTTTAACACTTGATCGAAATTACACCGGGCGCATTTCGCCTTCTTTCATGGCCGCCCATTGTGCTTCGGCTTCCTCCCAGGCTTCTTCGGAGGCATCCCGCTCCCAGGCTTCCAGGCCTCTTTCGGCCCGGGTGGCACCCGGCAGGAGGTTGTCGAGGATAATTCCGACGATGGCGGTCACCGCCATTCCGGTGCTCAAAATCGCCTGAAAAATATTGCCGATAACATTGATCACGCTGCCCTGCGCTCCCCAGGCAATGGCGCCGCTGACGATCTTACCGGTACCGACGTCAAAGTGGGGGGTGAACCAGAAGGGCACACTCAGACCCGCAAAAAACGCCAGGCCGATGATAAACAGGTTGCGCGAGTTGTTCAGGTTGACGATCTGTAAATTGGAAAGACCCACGGAGGCGATCATTCCAAAGAGGCCGACAAACATGGCGCCGACCACCGGCATGGGCAGGGTTGCCAGGATGGCCCCGAACTTGCCGATGATCGGGATAATCAGCATGACCGCTGCACCGCAGCGGACCACCCGGCGGCTGGCGACCTTGGTCAGGCCGATGGAACCGATATTTTCCGAATAGGTCGTGGTACCGTTGCCGGTCTGGAGGATACCGGCCACCAAACAGCCGAGACCCTCGGCGCCGAGGCCCCTCGAAATCATCCGGCCGGTGGGAACCGGCGCTTCGGAGATGCGCGCGCAGGCCATGTAGTCGCCGATGGATTCGATCATGGAGGCCAGGTACCCGGCCAGCATCCCAAAAACTCCGGCCCACAGCACGGAACTGCCCCAATCGGGCATGCCCCACTTAAACGGGATCATGGGCTGAATGCTGAACCATTTGGCGGCAGCAACCAGGCCGAGTTTGCCGGCCAGGTTGGCGGCATTGCCGTCCGGTATAAGGCCCAGGACCGTGCCGATCAGAGACGCCAGCCAGCCGGTGGCAATGGCCAGCAGAACCGGGAAGAGCATGAAGACCTTCGATTTCTGGGAGAACACCTGTGAATACAGGATCAAGGCGACCAGCGTGATCAGCGAGATGATCCAGTTGGAGGCCATCCAGGGGGCACCGATGCCGAACAGTGCCAGACCAATCATGGCAATGGTGGGGCCGATGACGATCGGGCTGATGATCTTGCGCACCTGGCCCATAATGCCGGTGTAACCCAGCACAATTTCAACCACCGAGGCGATCATGATGGCGCCGGCGATATTCTGGATCTGAAGCTGCCAAAGGGGCGTGTCGCCGCTGGCGCCCTGGGCCGCCACCATGCCGATAATGGCAAATGTCGGCCCTAAGAAGGAAAAGGTTCCGCCCTGGATCACCGGCAGTTTGTTGCCTAAAGGCGACTGCTGGATCAGGGTGCAGAGCCCGGATGTGAAGAATATGGTCGAAATCAACAATGCCAGCTGATCCGGCGGCATGCCGATGGCACCGCCGACGATAAAGGGAATGAGTACCGTGGCGCCGAACATGGTCAGATACTGCTGAATGCCGAGCAGCACGGCCAGTCCCCACTTGGGTTTGCTGCCGATCGGATACACTATCCAATGGTCTTTTTTTTCTTCGCTCATTATCTGCTCTCCTTAATTTTTTTATTTACCGCAATACTCGGGTGGCTGCTAACTGAAACCTTCACCTCCTTTCAAAATTTTTTCTAATATCCGAAGATCTGAGATTCCCTGTTCTGATGTAATTAAGGATTTTACCCTAACCGCGGCGGCTAAAGTTATATGATAGTTTGGCCGGTGCAGCGGTCAATTTAATGATCCGGGCCGATCAATCCTAAATTGAACCCGGGCGGGTCAAGTCGGTGTACATGTCGGGGCGCAAATCCCGAAAAAACTGCCAGCCGTCGCGAACTTCGCGTATCAGATCAAGGTCGAGATCGGCGATGACAACTTCGTCGTTATCTTCGCTGCCTTTGACCATTATTTCTCCACGAGGATCCACGAAATAGCTGCTGCCGTAAAATTTACCGAACTCCCAGGGTTTTTCGAGGCCCACCCGGTTGTTGGCACCAATAAAAACACCGTTGGCAACCGCCTGGGCCGGTTGTTCCAATTCCCATAGATACTGTGATTTTCCGGTGGTTGTGGCGGATGGATTAAACAATATCTCGGCCCCCTTCAGGGCCAGCAGGCGAGCGCACTCGGGAAAATGCCGGTCATAACAGATATAGACGCCTATCTTGGCATAAGCCGTTTCAAAAACGGGAAAGCCAAGGTTGCCGGGCGTAAAATAAAATTTTTCCCAAAAACCCGGCCAGGTGTGGGGAATATGGATTTTTCGAAATTTTCCGAGGTACTTGCCGTCGGCATCGACCACTGCGGCCGTGTTGAAATAGAGACCGTCAATAGCCATTTCATAAACCGGAATAACCATCGCCATCTGATATTTTTTGGCATATTCGGAAAGTCGTTCGACGGTCGGTCCGGGCACTTTTTCGGCGGTCTGATACCATTTAATATCCTGTTCGGCACAAAAATAGGGGCCGCAAAAAATTTCCTGCAAGCAGAGAATCTGAACCCCTTTTTTCCCGGCCTCCTCGATGAGCGGAATGTGTTTCTGGATCATGGCCTCTTTGATTTCGGCCGGTGCGCCGTCATGCTTGGCATTGGATGCTTGGATATGGGCACATTTGACAATTCTGGACATACATTCCTCCTTGAAAAATTAAAGAATAAAAAAAACTGCCGGGAAGCTATTTTGTAGCCATATGGAAATTGATCACATATATATTGCCAACATCATGGGCGTCAAGATTTTTTATGAAAACACAAAATTTAATAAATCTTTTTTAGTGCCGGACGGTTGATAGCAATTGACAATTTTATGCGAAACGCGTAAACTTCAATCTTGTTTTCAAGCATAGATAGCTAACATTATTGCGTTTAATCGTATATATCGGATGCTTCCTTGCTTTCCGTCTAAAAAATCTCATGAAGGAGGAAGGACTGTGAGTAGTGCTGAAAAATTCAAGGAAATGAGCAAAGGGCTCGACCTGGCCCAGGCCATCGCCGAGGCGGACCGCTGTCTGCTCTGCCATGACGCGCCTTGCTCAGGGGCATGCCCGGCAGAAACACAGCCGGCTGATTTTATTCGAAAACTTCGTTTTAGAAATATTACCGGAGCGATTCGCACCATAAAGAAAAATAATATCCTGGGTGGCGCCTGCGGTGTGCTTTGTCCCACTTCCCGTCTGTGCGAGGAAAAATGCAGCGCAATTTTCCAATCGCAGAACCGGCCCGAAGGTGCCGACCAACCCATCCAGATCGGTAAAATCCAGCGGTTTTTGATTGAACATTCCTGGGACAGAGATTTCAAGGTTTTTGCAAAACCGGCCCCACGCACTGAAAAGATTGCCGTGGTGGGATCCGGTCCCGGCGGTTTAAGCTGTGCGGCCGAACTGGCCAAAGACGGCTATCAGGTAACCGTTTTGGAAGCCAAACCCGAGCCCGGCGGCGTGCTCCGTTACGGGGTTGTTTCCTACAGATTAGACCTGAACTTCCTTGAACATGAGATGAACGACATTAAATCGTTGGGCATTAAATTTGAGTGTAATGCTCCTGTCAAGGGTAGAGAAGGTGCCGAAAAGCTGCTTAAAGAAGGCTATGATGCCGTGTTTCTGGCCCCCGGTTTGTGGGAAGCTGCCAGCATCAGGCCGGCCGGCAAAGATATCGATGGCCTCTTCTCTTCGGTGGACTATCTGGCGGCCTTGCGTGACGGCCGCTTTGAGGAAATGGAACGTAAACTTCAAGGCAAGACAGTGGCGGTTATCGGTGGCGGATCGGTGGCCATGGATTGTATTGAGTCTGCTGTCAGGCTTGGTGCCAGGGACGTCTACCTGATTTACCGGCGTTCCTATTCCCAGATGCCGGCCGAAGCTGACGAGCGCATCGAGGCATTGGAAGCCGGCGTTCATTTTCTACTGCTGAACCAGCCCCTGGACTATGTGACCGATGACCAAAACCGGCTTAACGGCCTGAAGCTGGCACGCACAAGACTGGGAGAGCCTGACGCTTCGGGCCGCAGAGCGCCCGAAAAGATTGAAGGTTCCGAATGGGTTATGAATGCAGATGTGGTAATTGAAGCCATCGGCAACATTGCGGCCGAAGATTCGCCTGAATGGTATCCCAATGTCGACATTGATGATAAAAAACTGATCAAGGTGGATCCGGAGAGCGGCAAAACTTCGGTTGAAGGTATTTTTGCCGGCGGAGATATTGTGCGCGGACCGGCCCTTGTGGTCCAGGCTGTCCAGGACGGCAAAGTAGCCGCCCGGGCGATCAAAAAATATCTGGCGAAGTAAGACTTGATTAACTAACAAAATTAAGAGGCAAAATACCAAATAGTTGATGGAATAAATGTTGCGGGTTGCGAGTTGCGGGGTTGAGTGTCTGAACGCTCTGATGTTAACGCGCAACACGAACGTATTCCACTATTCCAAAAAGTTCGTACAGAGAACATACAAGATAGGAGGATAAATCGTGAACAACAATGTCGATCTTTCAATCGATTTTTGTGGCGTAAAATTTAAAAATCCCTTCCTGCTGTCGTCATCGCCGGTTTCCAATAGTGCTGAAATGGTGGCACGGTCTTTTGATGCCGGATGGAGCGGTGTTGTGTTTAAGACTTTAAATTCGGATCGCCTGCCGATCGTTCACCCGTCACCCCGGATGGCCTGCATTGACTACGGTGCCAAAAAAGGGGTTGCCGTGCAGAACGTTGAAATGATCTCCGACCGGCCCCTTAAGGACAATCTGACTGATTTTCTCTACCTGAAAAAGAATTACCCGGATCATCCGATCATCGCCAGCATCATGGGCTTTTTCACCGATGAGTGGGCCTATCTGGCCAAGGCGGCCGAGGACAATGGGGCGGATATGCTGGAGCTGAACTTTTCCTGCCCCCACATGTGTATCGAGGGGGCCGGTCATAAGGTCGGCCAGGCCTTCCAATTGCTGGAGGGTTTTACCGAGGCCGTTAAAAAGGCAGTGTCGATTCCGGTGATCGCCAAGATGACGCCCAACATCACTGACATGAATGAACCGGCAATGTATGCCAAAAACGGCGGAGCCGATGCCATTTCCGCCATCAATACGGTCAGGGGAATTTCCAGCATCGGTCTGGATGATTTTGTTCCCACCCCCAATGTATTCGGCAAGGGGGCCATCAGCGGCACATCCGGTCCGGCGGTCAAGCCCATCGGGTTGAATTTTATCGCCTCCATGGCCAGCAATGATCAGCTCGGGTTGCCACTTTCCGGAAT
>JBATKU010000379.1:0-2319 GCA_049669725.1 Desulfobacterales bacterium
CCCGTTGCTCCTGAGTACATGAAACAAGCTCACCTCATAGTCAAAGCCTCCCAATAAAGCGCCGGTAAACTTAACGGCATTTTCGGCATTCTCTGATCCGTCAAAAGCCAGCAAGATTTTATGGTTCAGGGTCAGTTTTCCAACCAGGATGAGGGGCAAAAATGTAATTTGCGATAGAAGTTTGGTGGCCACACTCCCTAGCACAATTCGCCTCAAACCTGTCATTCCGCGTCGCCTGGTCACAACCGCATCATACCCATTGCGGGCCTCGCGAATAATATCCCTGGCAATCCCCTTTTTTCTATCTTGGATTTTAATAGTTATGGATTCAGGAGGGACACCGGCCTTCATTAAAAACTGGCGGGCCTGATCCATATATTGTTTGATTCTCTTCCGTTGCCCGATTTCCCATGACCTGACCTGCCTGACGGTTGAAGTACTGCGGGGATCTTTTTCCAGGTCCCAATACCCTTCAGGTACGGAGCTGAAGACATGGAATAAAACAATGTCCATCTTGCGAAATGGTTCGACTCTGGCAACATATCTGACCGTGTTTAAGGCTCGCTCCGATCCATCAATCGGCACAAGGATTTTCATCTTTTTCATCTTTTTCTGCTTTTCCATTATCAAACTCCTTTTGCACGTGGCGGCTAACTAATCTTCTCCGCAAATATTTCTCGTTTGTTTTCGGTATGATCCACCATATAGAGCAATCCGGCTTTTGATTCGAGTTCTTGCTTCAGGTTCTGAAGTTCGGAACGCTCAATGCTGCGCATGCGAATGTACACCTTGCGATAACCTTCCGGCACTTGGTCATAGGAAGACAAAATACTGACCATCCGCCCCCCAAATTTGCGTATAATGTCGGCAACTTCCTTAATGGATCCCGGCCTGTCTTCCACCTGGAGGCCAAACTGAATACCTTTGTTACCGACCCCGGTGAGTGAAATGAGAACCCGAAACAGGTCCGTTTTTGTAATGGTGCCGACGATTTGACCATCGGCGTCAACAACAGGGGCTCCCGATATTCTATTTTTCTGAAGCACCTGAGCGGTTTCTTCCACCGTAAAATCAGGCGGCACCGTGATCACCTCTTTGGTCATGATGTTCTTTACTTTAATCCGGGTCAGGAGATAAAGGAGTTCATGGATATCCAGGGAAGTGGCATCGGATGCGGATGCCCTCTTCAGGTCACGATCCGTCACGATTCCAACAAGCTTTCCTTTTTTCAGAACCGGCAGCATGCGGATGTCATGCTCCTTTAAAAGCTTCATGGCATCATGCATCGACTCGTTTTCGTCAACGGTGATAATATTTTTACTCATCCAATTGGTTACTAACATGGTTAATCCTCCTCTTAAATATGATTAAATGGCAGAATTGTTTTCTTTTTTAACAGTTAAGAGCACAAGGCATGCCAATTCGTTCCTTTTTTCATTTTAAATATAAACTCAGTATGTTAACGCATATAAGAATTGGCCCATATTTTCAGGGCATCAAATTTTAGAATTATTTCTACTTTTTTTTCGGAAATTTGCGAAACCAGAGTGATGATAGCTAAAAGGAAAGGAATCGTTGATAAAGGCCGGCTAAATTGGAGAGTTTATATTCAGTGACATCATGGTATTCTATCTAAAGCGGGATGCTAGAACACTGGCCTGGACAGCCTTGCAATGGAGAAACAAAATGGAAATGTACCGCGACATACAGTGGATCAAAGCGTTCATATCTCCTGTTCATAACCGCTGAAAGGAACCCAGTAGCTCTTCTCTGTACTAACAACGGTATTGTATGAGTGCAGCATGCCATAATTTGCGCATCGGACCGCATACCACTCAATCGCCGGATGATGCCGCAAATCGTTTTTAATTTCGTCCGTTAAGACCACGCTTGATTTCTTTTCCGAATTGGTTCTCAGCGTGCCGGTTCCAATGCTGTCCCTGTGTTGATGGAGGACCCGAATAAATCTATCAATCCATCGCGCTTCAAATTCCTGCATGATACGTGCAGAAATAGAAATATTTGCCACCGTCGGCTGGCCCCCCGAATTTTTTTTGGAAATGACCCGCATCGGAAAGGGTAGATCTTTCGTCTCCACGTCTACAAGAAAATTCTTGGTATCAACCATCTTGGTTTCTCCTTTTAGACTGATCTCTACTCGCGTCATAGCCGCCCCACATATAGGGGGCTTTCTGCTCAAAGCAAGGTGTTCCCAGTTGATGCGACACCTAATAGACCGGTCGATTCTGAACCAAACTTGACTTGTTGCCTCCCATAATTTTTTCTATAATCGAGTTGCATCCTTCCGCAACTTCAGAT
>JBATKU010000380.1:0-14070 GCA_049669725.1 Desulfobacterales bacterium
GGTGAATTTGACCGGCTGGTTTCCATCGAAATGATCGAGGCCGTCGGCCATCATTTTTATGATACTTTTTTTCAAACCTGCAGCCGATTGCTGAAAGAAGATAGCCTGATGGCGCTGCAGTCCATCACCATCGGCGATCAAATATTTGACCGTCATAAACGATCGGTGGATTTTATCAAACGCTATATCTTCCCGGGCAGCTGTATCCCGTCGGTGACGGCCATCAGCAAGGCCATTGCCGGGGCCACCGATTTGCGGTTGATTCATCTGGAGGACATTACGCCCCACTATGCCAGGACCCTGCGGGAGTGGCGTCGCCAGTTTTTTGCCAATATCGATGAGGTTCGCAAAATGGGTTATCCCGATACTTTTATCCGGATGTGGGAATACTATTTGTGCTATTGTGAAGGCGGATTCGCGGAAAGATATATCGGTGATGTTCAGATGCTATTTGCCAAACCCCGTTTCCGGCAGGACACGCTGATTTCGGAACAGACCTGATGACCGGTTTGCCTACTTAAAGATCTCAGACAACGCTGAAAAAGAGCCTGGATCGACCTGCTGCGCGACCAGGGGCTGATCGGCAATTGCCGGTATATGTTCTTCCAGAGTCGGTCTTTGGTTGCGGTAGATAAGTCCGATGGGAATCTTATCTCCCCACTCCTGGGCTTTCTCAAAGGCCTTCAAGCGGTCCGAGGCATCATATTTTGAATCAGCATCGATTTTGTATACACGGTCGGCATACCATTTAAAAGTGTTGACGCGATTGAAAGAAACACAGGGCTGCAAAATGTCGATCAAAGCAAACCCCCTGTGCTCGATACCCGCCTTGATCAGGTCAGCGAGGTGGTCAATTTCTCCTGCAAAGCCCCGCGCCACAAAACTGCAATCAGAAGCGACGGCTAACAGGAGCGGGTTGCAAGCCGGGCTGATTGCCCCCCGCGGTGTTGTGTTGGTGACGAAGCCGTATTCGCTGGTGGGCGACGTCTGGCCTTTGGTAAGGCCGTAGACCTGGTTGTTGTGGACCAGGTAGGTGATGTTGATGTTGCGGCGCATGGCGTGCAGGAAATGGTTCCCGCCTTCACCATATCCGTCGCCGTCACCGCCCTCTGCTAAAACCGTTAATTTGTGGTTGGCAAGCTTGATTCCGGTGGCCACCGGCAACGTTCGGCCGTGCAGCCCGTTGAAGCAGTTACACCGCAAATAATGCGGCGTTTTCGGTGCCTGCCCGATTCCGGACACGATGACCAGTTCATGGGGCTCTTGCTGAAGATCTACCAGTGCCTGTTTTAAGGCTTTTAAAATGGAAAAATTGCCGCATCCCGGGCACCAGGCGATGGGGTCGTCACTGTGAAAGTCTTCAAGGGTAACCATAGTTGCGCTCCTATATCATATCTTTGATCCGGTCGACGATTTCGCCAGATGTGAAAGGCCGCCCATCGTATTTCAGAATCCTTTGATCAACGGAAAGGCCAGTTGCATTGCTGAAAAGGTCGGCGAATTGACCGGTAAAGTTGTTCTCGACGGCGATGATTTTAGATTTTCTAAGCCCTGCAGTGGCAAGATGCCGGTGATTGATGGGGAATAGTTCGCAGTAATGGAGCATCTGGGTGCCAATTCCGTTTTGGTTCAGTTTGTCCACGGTCTCTTTGAGGACGCCGTGGGTCGACCCCCAGCCAAGCAGAACAACTTCAGCTTCCCCGGCAGGATAGATCTCCGGAGGGTCGATTTCCCGAACCATCCCCTCGAGTTTTTGCATGCGCTTGCGCATCATCTGATTGCGTACCGTGGCACTCTCGGTGATGTGGCCCTCTTCGGTATGTTCATCACTGTCGGCGTAAAGAACCGCCTTTGTCTGTCCCGGGAGAATCCGGGGGGAGATTCCCGATTCACTGAGTGCATAGCGTTTGTATTCGAGGGGCGAGGGCAAATCCTGAATGGTTAAAATATGACCCCGATCAATCGTGATACCCCCAAGATCCAATTCATCGACCGTGAAATAGGCGTCACCGAAATGTTGATCCCCCAGCACAATAACAGGGGTTTGATATTTATCCGCCAGGTTGAAGGCTTTTGACATCAGTGACAGGGCCTGTTCGGGGGAGCCGGGGGCCAGGATTGCTCTGGGAAAATCTCCGTGGCCGGCATGTATCACCAAATTCAAATCCGCCTGCTCGGTCCGGGTGGGCAGTCCGGTTGATGGGCCCGGTCTCTGGGCCACAACAATAACTGCCGGTGTTTCGGTTGTGCCGGCCAGGCTCAATGCCTCGACCATTAAACAGAATCCGCCACCGGAAGTCGCCGTCATGGCCCGGGCGCCTGCGAAACTGGCACCGATGACCATGTTGATGGCCGCGATTTCATCTTCGGCCTGCTCGAGAATGATATTGTATTTATCAGCCTGGGACGAGACAAATTCCATGATAGTGGTGGCCGGCGACATGGGGTAGCCGGAATAAAATTTCAAGCCTGAGGCCATTGCCCCTATGGCCATGGCCTGGCTGCCGGTGAGCAGCATTTTTTGACGACTCATTTGTGCAGACGGCACCCTGAAACTCGGCTTTTTATTCCAGGCTTGCCGGACATATTCATAACCGGCAGTCGCGCATTTTTGATTTTTTGCCACCGTTTCGGCACCTCTTTTCTGAAATTGCTCCTGCATGACGTCTAACACCGGCTGCAGCTTAAAATCCAACAGGGCGGTAACCGCACCAGTTGCCACGGCATTGATCATAATCTTGCTTTTACCGGCCTCAGCGGCGATGCGGGCAAAGGGAACGGACAAATGATTGGGATCATCCGATTTAAAGCCGATCGTTTCCCCATCGAACAGCAGGACACCGTTTTCTGCCAGGCAGTCGATATCCTGGCGGGTCGTCTCCTCGTCCAGGGCAATCAGAATGTGAATCTGGTCCGAAACCGCCCGTACCGGTGTATTGGAGATGCGGACCTGGTCAAAATTATGGCCGCCACGGATGCGCGATTCAAAATCCTGGTTGACAAACACATAGAAGTCGTGGCGCACAAAGGTCCTGGCAATAATAGAGCTGATCGTCTGAACTCCCTGGCCGGCCGCACCGCCGATTCGAATGGAAATGTCCATTTCAATATCCTTTATAATTTATGTGGTCATAACTGCAATTGGCGCATATTCTGCGAATGATTCATTAGAGGAATGGAAATGTCAAGTTAATTATATTGTTTAGGGTCTCCTCGGCAGGTTGAAACTGGGAGAGTTCCGTGGTAGATAAAACAATCACAAATGGAGAACAAAGAAGACCTTATTTTGGCCGACTGAAATAAGATTGATTAATATGCGTCTTTTCAAAATCAACAAAGATTTAACAACCATTACAAATACAAAAAGAAAGGCGGGCAAAATGGAAACGACAAAAGATATTTTTGACATCTTCCTGGAGGATGAGAGCTATAAATACATCATGAAACGGCTGCTCGAGGCATCCATGGAGGAGTCCTTTAATTCAATAGTGATAACCGAGGCAGGGCCGGGCTATCCGATAATCTACGTTAACGCGGCCTTTTGTGAATTAACCGGCTACGGACCCCATGAAGTCATGGGTAAATCGCCGTCCCTTCTGCAGGGCCCCAATACAGATCCCGAGGTCCTCAAACGCCTGGGCCAGAATATCGCCGATGGCGAGCTGTTTCACGGCCAGGCCATCAATTATCGTCGCGACGGCTCAGAATTTATGATGGAATGGAAGATTGCACCGATTCGCAATGAAAAAGAGGAGATTACCCATTACCTGGCGATCCAGCGGGAAGTTAGCTGAGCGCATACCCTGCATGTGGGTGTCTGGCAACGGCACAATTTTTACGATTACAGGCTTTTCTGGAGGTAACAAATGAAGAAAAAAATGCGTGTAATGACAGAAAAACCGCTTAACGCCGAAACACCGATTGAAAATCTTCGTACCTGGATTACGGACAATGCTGTTTTTTTCAAACGCAACCAGGGCCAGTTTAAGGATCTGTCCATTGAACTCTCCGACTGGAAGCTCAGTGTCGCCGGGCTGGTAAAAAAGAAAATCGGTATGACCTTTGAGGATATCATCCGCCTGCCCAAGGTGGAGATGGCGGACACCCTGGAGTGTTCCGGCAACAGCCGCTCATTATTAAAGGACAAGGCCTCCGGAAATCCATGGACCATCGGCGGGGTGGGCAATGCGGTCTGGGGGGGGGTCTGGCTTAAAGACGTGCTTGCCCTTGCGGGCTTAAAAGATGACGCCCGCCACGTGAGTTTTGAAGGCCTGGACAAGCCATTAGGGAAGGCCGGTATAAAATTCATTCGCAGCATTCCGATCGACAAGGCCAAGTCTTCAACCCTGCTGGCCTATGAAATGAACGGAGAGCCCCTGCCCCTCGAGCACGGCTATCCCTTGAGGGCCCTGGCACTGGGATGGACCGGCGCCAACTGTGTCAAGTGGCTGCACCGCATCGAAGTTCTGGATCGACCATTTGAAGGCTTCTTTATGGACAAAGTCTACCGGGTCTTTCAAAAAGGTGAAGAATCCAAAACCGGCGAAGTGGTCACCGACATCCAGGTCAAATCCATTATCGTCGAACCCGCAAAAGATCAGGTCCTTTCCGCCGGCATCGTGCCGGTTAGAGGGGCTGCTTATGCGGGAGAAGCCGGGATTGAAAAAGTTGAAGTGTCTGTCGACCAGGGGGCCACCTGGCATCCGGCAAAGTTAATCGGAATCGAGCAGCCTTACGCCTGGCGACACTGGGAGTTCTTATGGGACGTCAACACCGGCGGTGACTTTACCATAATGGTACGGGCAACCGACACCAACGGGCGCCTGCAGCCGGAGACTGCCCACTGGAATGCCCTGGGTTACGGGAACAACGGTGTTCGGGAACACGCCGTCACGATCCGCATCAACGCCTGACAGGCTGTATAAAAACATCGACTAAGGCCGCCATGCTGCGTTGCGCGGCCTTCTCAAATGCCCTCATATGGCATGCTCCGCCCTTAGAAAAGCCGTGCGCATTGCTTAACGGCCAGTTTCAGATTTTTCAACAGCCGTCAAGTAAAGTTGACCCTCTTAGGTGACCCGGCTTGCCTAACCGGTGGTGCATCAGAATGCATGCAGGACCAAGGAACTCTGCGCTTGAAAACACCACCCCGCCATCGCAATATTACTGCAAAAAGATTATTCTTAGATGCTTACCAGTTTGTTCGCGCCCAATCGTTTATCTCTAAACGTTTCGGTAGACAGTTTCTGCCAAGCCGCGAATATGCTGAGATCGACATAACCTACAAGTGCAACTTGAAATGCTTAAACTGTAACCGTTCGTGCACTCAGGCCCCGAGTAACATAGAAATACCTGTCGCAGATATAGAGGTCTTTATAAATCAGAGCATTAAAAATAAAATCGTATGGAAACGTATTCGAATTCTGGGTGGAGAGCCAACCCTCCACAGTCGTATTTTTGACATCATCGACCTACTGATAGATTATCAGAGGGATTTTAATCCTTCTGTAAGCCTGGTGCTGGGCACAAATTTCTTTGGAAATCAAGTTCATCGGGTGCTGGAGAAACTGCCCGACACAATTATTATTAAAAGTACGCTGAAGTTTTCCCGAGTGAATCTTTTCAAACCGTTTAATGTGGCACCTGTTGATACGCACTATAACAGGTTTTCAGACTACACTTGCGGTTGTCGCATTATTGAAGAGTGTGGTTTAGGATTAACGCCTTCGGGTTATTACATGTGTGCCGTTGCCGGAGGAATTGATCGGATTTATCGTTACAATCTGGGAAGGGAAAAAGTGCCGAATGAATCCGATACTTTTTCGGACCAGATGTCTGCCTTTTGCAGATTATGCGGTCATTTTGGCTTCCAATGGCCCACACGAAGATCCAAACAATCCAAAACGTGGCATAAGGCTTACAGGCGTTTTCGGGCAAAAGCAATGGAAACCGGCCAACCGTAATTTTGCAGCCATTCAATCAATTATTTTCAAGATTGAGCACACCTTACACTCATATGACACATCTTAAAATATTGCATGTTATCGGACAAAGACCGGAAATGACCGGAAGTGGGATCTATTTTGAGGCGATTATCAGAGAATCTCAAAAAAATGGTTTTTCAAATTATTGGGTTGCCGGTGTCCCTGCTGGCAGGATCAATCCCTTCACGGATATTTCTCAAGTCAAAGGCTCCTTTGTTTTTTTTGAATCGGAGTCGCTTGATTTCCCTGTTACCGGCATGTCGGATGTTATGCCTTATAAAAGCTCTCTTTTCAAAGAGTTAAAAGGCAAGCGTCTGACTGCCTATAAATCGGCATTTACACACGTGCTTCAAGCCGCTGAAAAACAATTTGATCCGGATATCATTCACACGAATCACCTTTTTTTACTTTCGGCGTTAGTAAGGAAATTATTTCCAAATGTGCCCGTCGTGGCAACCTGTCATGGAACAGATCTGAGACAATATGCTAACTGTCCTCACTTAAGGCGGTTTATAAAACTTTATTGCCGGGAGTTGGACAAGATCATTGCTCTGACAAGCGATCAGAAATCGGATATCTGCCGTCTATATGGCATCCCGTCCAATAAAATTGTTGTTGTCGGCGGCGGGTATGATGAAACTTTGTTTAACCGTTGCCCAAAATCCGTTGCTGGAACCATTCATATCCTCTATGCGGGTAAGTTTAATAGGAGCAAGGGCCTTCCCTGGCTGCTAGGGTCGCTTATGAAAATAAAGAATCATGACTGGCACCTCCACATGGCGGGCAGTGGCGATGGACCGGAATTTAACAATTGCATTGACCTCGCAGAAAAATTGGGCCCCAGGGTTACCAACCATGGTTACGTAACTCACAGCAGATTATCGGAACTTATGAAAATGGCCCATGTCCAGGTGCTTCCTTCATTTTTTGAAGGTCTCCCTCTCGTGCTCTTTGAGGGTCTGGCATCCGGATGCCGAATTATCACCACCAATTTGTCCGGTTTCAAGGAGATCTTTGGAAAAGCAAACATCGACACGATCAATCTGATTCAATTGCCGCCCCTTGAGACCATCGACCGGCCCCACCAAAAAGATGAGGCCCAATTGGAAAAGGTGCTATGTAAAAGCATCCTTAACATGATAGCTGCCGTAAAAAAATCTCCAGATTTTGACGATCCGCAGGCCGAAAAAATTGTATCTGATTATACCTGGCCACGTGTTTTTGAACGCACATTATCCGTCTACACTGATGCAGTTGATCTAAAATAAGATCCGACAAATGGGGCAACGATTTGAGGCCGGTTCAGGCAATCAATCCTGATTCCGGTCTATTATTTTCAAAGAAGACAGCTGTCCAAACTGCTACACAAAGTTGCAAATCATGCTGTCTTTTGCCGTATAGGGTCTTTGGGGCAGATCCACCTGCCTGGCGATATAATTCGGCACCACGATTCCGGACTCAAACTGGGCATAGTTAACAAAAGTTCGGCCGTCAATCCGCACCTTCATACCACCGAACGGATCCTTCAAAGGTACAATTGCGAAGGCATTTTTGTATTGCTCTTGAGCTTCTGAAAAACCCAGCTCGGCAGCCTTTTTGGCGATGCTGATTTCCAGGTAATGCCGCGAATCATTATTAATATTTTCCCCGAATTCTTCGCCTATTTTGGTTAATACTTCTCTCAAATTATCAGTCATTTTTTATTTCCTCCATGTAATCTATGCTATTCCCATCACCCAACGGATCAGATAGGCCAGCAGTAAAACGGCCGACAGCCCTGCGCACCAGAGCCCGACAAACCAGACCCATTGCGCCGTTCTCTTAGTAAGTTGCTTCATGGGATGTTTTTCCTCGAAAAATGTAGTAGCAGTAGCCCGTGTATGTGAGCACCAGCGGTAGCATGATAACCGTTCCGACCAGCAATAAAGATTGGGATTCGGGAGCCGCTGCTGCTTGCCAAATAGTAACCTCATAGGGGACGAGCCATGGCCACAGGCTGATTCCCAGGCCGATGTAGTTCAACAGAAAAATACCCAGACTTAACAAAAAAGGCCTGTATTCCCTACTGGCACTCAAATCCCGCCATAGCAATGATATTGATAGAATTGACAAACTTGGCATAGGTAAAAGAAAAAAGAAATTAGGTAAACTAAACCACAGGCTTTTGACATCTTCATTCAGAAAGGGCATGCTAACACTCACCAGTCCCATAAATAAAGTAACCAGGACAAGAACGTAGGTCGCGCATTTGCGCGCCCAATCCTGGGTCGTGTCTTCGGTTTTCATGATCAACCAGGTTGAACCCAGCAAAGCATAGCCGCATACCAACGCCAGGCCGGTCATCACACTGAAGGCGCTCAACCAATCCAGCGGGCTGCCGGCAAAGCTGCGGCCGTCCACTTCAATTCCCTGAACAAAGCCCCCCAGGATCATTCCCTGCATGAAGGCGGCACCGAGTGACCCAAAATGGAAAGCATAGTCCCAGATTCTCCTTGATTTACCGGTGGCTTTGAAGCGGAATTCAAATGCCACGCCACGAAAAATCAATCCCAGCAGCATGAGGATCACAGGGATATAAAGGGCCGGCATCACAATGGCATAGGCCAGGGGGAAAGCTGCAAACAAACCGCCGCCACCTAAAACCAGCCAGGTTTCGTTGCCGTCCCAGAAGGGGGCAATCGAGTTCATCATTCGATCGCGACAGGTATCCGAGGGCGCAAAGGGAAACAAAATGCCCACACCCAGATCGAAACCATCCAGAATCACATACAAAAACATCGCTGTAATAATCAGACCGTACCAGATGAGCGGCAGGTCCAGAAAACCTGCGAAACTAAACATTTTTGCCTCCTCCTGTTTCGGAACTCAGGTTCGTTACCAGTGGCGGTGTTTTGATACCATGATCTCCGTAAGCCTTCTCCCTCGTGCCCGGACCTTTCCCGATCAGGCGCAATATATAATAGCTTCCGGCGCCAAATACGAAGGTGTAAGTAATAATAAAAGCCAGCAGAGACAGAGCGATATTGGGCCCGATTACCGGTGATACGGTATCTGATGTCCGCAGCAATCCATAGACGATATAGGGTTGCCGGCCGATCTCGGTCACAAACCATCCGGCAAGCACGGCGATAAATCCCGCTGGGGTCAAGGCCATGCACCAGAGTTGAAACCAGCGGGTATCGAACAATTTCTTGCGGAAAAAAAGTATTGCGGCGATCACACCGGTTATTACCATCAAGGTTCCAATGCCGACCATAATTCGAAATGACCAGAAAACCCATGCCACTGGTGGCCGTTCATCCGGCGGCCATTCTTTCAAACCTTTCACCTCACCATCCAACTTATGGGTAAGAATCAAACTGGATAATTTGGGGATCTCCAGTGCATATTTGGTTCGCTCCTGCTCCTGGTCCGGCCAGCCGAACAACTTTAACGGGGCTCCGCGCCGGGTTTCCCAGAGGCCCTCCATAGCGGCCACTTTGGCCGGTTGATGTTTCAGGGTGTTAAGACCGTGCAAATCACCGATTATGGGTTGAATCGGCGCAACAAATATGGCCATGATCATGGCCATTCCAAACATTACCCTGGCATGCCTGACGTGTTGTTTGCGCCAGAGATAATAGGCCCCAATGCCGCCGACGACAAATGCCGTGGTAAGGTAAGCCGCCATAACCATGTGTGCGAATCGGTAGGGGAAGGAAGGATTAAAGATGACGTCTATCCAGTTTGTTGGATAGAAAAGGCCGTATTCTCCCACCCGATAGCCCTGGGGTGTTTGCATCCAGCTGTTGGCCGCCAGGATCCAGAAAGAGGACAACAGGGTTCCAAAGGCCACGATTACGGTGGATGCAAAATGCATCTTGCGGCTCACCCGGTTCCAGCCAAACAGCATGACACCGAGAAACGAGGCTTCCAGGAAAAAGGCGGTTAGAACCTCATAGCCGAGCAAGGGGCCAAGAACATTTCCAACCTTATCGGAGAAGACAGACCAGTTGGTGCCGAACTGATAAGACATTACCACGCCTGAAACCACTCCCATGCCAAAAGTGACGGCAAATATTTTAACCCACATACGGTAAATTTCTTGGTAGACTTCCTTGCCGGTTTTTAAATAACGCCATTCGACCACCGCCAGCCAGCTGGCCAGACCGATCGTAAATGCCGGGAAAATGATATGAAAACTAATCGTAAACGCGAATTGAATGCGTGCCAGTATTACCGGATCCAAATTTGCTAGCATAATTCACCTTTTTTTTCTAGAAGATAATGGGAAACAAGCCACTCGCGGCCGTCCCGGTAACCCCACAACTCGGCACAGGCCATGAAGAAAATACGCCAGCGCTGCAGCCAGCGTCCTGCATCCTCCAGTCCGTAGACATCTTGAAGGACAGGCAGAATTGCAGAGCGGTTTTGGTCCAGGTTATGGAGCCATGCTTCGGCCGTTTTGCCGTAATGCCTGCCGTTGACCTGCCAGTGTTTTTGAACCGTCAGATGATCCTGAAGCTGAAAAAGCAGGTCATCCGACGGCATTATCCCACCGCTGAAAAAATAGCGTCCCATCCAGTTGTCGTCGCCGTTGACCTCAAAAGGATAGGCAAATTTACGATGGGTGAAAACATGGACGAATAAGCGTCCCTGGGGCTTCATCCAGCGGCTGATGCGTTCCAGCAGCAGTGGCCAGTTGCGCATGTGCTCAAACATTTCAACCGAGACAACCCGGTCGAATTGCTCATCGATACTGAAATCATTCATATCGGCTGTGAGTACTCTCAAGTTGTTCAAATTCCGCTCTGCCAATTTAGAAAGAATAAATTCTCTTTGGGGTGCCGAGTTAGACACAGCCGTTATTTGGCTGTCGGGATAGTGTTCAGCCATCCATAGCGACAGCGAGCCCCAACCGCAACCGAGCTCGAGCATTTTCATACCGTTGGACAATTCGGCCCTTCGGCAGGTTAAATCCAGCATTCGTTCTTCAGCCTGATCCAGACTTTTGACGCCCTCGGGCCAGTAGCAGCCGCTGTATTTCAGATGTCGGCCGAGAACCTGTTCAAAAAAAGCCGCCGGAACCTCATAATGCTGTTCATTGGCTTTTTGCGTTTTTATCGCGATAGGGCTCTGACGCATTTCGGCAATAAACTGGTCACGGGCCCGCAGCAGTTGATCTTGATCCCCGTAATCTTCTGCCTGTAGGCGCTTTTTATCAAGCTCTCGGATACCGAACCGGATCAGTCGATCCGGCAGCAATCCGCTTTCTGCCATATTCACCAGTAATTTCATTTTTCTTCCTTTGCCGGCCACCAGGGCACGAACGCGCTGGTGCGTTTGACATAATCGCTGTATCCCGGACGATTTTTTACCAGTTCCTGCTCGGTCAGGGGAATGCCGGTCATTTTCAAAAGAACCGCCGTGATAATAAGGGGGCTGATAACTGTCCACCAGCTGTTGGGTGTTGACAGGGTGATGAGAAAAATTCCCCACCAGGCGAGAAATTCACCGAAATAATTTGGGTGGCGGGTATACGCCCACAATCCACGGTCCATGACCCTACCTTTGCTTGCCGGATCGGATTTAAACCGCGCCAGTTGCCAGTCACCCAGGGACTCGAACGTAAAACCAGCCAACCAAACGACAGTTCCAACGCCATCGAGCCAGGTAAGCCTGTCGGGCGTCGATGCCAGTTGACCTATCTGGACCACAACTGATATAACCCATAAAAACAGCGCCTGCAGAACAAACACCTTGAACAGGCTGATGAGCCAGAATTGGTCACCGCTCTTTTTCCGCCAGCTGCCATAGCGTGGATCCTCTCCCTTCCCCCAGTTGCGCCATGAAAGATAAATACTTAATCTCAGCCCCCACAACGTCACCAGGAGGGCGATCAGCATTTTTCGAGACCAGAATCCATCCGACATGAAAAACGTCAGCCAGGCGACCAGAACAAATCCCAGACCCCACAGGCTGTCGACAATGGTAACATTTCGATAGGCGAGACTGATCAGCCACCCGATGATCATCATGGCTGCCGCGGCAGCAAGGTTCCAGCTCATAATTGTAAGTGAAGCGTGCATGGGTTTCCTCCAACGTATTTAGACCAGCATTTCTTCCGGCTTTAGCGGATTGGTGACCGGCAGGCCGGCCTGGCGCTGGGCGACTGCCTTCCGAATTTCGGCATGAATACGGCTGCTGATCGGATAAGCGCAGGCGATAGCGATGGCTATAATATTGCACAGTGACGGGACCAGGGCATACAACACCCGCAGGGTCATCTGAACCTCAGCCGACTGTTGCACATTGGGGGTATATCCAACCACTCCCAGTATCGACAGGCCGGCGCCGATCCCCACTGCGGCTGCGAATTTTTTTGAAATCGACCACAGACCGATGTATTGCCCCTCCCGTCTTTCGCCGGTCAAAAGCTCATCATAGTCAATCACATCGGCCTGGATCGCAGAGGGAATGGCCAGGGTGGCGCCGAATCCAATGCCGGATAAGAATACCAGGATTCCATAAATTGCGGAATCACCAGGGCCGAGAAAAAAGACCCCCACAAACGCACCGGTGTTGATCGCCATGGAGGCGAGCCAGGCGGCCTTTTTTCCAGTGCGGCGCGAAATGACAATCCAAACCGGCAAGAAAATGATGCCGGTAACAAAATACAGCATAAGGAAAAAGTCGGCCATTGGCGATTCCAGCACGTACTCCACGTAAAAGAGT
The DNA here is from genome assembly GCA_049669725.1 of Desulfobacterales bacterium. Lineage (GTDB taxonomy): Bacteria > Desulfobacterota > Desulfobacteria > Desulfobacterales > JAFDCJ01 > JAFDCJ01. The sequence continues at coordinate 12,699 of JBATKU010000380.1, forward strand.
ATCAACGTTGCCGGCAGATTGTTTCCAATGGCACTCACGGTATATGCAATCAGCAAAATGACAAAGGGGCGGTTATGACTCACCTGGCGAAGACCGCGCCACAGGCCCTTTGCCTGAGATTTTACCGCAGGTCGCCGTTCGCGTATAGCGAGCACGCACCACCAACAGGTTCCAATTAAAAGGGGGGCGTAAATGACCGCAATCCAGAAAAACTTGGCCCGCTCCCCATCTGCATCCGCGGGCAGGTTAAACAGCCAGCCAACAAGAGCCGGCGAACTTGCCGCTGCCAGGGTTCCGGCAATCAGGAATCCATCTCGCAAGCCAAACAATGAAGTTCGCTCATGATAGTCAAATGTGATTTCCGGACCCAAAGACTCGAAGGGAACGGCAACTATTGTCCAGAAAAGAAAAAGCATGTAAATGGTTACACCGAACCAAACCGTCTCCATTGTCTCTGAAACTGCAGGCGGGTTGAACAGAAGAAACATTGCAGCAGCCACAAAAATTGATCCTGCTGCAATATACGGACGCCGCCGGCCGAAGCGGGCCTTGGATCGATCGGATAGGTAACCAATGGCCGGATCTGTCACCGCATCAAAGATGCGCACGCTAAACATCAGATATCCCAAGACAGATATATTGATTCCGACCACATCTGTGTAGAACTTAGGAATGTAGACATAGACGGGAATACCCACAACCGCCAGCGCAAATGCAGGGGCTGCATACGCGAATTTTTGAGTAAAGGTCACCCGGTTTTTTTCTACGTCTGTCATTTCGATTATTTTCTCTCGTTTAGGACTTGCTATCATCACATTGGTAAGCGTATAAGAATAATTACCATCCAGTCTGATAGTTCAATGGGAGAAAAAGCCGGGTATACTAATAGCAAAAACCTATTACTAATGCGAGCGAAAATAAGTAGACACCGGGCTGAGAAATATTTTCCGTAGTTGTACGGTCCGAGGGGGTGTCCGCTGTGGGGGCAACAAATGCGCAAGGTGCTTTCTGCCCCGCCCCCAAACCATTGCGTCATTTCCGGACAGGCAGAGAGGATCAGCGTTGCCGCGAAGTTTATTCTTCCGGGGCTGTTCGGATTGGTCTCAACGGGCCTGCTGCCGTTGTGGGGGCCACGGTTTCATTGTTGCCCCCACAGCGGACACCCCCACGGACCCTGGCTATGTCTAAATTAATATGATCGCATGAGTAAATATAATCTGAAAGTTCGGTTACATCCAGCTTGATATTCGATCGCGGATACTTAAGTTTTTCGACAATGGAACAATCGTACTTTATAACGCTAAAATTTTCGGCGGACCAGGTATAATTTTCATGAAAGGACTTTGATTATCATGGATAAAAAAAATATTTT
>JBATKU010000381.1:0-6522 GCA_049669725.1 Desulfobacterales bacterium
CGAATGGCCACAAAGGCGCGCCCGGATCGGGAGCGGATGATATTTTTGGTCGCCAGGGTAACCGCCACCGCCAGAATGAATGTCAGATAATACAGATGCAGGCGATCATCGAAGTGAAACGGGCCCAGGGTTCCGGGCTCCACGTACATGCCTTCGACACCCCCGGTCAGCTTGTCCCAGCGGCGAATGGTAAACTCGATAATAAACTGGGCGGCAATGGTGGCCATGGCCAGATACAGCCCCCTCAACCGGAGCGAGGGGATGCCGAAAATCATGCCGATTAAGGCCGCCATGGCGCCGGCACAGGCCAGGGAAACGCTAAAGGGTACCCCGTGACTGACAAGGATCGAGCTGGTATAGGCCCCCACGCCCATAAAAGCCGCATGGCCTAAAGAAATCTGGCCCGTAAAACCGGTCAGCAAATTCAGTCCGTGACAGGCAATAATGGCGATGCCCACGTCGATCATGGTCGAAATCATGTATTCGGACGCAAAAAGTGGGAACAGCACACAGACCAATAAAAAGGCGATTAACCAGATCCTGACAAACCAGGTCTGAAAAATGCGTTCATCCGTAGAATAATTTTCATGAAATAAACCAGCTGGCATCGTCGCGTATCACCTATATTTTCAGTTATGGCAACTTGCTACACTTATAGATGTTAAATATGATGTGTCATGGTTGATTGAGTTGATTAAGTTTATTAAGTTGATTGAGTTGAGTTGACCGCAGTTTTTCAACTTAATCAACCAGTCAACCAATCAACTTAATCAACTATTCGAAAAATAAACCAATTCGTCATTCCGACTTCCGCATTCCCCATTCCGACTTCGCTACACTCTTTCTATCTCCTCTATGCCGAACAGCCCATAGGGCTTGATCATCAGAACAACTACCATCACCATAAATGGAAATACTTCATTGATGGCCGGGATATAGGGGTCCAGATATCCGGCTGACAGAAATTCCAGGATACCGACGATCAGGCCGCCGATGATGGCTCCCAGAATGCTGTCCAGTCCGCCGAATATGACCGCCGGCAGTACTTTTAGCCCAATGTGGCTGAGCCCTACGCCGACACCGCCGATATTGCCGATCAGGATGCCGCCGATGGAAGATACCACCGCCGCGATGCACCAGCTCATGGCGAACACCCTTTTGACCGAAATCCCCATGCTCTGGGCAGCCGTCTGATGATCGGCAACCGCCCGCATGAATATGCCGGTACGGGCATACTTGAAAAAAATCGCAAAAAAGGTGAGCAGCACCAGGGATATGCCCATGCTCCACAGGTACAGATAGGTAACCTTTACTCCCCAGAAATCGAGGGGCTGTTGGGGGAAAATATTGAACTGGCGAATATCATTGCCCCACAGCATGATAACCACGCCCCGCAGGATGTAAGTCAAGCCCAGGGTCACCATGATAATGGATATGATCGGCTCCCCGATCAAGGGCCGCAGCACCAGCCGTTCAACCACCAGGCCCAGGAGGACCGAAAAGACCATGGTAATGAGAAAAGAAGCAAAAAAATTGAGACCGAAATCCAGTGTCATCGAAAGGCAGATGTAGGCACCCACCATCATAAATTCACCCTGGGCCAGGTTGAGAATCGATGTGGATTTGTATATCAGGACAAACCCCAGGGCCACCAGCGCGTAGATGGATCCCATGGACAGGCCGGTTACAAGAAACTGCATGAAAAAGGAAAATTCGCTGTGCACCTAGATTCCTCCCTTAAGCAGCGCCCAGAAACCCTTTTTTTTGAGCAGATCCTGGTAGGCGTCCGCGGGTTTCATGGTACGCATAATGAGATTCGTGCGCAAAGTGGCCGTCTTGCCGTCCTGGTAGCGGATAACCGTTTCAATGGGAAGTTCTCCCGCATCGCTGTAAAGAGCGGCTATTTCTTTGACATATTTCTGGTTGATAAATTTACGCCGAATTTTTTTGGTGCGGGTCAGTTCCTCATCATCCGGATCCAGCTCCTTGTAAAGTAAAAGAAACTTATGAATGCAAGCTTTCTCAGGTAAAGTGGCGTTCACCCGCACCACTTCCCGCTCGATTAAATCGTAGACTTCTTTTTTGCCGGCCAGATCCGAGTAAGTGGTATAGTTGATGCGCTTGTCCTCGGCCCATTTGCCGACATGCTTGTAATCGATGCAGATCATGGCCGTGACAAAATCCTGCTCATGGCCGAGTACCACAGATTCCACAATATAAGGACAGAATTTGAGCTTGTTTTCAATAAACATCGGCGAAAACTTGGCACCGCTTTTAAGATGCATCAGATCCTTGACCCGGTCGATGATCACCAGATGTCCATCGTCTGTAAAAAATCCCGCATCTCCGGTGTGCATCCACCCGTCGATGATGGTCTCACGGGTTGCTTCCTCGTTTTTCAGATATCCCTGAAAAAGACCGGGTCCCCGGGATAAAATCTCGCCCACCCCTTCGGGGTCCGGCTCAAAAATTGAGACCTCCGCTGCGGGCACCGGAATCCCCACCGAATCAAAATTGATATCGCCATCCCGGTGGATGGTTGAATATCCGGCAACCTCGGTTTGTCCGTAAATTTGTTTTAAATTGATGCCCAGGGCATGGAAAAACCGGAACACATCAGGTCCTAAGGCGGCACCACCGGTCATGGCAGATCGGATCCGGGAAAAACCCAATCGATCCCGCAGGGCCCGGAACATGGCGGCATAGGCTATCCAGTAAAGAACTTTCCATCCCAGCGGTGGATTCTTTTTTTCAAATTTAAAATCCGCCCAATGATAGCCGATGGGCAGGCACAAATTGTAGATGAGCTTTTTGAAAAAGGAGGCATCCAGATGCTTGACCATGACCTGCCGCGAAATGTCTTCCCACATGCGGGGCGATGCCACCAACAGGCTGGGGGCGATTTCATAAAGATCCGCCATGGCTGTTTCCGGCTCTTCCGGAAAATTTAGTGTATATCCCGCATAGAGTGAGGAGAAGACACTCATGGTTTGCTCCACGATCCAGGGCAGTGGAATAAATGAAAGAAATTGGTCGTCCGGCTGCTTGGGATCCACCTCGTGCAGGGAAGCGACCATGCTGAGAATATTTTTATGGGTCAGCAGTGTGCCTTTGGGGTTGCCGGTGGTACCCGACGTGTAACAAATTATGGCCAAATCATCTTCTTTAATGGCGCGAACATTTTTATCAAAGCGCTCCGGCTCTTTTTGATGCAACTGCTGACCCAGGCGCTCAATATCAGAAAATTTTACAAGAAGGTCCTTTTCTTCGTAGTCCCATAATCCTTTCGGGTCGGTGTAGATAATTTTTTTAAGACGGGGGAGCTTATCTCTTAAATCCAGAATCTTGTCGACTTGCTCCTGGTCTTCGGCCACAATCATGGTGGCTTCCGAGTGGTCGAAAATATAGGCAACCTCGCTGAGGATCGAGTCCTGGAAGATACCAAAGGGCAGCGCGCCGGCAGCCTGGGCGGCGAGCTCGGAATAAATCCATTCCGGTCGATTGTCGCCGATGATACCGATGGCATCGCCGGGTTTAAGGCCGAGAGAAGTCAAGCCCAGGGAAAAATTACGCACATGTTCCAGGTATTGCCCCCAGGATACAGACTGCCAGATACCGAATTCTTTCTCCCGCATGGCCACGCGACTGTCGCCAAAGCGATTGGCGTTTCTGACCAGGAGGCCGGGTAGGCTTTTGGGATTTTGAATTTCAGTAGAATCTTGTTGGTTCATTGCTTTATCTTTGGGCGGTGCAACATTGCTTAATAATAAGCTCACCTGAGGATTAAAGTTCAATTGGCTATTGTCTTGATTATTTGGTTCTATGGATCACAATCGTGAATACGCCTTTTCGTCCTCACCAAGGTAGGCCCGAATAACCTGGGGATTTTCCTGTATCTCCTGGGGCGAGCCTTCGGCAATTTTCTGTCCGAACTCCAGCACACACACGCGGTGCGAAATATCCATGACCACACCCATATCGTGCTCGACCAAGATGATACTGACTTCCCACATTTGATTTACGTTGAGAATAAAGCGGGCCATGTCCTCGGTTTCCTCCAGGTTCATGCCCGCCATGGGTTCGTCCAGCAGAAGAACTTCCGGCTGCATGGCCAGGGCCCGGGCAAGCTCCACCCTTTTCTGGAGCCCGTACGGAAGGGTGCCCACCACCTGTTTTCGAATGGCTTCAATCTCCAGCAGATCAATGATTTTCTCTTCAATCTCCCGGCGCAATTTCAATTCCTCGCGCCGGGTCCGGCCCCAGTAAATGATATCTGAAAAGATCCCGGATTTAAGAAAGGCGTGGCGCCCGAGTTTGATGTTATCCAGGACGGTCATTCCTTTGAAGAGTTCAATATTTTGAAAGGTGCGTGCAATGCCCAGTTTGGCAATGGCATGGGTAGGTACGCCAAGGATATCTTTACCCTTGTAAAGGATCTGACCTTCCTGGGGGGTGTAAAATCGGCTGATGCAGTTGAGCAGACAGGTTTTACCGGCCCCGTTGGGTCCGATCATGGCGAAGATTTCACCGCCGAAAAGCCGGGTATCGATGTTATAAAGCGCCTGAACTCCGCCGAAAGCCAGCGACACATTCTCAACTTTTATAATAGCTTCATCACTCACTCGAATCCACTTTCAGCTTGGGTCTTTTTTTTACTGCCGTCTGATAAAGGCCAAATAACATATCCGCCGTTGCCGGCCCGGTAACATTTCAGCGATTATCTACCGGAGCTGGCATGCACGGAAGGCGATTCGCCGGGTCAGGCTGGCGCGACCGAAGGGGCACAGGCAATTTTGACTTGCCCTTCGGCTAAATAGCCAGGCCGACGGGTCTGCGGATGGAAAGCTGGGCAAAAGGGGGGTTTTTCAAAGGTCTCTCCTTTTTCCACCGCCGGAGTAACCATATATACGGAATCAGATTATAAATGTCAAGCTATCGAATTAATGAATTTGCTTCATTAATTGGGGGTTGCCATTTGTCGTATAATAATCTGGAATTATTACATATAAATGCACCATGTGAGTGTGATGATTTTAATCCTGTCAATTTGAACTGGACTGATCTTTTGAATTCCACTATAGTTTGAACGCCGTAGATAAATTACCGGTAAAACTGAAAAAGGATAACTTCATAACCGGTGACCACAAATTTTCATCCTTGGATGTCCCGAGGGAAAGGGATTTCCCGTTAAGGAGGATCTATTATGTCGATTATCAGAAATTCCATCGGGGAAATAATCTCGGATATCGCCCAAAAAAATTCGGATCGAGATGCCCTTGTTTACACCGAAACCGGCGATCGTTACAGCTATCAGGATCTTACCCATGAAATCGACCGGACCGCCCGGGGGTTCATGAGTCACGGCATCCAGTCGGGAGATAAGATAGCGCTCTGGTCGCCAAATGTTCCCGAATGGATGATTGCATTCCTGGGGCTGGCAAAAATGGGGGCGATAACCGTGCCCATCGATCCTGCCGCAACCAAAGACAACCTATACTATATCCTGGAGCAATCAGAAAGCCGCGGACTTGTTGTAGCCGACAGTTCTGATTCCGGGGCCATGCTGGCCACGGCATCCGCCGCAAAAAGCGACATCTCGCTTTTAGAACACATCATCGTCATCAATGGATCAGCAGACACTGATCTGATTTCATGGAAAAAATTAATTGACGCTGGAGAAAGTACAACCCTGGATTCTCTGACAAATATCGCGGGTGCGGTAAATCCGGAAGACCCGGTCGCAATCATGTATACCTCCGGTACCACCGGCCAACCCAAAGGGGTGGTGCTCGACCACCTGGGATTGATCAATAAATCCATGGTGTCCACCGACCGTCAGGGAATTTCGGCGGACGACAGGCTCTGTCTGTTTTTTCCGCTTTTTCATATGTTCGGCAATACCTGCATCGCGCTGGCAGGCCTGCTGAGGGGTGCAGCCCTGATCATGCCCTGTCGGTCCTTTGATCCAGCTAAAGTACTGGCGGCCATCCCCGATGAAAAGTGCACGGCAATTTACGGCTCACCATCCATGCTGATAGCCCTGATCGACAATCCCGAATTTGCCATAGACGACTGGGCCACCCTGTCTAAAGGCATCATCGGCGGCGCCCCCTGCCCCATGGAATTGATGCGACGGATCGTGGAAGACATCGGTGTATCGGATATTACCGTGGCTTACGGCATCACCGAAACTTCCTCCTGGATTACCATGACCCATCCCCGGGATGCCATCGAACTGCGTGTATCAACCATCGGCACATCACTGGCCTGCAACGAGGTTAAAATCGTGGACCCTGAATCCGGTCAATCCCTCGGACCCGACCAGCAGGGCGAGCTGTGCACCCGCGGGTATCTGATGAAAGAATATTATAAAATGCCGGCGGCAACAGCCGCGGCTGTTGACCGGAATAAATGGTTTCACTCAGGTGACCTGGGCGTAATGGACCCGGCAGGGTATGTCAGAATAACGGGACGCCTAAAAGATGTAATCACACGCAATGATGTTGAGATATATCCCGTTGA
>JBATKU010000382.1:0-1677 GCA_049669725.1 Desulfobacterales bacterium
GCTACATTCTTTATTAATTACATTTTTTATTCAGCCTTTGAAATAGTTTCGCTATTAAAAAAATAGTCTGACTACAATTAATTTATCGTTTATAGAAATTAAAATTTATACCGGATTAATTGTTGTAAGACTATATGAAGCTTTGGTGGACAGGAAAAAAATAGTCCGAGACCTTTGCAAGGCAAACAGGTTATAAACACCTAAATGTTAATTTATTATATATGTTTTTCGGATTATTTTCCATAGATTTTTCGTATTTTTAACTATGCAAAAAACGCGACCACAAATGAGTTTTAGCCAAGTATTCGTCGAGCGACGTACAAGGAAAAATACCTTTTTACGTCAGGTAGATCAAATTATTGACTGGACATCGATTGAGAAAGAGATCAACAAGATTTATAAAAAAGGGAAATCAGTAGATGGTCGTCCCTCTTATCCTGGCCTTCTTCTTTTTAAAATGCAATTACTTCAAACCTGGTACAACTTAAGTGATCCCGGAGTTGAGGACTTTGTTAATGACAGTTTGGGAGCCATGCGTTTTTGTGGTCTTCAGCTAGAGGATGATGTGCCAGATCATAGCACACTGAGTCGTTTTCGCACTGAACTTATTGCTAAAAGATCTTACGACAGTTTGCTGAGAAAATTCAACCAACAACTCAAGAAGAAAGGCATTATGCTAAAAGAAGGCAAAGCAAAAGTAGATGCTTCCCTTACCGACACACCTTTATCTCCAAAAGGCAAGAAGCAGTACGAACTGGCCACAGACAGAGAAGAAGATGACAGGGATGAATCGGACAAGCAAAAGGAAGATCAGCACCACAAGCTTCTCGAAAAACAGCAGCCCGGTGTTGATAGCGAAGCCAGATGGGTAAAGAAGAGAGGGAAGCTTCATTATGGTTACAAAAGGCAAATAGCAGTGGATGAAGACGGCATGGTAGAAGCTGTTCATACCACAACAGCCAATGAACACGATAGTCACGGCTTAAAACCTGTATTGAAGAAAGTACCCAAATCAAAGAAGAAAGAAGTCCTTACGGATAAAGGTTACAAAGTTCCCAGGAATGATGAATACCTGGAAGAAGAAAAGATAAAGAACAGGATACAGCATAAGGCCTATCGCAACAGGCCATTGACATACTGGCAAGTGCAGTTCAATAAACTAATCAGTAAGCAGCGCTATAAAGTGGAAAGGACCTTTGGAGGGATGAAAAGATGGTTTGGAGCAGGGACGGCAAGGTACAGGGGTTTGGAAAAAACGCATGGGCAGCATGTGATGGAAGCAATAGCCTACAATTTGAAACGGTCTCCGGGACTTGTGGCGGTGAGGTGTGCCCAGTAACGAAAAAAGGAGGAAATCGTCTTATTTACAGGCGTTAAAACAAACATCAAATGAGATAAAAGCAGAAAAATAGCTTAGAAATCAGAAAAAAGATCAAAAAAAGACCAATAATTAAAAAGAGAATAAATCTGGCCTATTTTGCAAAGGTCTCTGCCCATCAATATCAATCCGATACTGACATACAACAATGAAAGCGCCCATTTAAACACTCCAAGCCTTTGATACTGGCATTACATAAAGGAATCAGCGTAAACCAGATCGGCATCGAAGATTCGCTGTAATTGCCTGATTAATTCAATGTACCTGAGCGATGTTGACATAATCAGTATACCTATACC
>JBATKU010000383.1:0-33873 GCA_049669725.1 Desulfobacterales bacterium
GTGTGGTTGCGCCGGGTGCAGCTTGGGTCGCTGCGGGTGCCGGGGTGGCGGTCACCACCGAGTCGCCGGTGCGGTGACTGGATAGATAAGCCAGCCCCAGGGAGGTGACCATAAATATAATGGCCGCTGCGGTGGTGGCCTTGCTTAAAAAAGTCGAGGCACCGGTGCTGCCGAACAACGTCTGGCTGGACCCTCCGCCAAAAGCTGCCCCCATGTCTGCGCCTTTGCCAGTCTGTAGCAAAACGATCATGATCAGCGCAATGCAAACACTCACATGAATGATGATTAATAAAATAGACATAATAAATTTTTCTTAATTTGGGTTTTATTTAAATTTAACGATTTGGCTGAAAGATTCCGCATCCAGGCTCGCGCCGCCTACCAGGGCGCCGTCGATGTCCGGCATTGCCATCAGTTCCGAAACATTGGCCGGTTTGACGCTGCCCCCGTATAAGATTCGGACGGATTGGGCCAGAATTTTATCAAAATTCAGGTCGATCAAAGACCGGATATATTCATGTGCCTCCTGGGCCTGCTCTTTGGTGGCTGTTTTGCCGGTGCCGATGGCCCAGACCGGTTCATAGGCAATCACCAAAGTACCCAGATCTTTTGCAAAATATCCTTCTAACCCCTTTTTTACCTGATTGTCAAGCACAGAAAATGTCTGGCCGGATTCACGTTCGACTTCGGTTTCGCCCACACAAAAAACCGGAATAAGTTCAGTGTCAATGGCGGCACGAATTTTTTTATTGACCGTTTCATCGGTCTCACCGAAATATTGACGTCTTTCCGAATGACCAATAATCACGTATCGACATCCGGCGGATACCAGCATGTCGGCCGATATTTCACCGGTATAGGCGCCTTCTTTTTCCCAGTACAGATTCTGCGCACCCAGCGCAACCCGGCTGTTTTCAACGGCTTTAGACACCGGATCGAGGGCGGTAAATACCGGTGCAATCATAATATCCACATCCACGGTATCGGCAACCAGTTCGACAAGCTGTTGGGCGGTTTTAACAGCCTCCGGAGATGTCTTATACATCTTCCAGTTGCCGGCAATCAGCGGAGTTCGGCTATTCATTGGATTTTCTCCTTTTGGTCAGATGACAAATTCCAGATATCAGAAAACAGAGCCCAGATGACAGAATTAGAATTTGGAAGTGGGAATTAAGAAATGGAATACCAGTTTTTACTTCCCCTCCCCTGAATCCCCTCCCACCAGGGGAGGGAAGACCTGACATATTTGGCGATAATTACCTTTTGTTATTCCGTATTTCGCATTCCACCTTCCGCATTCTTTTATAGTTCTTTCCCTACCATCGCCGCTAGATCCACCATGCGGTGCGAATATCCTGCTTCATTATCATACCAGGAGAGCACTTTGACCATATTGTCGACTACATAGGTGGTCGGCGCATCCACGATGGAAGACAGGGGCGAACCGTTAAAATCAATCGACACCAGCGGGGCGTCGCTGTAGCCCAGAATTCCCGACAGCGATTCTTCGGAAGCCTGTTTTAAGGCCTGATTTATATCCGAGACGGTAACTCCTGATTTATCAACCGTTGCCACCAGGTCCACCAGAGACACATTGGGCGTCGGCACCCGGATGGCCAGACCGTTCAGTTTGCCGGACAGCTCCGGCAGGACCAGAGCGACGGCTTTGGCGGCGCCGGTGGTCGTCGGGATCATGGATAAGGCGGCCGCTCGTGCGCGGCGCAGATCTTTATGGGGGAAGTCAAGCAGACGCTGATCGCCCGTATATGAGTGGATGGTTGTCATCAAACCGCTCCTGAGCCCGAAATTTTCCAGCAGCACCTTGGCAACCGGTGCCAGACAATTGGTTGTGCAGGAGGCATTTGAAATAATATGGTGCTGCCGGGGATCATACTGATGGGAGTTGACGCCCATGACAATTGTAATGTCCGGGTCGCCGGCCGGTGCGGAGATGATAACTTTACGCGCACCGGAGGTCAGGTGCTTGGACGCTCCGTCCCGATCTCGAAAGATACCGGTGCATTCAGCCGCAATAGCTACTCCCAGATCGCTCCAGCCGATTTTTTCAGGATCTTTTACGGATCGAATGGTGATCGATTTCCCATCGATTTCGATACTGTCTTTTTGGGCCTTAACATTCATATTCAGTTGGCCGTGGACCGAATCATATTTTAACAAATAGGCCATTGTTTCCGAATCGGTAAGATCGTTAATCGCCACGACATCCACATCCGGATGTTTTAAAGTGGCCCGTAACACCATGCGCCCGATTCTGCCAAAACCATTTATACCAAGTTTTATGCTCATAGATCCTCCTTTAGGATTTTAATCATCAACCGTGAATCTTCTTTTAAATCTGTATAATATTTGGGTTGTCTGCCAACCAATTCAAACCCTACTTGAGTGATGCTCAATTAGGTGGCACCGGGTATGGGGTAATCGGTACTGGTGTTCATCGGGGTCCAAAGCACATTTTATAAATCTTCGCTAATGACAATATAAAATTGCAGAGGAATTCCGTTAAACCAATGCCCAATAGCCAATATCGAATACCTCCCCAATTGAGCTTGGCTCAATTGGGGTCAAAGTTTAGCTCCGCTTGTTGCCTTTTAAAATACCGCTGGCCAGTGATATACTCTTTTTGCCAAATGTTTCCAGATCAGCTGCCAGTTGGTCGAGCGCCTTTTTCTTCCGCATATTAACAGCCTGGATTAAAATCGGAAGGTTGACACCGGATAGCACCTCGATGCGACCTTCCTCTAAAAACGAATAACTCAAGTTGGACGGTGTGCCCCCAAACATATCCGTGAGAATAATAACACCTTCTTGCCCCATGACCTTTTTAATTCCCTGGTCAATTTTTGAGCGTAATTTTTCTGCATTTTCACTCAAGTCAATCGACACCGATTCGATGGACCCGGGTCGGCTGCCGATAATAAATTCAGCCGCCCCGATCAGTGCTTCCCCGAGTTGGCTGTGGGTAACAATAACAATACCGATCATATATCACCTTGTTTATGTTTGATAGGCCTTCAATTAATTTTATCAGGATTGCCGAGCTATTTTTGCTTCTTCAAGGCTGGTCGCGGTCGCGGTGATTGATTTCCACTGTTTTTCCCATTGCGCGGATGTGTTCAAATATCGCTCCGGCAATGGCCACAGAACGATGCCGGCCCCCTGTGCAGCCGAGCGCAATGGTTAAATAGGCCTTACCCTCTTTTTCGTATAGCGGGATCAAATAGTCTAGAAGTTCCAAATATTTTTCCAGGAAGGCACGCGTCTCCAGGTGTTCCAGGACAAAAGCTTTTATTTCTTGTGTTTCTCCATCCAGTTCTTTTAATTCCGGAATAAAATAGGGATTCACCAGAAAGCGCACATCCATGATCAAATCGGCATCATAAGGTATTCCATATTTGAAACCGAAGGAAAGCACATTAATGCGCATCGGCCCAAGTTTTTTACTTTTTTGGGCAATATCAAGAATTTTAGACTTGAGTTCATGGACATTGAACTTGGAGGTGTTCATCACCAAGTCGGCTGCCGTTCTCAAGCCTTTCAGCTGCTCTTTTTCAGCCCGGATACCCTCAAGCAGGCTTTTCCCCAGCGATAGCGGGTGTTGCCGCCGTGTTGTGCTGTAACGCTGAACCAGGATTTCTTCTTCTGCTTCCAGAAAAAGAATTTCGGAATTGTAGCCTTTCTGTTTAAGCTCGGTAAAGATAGACTGGTATTTGCCAAGAAAGCCTTTTTCGCGCAAATCCATCACCAGGGCAATCCCGGCAATCTCAGAATCGCTCTCGATGGGCAATTCCAGAAATTTCGGCAGTAGATCGACCGGCATGTTATCGACGCAATAAAAACCAGCATCCTCCAGGGCGGCCATCGCGGTACTCTTTCCGGAGCCGGAAAGCCCGGTAATTATGTATATGCGTATATTTTTCACTTTACATCGTTAAAAACAGCTAGAACTCCTCATCCTCCTCTTTGATTATGTTAAATATTTCATCACCATTCGTGGCGTTTAATAATCTGCTCTTGAAGGGATCATCTTTTAGGATCCGCGAAATTCGAGCCAGCAGTTTCAAGTGAAGACCCGTCGAATTTTCGGGTGTGATGAGCAGAAAAAAGATATGGGTGGGTTGTCCATCCAGGGACTCAAAGTCGACACCATTCCGACTGAGGCCGAACCCAAGGACCAGCGAATCAATTTCATTCATTTTGCCATGGGGAATGCCAATACCTCCCCCGATGCCGGTGCTGCCAAGCCGTTCTCTTTCCATCAGGACTTTGACCAGGTCCTCCTGATTGACGTTGGCGATTTCAGACACCGGGGCCACAAGTTCTTCCAGAATGCCCTTTTTGTTCTGGGCTTTAAGATCTGCCAGAATCGTTTCTTTTTGTAAGACGTCGCAAATTTTCATATTTATCGATGCTTTTAATCCGCCTGAAGCCAAACGTTTTTCCAAGGCCCCGCAGTTAGCCGAAAATAGGATAGGAAAAACAATGAGATGTTTACAGTAATCATGAATTGGGCTGAATCAAGCCGTAGTGACCATCTTTGCGTCGGTACAACACATTAATGCGGTCACTTCTGGCATTGGTAAACACCAGAAAATTATCCTCAATCAAATCCATTTGCAGTACGGCTTCTTCAATATCCATCGGTTTATATTCTATATTGCGGATTTTAACCTGCCTTTCAGCATCTTCGTCCGGCAAAATGTCAGTCTCTTCCAGCATGGATCGATTTCGGTTTTTCGATGCCGACCGGCGTTCTCTTATTTTCTGTTTACTTTTCTTAATCTGCTTTTCAAGCTTATCAAGCGCCATGTCGATGGCGGAATACATGTCGTTGGTCTGCTCGCTGCCGATGATGGTAAGTTTGTCACCGGCAATGTTGATCTCTGCGATGTGTCGAAATTTTTCGACCGTCAGCACGACATTGGCTTCGGCCGGATTGTCGAGATACTTATCGAAACGATCCAATTTGTCACTCACATATGCTTTTAAAGGTTCCGAAGGATCAATATTCTTAAACGTGACGGATGTCTGCATATTTTTAGACCTCCCTATAGTTGTTTGCGTTTATTGGATGGTAGTACTTTCAGCATCTCGCGATATTTAGCGACTGTTCTGCGTGCGATGTGAATCTCTTCTTTTTTCAGAATCTGAGCGATCTTATCATCACTGTAAGGCTTTTTGGGATCCTCAGCCAGGATGATTTGCCTGATCTTGTCCTGGACACTGGCAGAAGCAATGTCCCCACCATGCATCCGTCGAATGGAACTGTTGAAAAAATATTTTAATTCAAAAATACCTTGAGGGGTGAAAGCATATTTGTTGGTCGTTACCCGGCTGATCGTTGATTCATGCATACCGATATCCTGGGCGACGTCTCTGAGTACCATGGGCTTAAGGTAGGCAATTCCTTTGTCAAAAAATTCCCGCTGAAAGCGTAAAATGCTTTCCATTGCTCTATAAATAGTTTTTTGGCGTTGATGGATGCTCTTTATCAACCAGGCGGCGGATCTCATTTTCTCCTGAATGTAATCTTCGGCTTCCCCGGAAACTTTTTTACCGCGGCCGATGGAATTTTTATAGAAAGAATTTACCCTGAGTTTCGGCATGCCGTCATCATTAAGCATGATGACAAACTCGTTTTCAAGTTTATAGACGTAAATATCCGGATTGATATACTGCGGTGTTTCATCACTGTATTGCCTGCCGGGCTTGGGTTCCATAACCTTGATGACGTTAATGGCCGAAACGACCTCATCCATGCTTTTTTTAAGCGCCTTGCAGATGGCCTTGTAATTTTTCTTTTCCAGATTCGGCAGATGATCTTCGATGATATCGGTAACGATCGTATTTTCCAAACCCAGGTGTTTTGCCTGAATTAACAAACATTCCCGCAGATCTCGGGCGCAAACGCCCACCGGATCAAATGTTTGAATGCTTGCTAAAATTTCCTCTATTTTCTCATGTGGAGAACCGCTCGTGTAGGCAATCTCCTCGGTCGATACCTGAAGATAACCATCTTTATTTAAATTTCCAATGAGCAGGCTGGCAATTTTTTCTTCTTCCTTGTTGGGTTTGGTCATCAGAAACTGCCAGAGCAAATGGTCATTCAGGGACTCTTTATGGGCGATAAAGGACTCAAATTTCGGGGTATCACGATCCTCGGATTCATAATGAACCCGTCCCGGCGTGTTATACTCATCCAGATAATTGCTCCAATCGATATCCTCCTGAAGTTTTTCTTCTATGGTGACTTCTTTAGTTTCCGAGGCATCGGAGGATGAGGTATCCGGCTGATCGGTTAACTGCTCGGTGGATGTGCTCTCCGGCACTTCTTCGAGGGCGGGGTTTTCTTCCAGCTCGGCTCGAATGGTATCCATGAGCTCCAGCCGGGACAATTGCAACAGCTTGATGGCCATCTGAAGTTGCGGCGTCATGATCAGCTGTTGGGTTAATTTTAATTGTTGTCGTAGTTCAAGTGCCATTATATCCGCGGGCTTCGCTTCGTCTCGGTTAGTATTCAGTAATCGACGATCTGTTCGGCTCCGGCGTCCTGCAATTTGAGTGCCAGAAAAGCTAATTTTCTTCTATTTTAGTTGAGATGATCTAAAATTGCAACCTTTACCACACGATTTCATAAAAAGAACCTGCCCTGAATTTTCACGCGCCTTTGCAAGATCGAATCCGGGCTGCTACTGTCGGGTACCCATGTTCTGAATTGCTGTGAAATCCCTTGCGACGTCAGCCTCGACATTGCCGGTTAAAATAATTTTATCATTGTTAAGATCATATTTTATGGAATTAGCCGATAGCTCCATGGTTTCACCTGAAATTTGGACCGGGTCATTGGAGAAAATGACGCGTGGCCCGTGTTCGTAGCTCAAGCGCTTGGTTCTTAACCGATAATCTTCATTCCTTATCACAACATGGCCTGAAAATTCAATGTCATTCGTATCGGTATGCAATATTCCCTCTTCTGCTTCCAGATGGACTTCTCGATTGTCATTAAGGAAATAAGTTATCAACAGGTTTTTTAAAACAGCTTTTTTATCATTTTCTAGATAATGCGCCGAGTCGGCTTCCAGACTCCATTCTTTTTTGCCGTCACGGGTGGCTGTCTGTCGAATTTTTCCCAGCGACAGATTGGCGCCTTCTTTGATCGAGGAGAGCAGCAGCTCAGGCGCGGTGGATACCCGATGGTATCCGATAAAAACCGCCGCAATGGTTCCGATGGCTACTATAATAACCGCCAGCAGTATAAGGCTCAGTTTTTTATTTTTCTTTAACCCTATCAAGACGATAACCGTTCAAAGAAAGGTTTCAGGTTTCAGGTGTCAGGTTTCGCACTGCCGACTGGATCAGGAATAACCGAAACAAGATATAGAGCCAGAACATTCAATTCTTATTTTCCGGCTTTGGTTTCCGCATAACACCTGACACCTGACACCCGACACCTAATATTTATGCAAACATCTATTAGATATCCGACCCTAATACTCTAACTAATATCGTTCGACTAATTCGTCCCAAAGCCCTTGGGCTTTTAACAGTGCTTCGCATACCTCTCGTACGGCGCCGTGACCCCCTCGGGCCCGGGTTGTCCAATCGGCTTTTTGGCGAACAATTTCATGGGCATCGGCCACCGCGATAGACAAACCTGCGCGTTTCATTATCGGCAGGTCCGGCAAATCATCACCCACAAAGGCGGCGTTGTCCGGGCCTACCCCCGTTTGGGTAGCAATCTTTTCAAGTATGATGGCCTTGTCCGCTAAGCCATCAAATATATAACGAATCCCCAGGTTGTCGCAGCGGTGACGCAGCGCGTTAGAGCTTCTTCCGGTTACGATGCCGACCTTGATTCCGGCCTGCATCACCAGCTTTAGGCCAAACCCGTCCCTGGCATTGAAAATTTTGGTTTCGCTGCCGGCATCATTGTAAATAATACTGCCGTCGGTGAGGACGCCGTCGACATCCAGCAAAAGAAGCTGAATATGCTTTAACTTTTCTAAGGATGCGATATTTTTCATCTTAGCCGATTGTATGGTGAATTGTCTTTAACCGGGAGAGTAGATTATGAATGGTGTCGAGTTTTAAGGAGTTGGGACCGTCACAAAGGGCTTGCTCCGGGTTTGTATGAACCTCCATGAAAACACCGTCGACCCCTGCTGCCACGGCCGCTCTGGCCAGCATCGGGGCAAAATCCCGCTGTCCCCCCGAGCTCTTACCGGCCCCGCCCGGGAGCTGTACGCTGTGTGTGGCGTCAAAAATCACAGGATAACCGGTTTGGCGCAAAATCATAAATCCGCGAAAATCCACCACCAGGTTGTTATAGCCGAACATCGTCCCCCGTTCGGTAATGAGAATACGGCGGTTACCTGCTGATGTGATCTTTTCGACTACATTGACAATATCCCATGGCGCCAGAAACTGTCCCTTTTTGATATTCACAACCTTGCCGCTTTTGGCCACTGCCACAATGACGTCAGTCTGGCGGCATAAAAAAGCAGGAATCTGGATGATGTCCAGTACCCGGGCAGCCGCTGGAATTTCGCGGATGCGATGGACATCGGAAAGGATCGGAATGCTGAATTCTTTTTTGATTTCTGCCAGAACCCTGAGGCCTTCGGTTAAACCCGGTCCCCTGAAAGCGTTAACGGAGGTACGGTTGGCCTTATCAAAAGAAGCCTTAAAGATAAAAGGCATTTCCAGTTTGTCAGTGGCTTCTTTCAGCTGAGCGGCAATCTCCCGGGTCGTCGCATAATCCTCGATTACACAGGGACCGGCAATGAGAACCAGGGGTGATCCCCTTCCCATGGTCAGGTTGCCTATATTTATTGTTTTCGCCATACCCACAGCTCTCAATCCACCTCTTTTCAATCCGAGATCCCAAATCCCAAATCGAGAGACCCGCAACGCGCACCCGGTAACTCGTAACACGAACATTTAGCCTGCACACCGCCAAATGTCAAGATAGGAAAACAGGCCTTGATTATCAGCAGGTTAACTGCTATTTAAACAGCTTCTATTTTTACAGTCCTCAAGTAAAGGATCTAATACTTTCCCGTGAAAGCGAAAACCAAAAATATTAAATTGCGGATAATCGCCATTGGGTGTCTGATTATCATTCTGCCCTTGGCCTGGTTATTACTGGTTCGCCTGGAGGGGGAGCAGCCGACATTGGAATTGGACCTGGTCTCACCTTATATCGGCGTTTCCCGGGACCTCACCATTGCGGTGTCTGATACCAAAAGCGGTGTGCGCAGACTCTGGGTTGGTCTCCTTAAAGACGGCAAGGAAGTCGTCCTGCACGAGGCGGATTTTCCGTCGGCAGGTCTGCTTAAAGGCGGAAGCCTGAAGGAGGCCTCCATAAAAATTGCGGTAGCGCCCCAAAAATTGGGATTCAGCGATGGTGAAGCAGTTCTGCGCATGGTTTTGCTGGATTACTCATGGAGGGATTGGTGGAAAGGTAACAAAACTTATATGGAAAAGACGGTGGTGATTGACACCCAGCCACCGGCGATAGAGGTGCTGAGCCGTGCCCATAATATTAATCAGGGAGGGGCCGGGCTGGTAATTTTTCGCACCTCCGAAACCTGTTCTCAGAGCGGGGTTCAGATCGCGGATAAATTTTTTCCAGGTTACGGGGGGTTCTTCGACGACCCCCTTGTTTATCTGACCTTTATTGCCCTCGGTTATCAACAGGGGCGCGATACCGACATCCGTGTCAGGGCTCTGGATCCGGCCGGCAATCAAGCCGAAAGCAGCTTTTACTATCATATCCGCCGCAAGGTTTTTAGAAAAGATAAAATCAACATATCGGACGGATTTTTAAACCGCAAACTACCTGAATTTTTACCCCAAATTTCCCCGGACGCCTCAAAATCTCCCGTGGATAAGTTCCTTGAGATTAACCGGGGTCTTCGAGCGGCCAATTACCAGAAGATCGCTGCTGCGTGTCAGAAACCCGATCAAAAAATGCACTGGCAGGGCAGTTTCTTAAGATTGCCGAAATCAGCCACCCGGGCGCGATTTGCGGATCACCGTACCTATTATTACAAGGGGCACCAGATAGATCGGCAGGTACATCTGGGAATCGATCTGGCATCGATTTCCAACAGCCCGGTGCCGGCCGGCAACGGCGGTGTTGTTGCACTTTCTCAGCCATTGGGCATTTACGGAAAGACAGTAATTCTGGATCACGGTTTGGGACTGTTCAGCATGTACTCCCATTTAAGTCAGATCGCCGTCAAGGTCGGGGATCCAGTGGCCCGGGGCGACAAATTGGGCCGCACCGGAAGTACCGGAATGGCCGGCGGTGACCATCTTCACTTTAGCATACTGATCAACGACACCTTCGTTAATCCGGTCGAATGGTGGGATAGGAAATGGATACAAAACAATGTGACATCTAAAATTAAGTGGGCCCAATCCCTTGCCCAAAAAGAGTGATCGGACATGAAAAAGTATAAAATCAATAAAACCATCCGGGAAATCAACGCCAAAATCAGATCCGGCGATGTTGTTGTCGTTACGGCCGAAGAGATTATAGATATCGTCAAAAACGAAGGGCCTGTCGAGACCGCCCGCCAGGTGGATGTGGTGACCACCGGAACCTTTGCCCCCATGTGTTCATCCGGCGCCTTTATCAACTTTGGCCATTCGGTTCCAGGCATTAAAGCTTCTAAAGTCTGGTTGAACAGGGTCCCGGCCTACGCCGGTGTGGCCGCTGTTGACTGTTACATCGGGGCCACAGAAGCGGTTGAGGATGACCCGCTCAATAAAGTCTATCCCGGAGAGTTCAGCTACGGGGGTGGACACGTCATTCAGGATCTGGTTGCCGGGAAAAAGGTTCACCTCAAAGCCACAGGTTACGGTACCGACTGTTACCCCAACCGTCTGGAGGAAAAAGAGATTACCCTGCGCACGCTGCCCCAGGCGACCCTCTGCAATCCGAGAAACGCCTATCAGAATTACAACTGTGCGGTTAATTTCACCAAAAAAACGATCTACACCTATATGGGGGCATTGAAACCCGGGGCAGCTAATGCCAATTACTGTTCCGCCGGCCAACTCAGTCCCCTGTTTAATGATCCTTATTATAAGACCATCGGACTGGGGACACGGATTTTTTTAGGCGGCGCAGAAGGATATGTAACCTGGTACGGCACCCAGCACAACCCATCGGTCAAAAGGAATAAAAAGGGAGTGCCGGTATCGCCCGCCGGAACGCTCTGGGTGATGGGAGATTTAAAAAAGATGAGTCCGAAATGGCTGGTGGGAATGAGTCTGCAGGGGTACGGATGTTCGCTTGCAGTGGGGCTGGGGGTCCCGATTCCGATTCTAAATGAAGAAATTGCCGGTTACACGGGCATTTCCGATGAAGATATCGTTACGCAAATCATCGACTACGGCAACGATTACGCCAACGGTGTTGCCAGAAGTTACGGGCAGGTCAGTTACGCCGAGCTAAAAAGCGGGTTTATCAAGCTCAACGGGCAGGAGGTACCAACCGTTCCCTTGTCCAGCCTGGTTAGGGCCCGCGAAATAGCCGAAATTCTGAAGATAAAGGTTTCCCAGGGGAAATTCTTTTTAGGTGAGCCTCAGTTTACCTTGCCCCGTAAGTGAGGGATGCTCGATACTGGATGCTCGATGCTGGATGCTGGATGCTCGATATTGGATGCTGGATGCTCGATACTGGATGCTCGATACTCAATGTTCGATACTGGATACGCGATGCGATATGGGTTAACTTAAGGATAGAATTTTAAAAAATGAAAAAAATCCATAAATATTCAATATCGTTTTGAGCATGTCCGAGACCATACGCACTTTCATTGCTTTGGAGCTGCCCCCGGCGGTGATTTCGCTGTTTCAGGAAGTGCAGCAGGATTTAAAACGGTTGAAAATTCGGGCCCGCTGGGTGCGACCCGAAAATATCCATCTGACCCTAAAATTTTTAGGAGATGTCAACCCCGACGATATTGACAAAATTGGCACAGCGATGGCTGTTGCCGCCATTGATTGCTTGCCGGTCACTGTGTATGTCAAGGGGATCGGCGTTTTCCCGGGAATTAAACGTCCGCGCGTCATCTGGGTCGGCCTTGGCGGAGACACCCAATCGCTGTTGGCTTTGCAGAGCCGGCTGGAGCAGGAACTGGCCCGGGTGGCATTTCCCAAAGACAAAAGATCGTTCAAGGCCCATTTGACGCTGGGTCGATTCAAAAAGCCCGCCAATCCGGCGGCGGTTCGTCAAATGATAAGTGAATATGCCACTCTAAACTCAGATGAATTCACCTGCAATCAGGTTTTTTTGTTTGGAAGCGATTTGAAACCATCGGGCCCTGTTTACTCAAAATTGAAACAAACCAATCTCGGAATGACGAATGTCGATTGACGAATGTCGAATGAAGGAATGCTATCTTTATTCATAAATTAAAATTTATACGATGGCGCGTAGCGACGTCCTTAATTCGTCATTCGTCATTCATCATTTTTCACTCCTAAAAGGGGGAAATTATGTCAATTTCTGAAAATAAAGAAAAAGCCCTGGCGTCCGCCATGACTCAGGTGGAGCGCCAGTTCGGCAAAGGTGCTATCATGAAATTGGGGGACAAGCCCGTGATGGAGGTGCCGGTTATTTCCACCAGTTCCCTGTCTTTGGACAAAGCCCTGGGAATCGGGGGACTTCCCCGTGGCCGGGTAGTGGAAATTTTTGGGCCGGAAGCATCCGGTAAAACGTCCCTGGCCCTGCACGTGGTGGCTGAGGCTCAAAAAAATGACGGGATTGCGGCTTTTATCGATGCTGAACACGCCATTGACATCGGCTATGCCAGACGTCTGGGCGTCAACTGCGATGAGCTATTGGTATCTCAGCCGGATACCGGCGAGCAGGCCCTTGAAATTACCGATATGCTGGTTAGAAGCGGAGCCATCGACATCCTGGTGATTGATTCCGTGGCGGCGCTGGTACCACGAGCCGAAATTGAAGGAGAGATGGGCGATTCACACATGGGCCTGCAGGCCAGACTCATGTCCCAAGCGCTGAGAAAATTAACGGGTACGATCGGTAAAACCATGACAACGGTTATATTTATTAACCAGATTCGAATGAAAATCGGGGTGGTCTTCGGCAACCCGGAAACCACCACCGGTGGCAATGCCCTGAAGTTTTATTCCTCGGTCCGACTCGATATTCGGCGCATTGGCGCCATCAAGGATGGACAGGAGGTTGTGGGCAACCGAACCCGGGTGCGGGTGGTTAAAAATAAGATGGCACCGCCGTTTACGGAAGCAGAATTCGATATTTCCTACGGTGAAGGCATTTCTAAAACCGGTGACCTGATTGACGTGGGTGTCGATGCCGACATTATCGACAAAAGCGGTTCTTGGTATTCTTACCAGGGCGAACGGATCGGGCAGGGACGTGAAAACGTCAAACGCTTTTTGGCTGAAAATCAGGACATGTACGATGACATTTATCAGAAATGCAGAGAGGCCCTGGGATTTGTCGAAAAGGAAGCCAACAAGGAAGCCGGCCAGGAAGCCGGAGAGGTTGTGGAGAAAGCACCAAAATAGAATGCGGAATGCGGAATGTCTCGAGTTCGGAACCCGCAACCCGTAACGCGCAATCCGTAACGCTTAACCCGCAGCGCGCAAACGGAGATTTCAATGACTGGAAACGACATACGCAAGAGATTTCTTGGGTATTTTGCTAAGCATAACCATCGGATTGTCCGCAGTTCTTCGCTGGTACCCCAGGAAGACCCCACCCTGTTGTTTATCAATGCCGGGATGGTGCAGTTTAAGCGTGTTTTTCTCGGGGAGGACAAAAGAGATTATGTCCGGGCAACCACTTCCCAGAAATGTGTTCGGGCCGGCGGCAAACACAATGACCTGGAAAATGTCGGCTATACGGCCCGGCATCACACATTTTTTGAAATGCTCGGCAATTTTTCTTTTGGCGATTATTTCAAGGAGGGCGCCGTTGAATTGGCCTGGGATCTTTTAACCAATGGATATGGCTTGCCCGCTGATAAATTATGGGCTTCGGTATACCTTGATGATGACGATGCCTATAACCTCTGGCACAAAAATATCGGACTGCCCGAAGATCGCATTGTTCGATTGGGTGAAGAAGACAACTTCTGGTCCATGGGCGATACGGGGCCCTGTGGACCCTGTTCGGAGATTCTGATAGATCGCGGGGAAGAATTCGGGTGCGGGCGGCCTGAGTGCACTGCCGGCTGTGACTGTGATCGGTATCTGGAAATATGGAACCTGGTGTTCATGCAGTTTAACCGGGATGCTTCCGGGAAGATGACGCCCTTACCGAAACCAAGTATCGATACCGGCCTGGGTTTAGAGCGCATGGTGTCAATCATCCAGAACGTACCCACCAATTTTGACACGGACCTTATCCGGCCCATCATCGCGAAGACCGAAGAACTGGCTGAAAAGCATCTGGGGGAATCTCCTGAAACCGATGTGGCCATGAAAGTTATTGCCGATCACAGCCGGGCGGCCGCTTTTCTTATCGGCGACGGCATTATGCCATCCAATGAGGGCCGCGGTTATGTCCTGCGCCGGATAATGCGTCGAGCCATTCGCTACGGCCGCAATATCGGGTTGAACCGGCCCTTCCTGTCTGAAACGGCCAAGGTCGTGTTTGAAATTATGAAACCGGCCTATCCCGAATTGTCCGAAGCCTCCGCCTTTATCACCAGCATTATCAAAAATGAGGAAGTCCGGTTTTTAGAAACCCTGGATACGGGAATGAAGGTTTTAAATGATACCCTGGCTGATATCAGAGCCCGCGGCCAGAACCAGGTGCCCGGCGATGTGATCTTCAAGCTTTATGATACCTTTGGCTTTCCGGTGGATATCGTGCAAGATGTCGTCAGGGATGAAAAAATGGGGCTGGATATGGCGGGCTTCGACCAGGCCATGGACGCCCAGCGAGCCAGATCCCGGTCGGTGGCGGCCCTTGACAGTATCAGTGAGGCTTACAAAAGCCTGTCGGCCCAGGGTATCAAACCCAAGTTTGTGGGCTATGATTCCCTGAGCGGCGATTCTAAAATACTGGTTATGGTGGCCGACCGTGAAGAGATCACCGAGGCGGTTGAGGGGCAGAAAATAGAGATTGTCACTGAAAGTACGCCGTTTTATGCTGAATCCGGCGGTCAGGTTGGCGACAGCGGAACCATTATCGGAGAGAATTTGGAGCTGGCGGTTCTGGATACAGTCAAAGATCCCACCGGACTCATCATCCATAAGGGCCGGGTGATATCCGGCAGCGTCCGCAAGGGGGATGCCGTCAGCCTGAAGGTGGATGGGGCCAAGCGGGAGGCCACGGCACTGAATCACACCGCAACCCATATTTTGCACGCCGTATTGCGTCAGGTGCTCGGGGACCACGTTAAACAGGCGGGCTCTATGGTTGCACCGGACAGGTTACGTTTTGATTTTTCCCATTTCTCGCTGATAGATGCCGATACCCTGGAGACCATCGAAGGTCTTGTCAACCGGCGTATTCGCCAGAACATACCGACGGAAATTGTTGAAATGGATGCTGAAGACGCTTTTAAATCAGGGGCAACGGCTCTATTTGAGGAAAAGTACGGGGATCGTGTGCGCGTTGTTTCCCTGACCGAATTCAGCAAGGAACTTTGCGGCGGGACCCACACCGCAAGAACCGGCAATATCGGTCTTTTCAAAATTGTCAGTGAATCCAGCATTGCCTCAGGCGTCAGACGAATTGAGGCCCTGACCGGCAAATCGGCGCTGACTTTCATCCAGCAGACGGCGAGGGTGTTAAACGCTACGGCCCATTTGCTCAAAGATAAAGCCCGGGCTGTGCCGGCGCGGGTCAAAAAAATGCAGACAGATATAAAAGCCTTTGAAAAAGAAGTTGAACAGCTGAAAACCAGACTCGCGACCGAAGCCTCAGAGGCCTCGCCGGAAGCCGTGCGGTCAATTGACGGCATTAAAGTAATGGCCCAAAAAGTCTCCGTGGAAACACCGGCGGCCCTCAGAAACCTGGCCGATCAACTCAAAAATAAAATCCAATCCGGCATTGTTGTTTTAGGCAGCACCGCAGGCTCCAAGGCCATGCTGATCGTGGTGGTAACTCAGGACCTGACTGACCGTTATCATGCCGGCAATATTATCAAGCAGGTCGCCGCAGAGGTTGGCGGTCGTGGTGGCGGCAGGCCGGATATGGCCCAGGCCGGAGGGGATCAGCCCGAGAATCTGGATAAGGCGCTTGCCAGGGCGTATGAGGTCGTTGAGAGGTCTAAATAAAATATTGGTTTAGAGCGTTTGTCATTTTTATAGTAATTTCAGGCGGTTACACATTACATTTTCTCCTGTTTCCAAATCTGGCAAACGGAACATATTTATGACAACCGCTATAAATTGACGGAGCGCAGCGACACCACCATCCGTCACTTGTCATTCGTCATTCTTCATTCTGGAGCTAATTTCATGCTTGGCTGAATCGATTCCGTCCAGGATACGCTTCACCAGACCCATATGCCGCGGTTCTTCCGACAGGTTCATAAATCCTTGCTGTCGCTTTTTGATATCATCGAGCAGGGTGAAATCCGATTCGTGGCCGACCCGCCCGATACCCCGGATCAAAATGCCCAGATGCTGCAGCAGACCGGTCATATAGTTGGGGCTTTCCTTAAGTAAAAAGATCTGGGAGGCAGGATTGCCGTATACATTGAGGGCGCCCTGGATGACGGTCGTGGCCGTTTTTCCACCAATAAGTGCAAGGAATATGTGGGCTTCTCTTTCCAGCGCCAGTAAAAATCGAATCGGCAGTACTTTGAGATCCGATCCCTCCTGTTCAAATGACTGGATGAGCTTTTTGCGGATAGTGACCATTTTTTCGACAAACCGTCTTTGTTCTCCGTCGATTTTCCAGATCAGATAACGCGTCACTCCCGGCTCCAGGCCTTTATGGACCATCAGCACTTCTTCGGGAGTAATTTCAATATCCATATGGATTTCTTTGTTGTAGGTGCGCAGAAACTGAATGGCCAGCAGCAGGGCATTTCGGTCCGGAAAACTGACCTCAGCGGGATCAAAAATAAAGTCGGACACCAGGATCTTGATGGCCTGGGTGGGTTGCTTAATTTCCTTTACCAGCAATTGCAGTGAATTCAGGAACGGCAAACGATCGCTGCGGCGCGGAATCTCCCTGAGAAATTCCCAGAGAATTTCAAATATCCTTTTGGGGTGATCTGCAAATCCGGGCACATTTTTCTCAAAAAGGGCTCTCTGGAAATTGCCCTGGCCGTCAAAACAACTTTTGAACAATTGGGCGATTTCTTCGGCCTCCTGGATGGAGATATTAAACGTCTTGGACAACTGCTCATAATCCTGGTCTGTAAACTGTCCATCTGCCCTTAAGGCCAGCTTCATCTTTTTTCGGGCCGCGGAACGATCTTTAGCGGTGTCGATAATATTTAAAAGATTGTCATTGGACTTTCCAATGACCTTCTCTTCATTTTCGGCCCAGATTTTAATTTCATCGCCGTCAATGATTAAATCGTCGAGCATATCTGGTGGCAGCTGATCCATTCCGGTCTGAATTCGCTCAAGTACATTCTCCATAAACTCCCGGCCTTTATCATTGCTCTCCAGGGTCGCTAAAAGATCGGTTACCAACTGAATCCGCCCCTCGAGTCCTGAAAAATCGAGCTGATGATAATCGTCGCTGTATATGGTTTTCATTACCTGCACAGCCCTCTCAGGATAATCTCCATAGGCGTCCTTCACTAACCTGGCCATATTTGCCTTCAGCACAGCCGGGTCAGTTTTGACAGGGGCGCCACCGGCTCCGCCCCCGCCGGGCCCGCTTCCCCGGCCATCTGCCCCTCCGATCCCGCCTTTTTGGCTTCTATCTGCCTGCCGCGTCCGGTCGCTGTTCAACTCTATGGCCGGTCTGGCCAGTCTCCGGCGCAGGCTTTTAATGTTAAAAATGGTCTGATAAACGTTGGCAGGTGGTTGGCCGGACCTCGCAAAATCCGGGCCTTTCATCAAAGCGGCGACCTTCTGAATCATTTCCTGCATGTTTTTAGGGCTCAAATCATTTATGGCGGCTAACTGGGTCAGGTTGGGGTCGGGCTGATGGGATTCATTCAACAGCGGCTTCAAAGAACGGGGTTGGCCGTTTTTGACATACGCGATGGCGGCATCGTCTTCCACTGCTTTTTTGAAACAGGAAATAATGCGCATGCATACCCGCATTTTTTCCAAGGAGTCATCGGAGGCATCCGGAATTTTTATAGATATAGTATCAAGGCCCTGGGCTGAAAAGCCCTCAAATGATTTGATTATCCGTCCTTCGAAATGCTTGACCCGAATACCGATGCGCTTGATCATGGCGGATACGGCGGCGACATCCACCACCAGGTCACCGAATCGAATAATAAAATCTGTTTTTTCAGACACTTTCGTTCCGGAGTTTCCTCGAAATTCAATCCGTATCACTCCATCGTTGGGGGGCATTTGTTGGAGCTCGTGAAGGATTTTGACAAATCCCTTGCTGGAATCCTTATCTGTTTTCGAACCCTCCCAGTAATGGACATCGCGAAAAGCGCCGTTAAGCTGATAAACCAGATCAACCAATAGCATTCGCCAGTGATCCAGCTGTTCTGAGGACTGAACATCAGTTCCTTTTGGTTGGACGGTTTCCCGGGATGACATTGGTTCCCCCGAGGGGGAGCGGACGCCGCCCAGCTGCTGAAGAAGAATGTCGGCCGAATCGCTCATTCAGACCTCGTTTGGTTATTCGGGTAAAACAATTTCGAAACTCTATTTTAAGTTTAAATAAATATGCCTTCAGTGTCAATCAGGAATAAGCGTATCTCGGAATGATTTTTCCTATAACATATTGAATTTAAATGTTTTTTATCCTTTAATGGGCACATGCTGACAAAGGCTCTTAGCCTGAAGATTAGCCACCCCTCAAGACGTCGATCATGGTAAACGTTTGGCCTCGAGTCCCGGTTCGCACTTTTTCAGAAAGGTATAAAATTGCATCCACGGCTCCCCGAACGTAGACTTCACGGCCGTTGACATTGTGGGTGAATTCAAATTTCACGGTCTGATCTTCTGAAACCAGCGAGTAGGTGTGCCATCCATGGCCGGACAGATATTCTTGCGGGATTGCCCAGAGCGTTTTTTGAACATCCGGATCCCGCACCCGGATGATTTCATCGGCTGAAAAAGATACGCCCAGCCGGTTGAAATAACCGACCATGGCTTTGGCCGTACCGCTGGTATCGGCCTTGCCCTGTTGATGACTTTCTTTGATTGATAGAGAATAGCCCTTGAACAAGTCCGGGAAATTGTCGGCGGCATATTCCATCATAGCCTGGAAGCCGACAATTTGTTTGGCCATGTTTGGTGCAATCACAGCGGCAATGGAAGACGCTGCCACCGTTGCTTCAAGTTTTTCGCGGTCGCCACCGGTGGTACCCATTACAAAAGGCAACCCGTAACGGCAATAAAATTCAGCGTTGGGATTAACCGCTGACGGGTGGGTGTAATCCACACTCAGAAACTTTCCCAAGGATTGCTTTATTGGCTCTATTTGTGAATTTCTTTGATCCGCCTGGATCAGTTTCACAGAAATGTTGTCGATGATATATTCTGATTTTTGGATCTCCGGTCCGGTTAGCGAATAGGGTACCAGTTCAAAGCGCCCGTCCGTTATTAAGTATCCGGCAACTAACCGGGCGATATTTCCAGGCAACCCGTTAACCATTACCTTAATTGTGCTCATTGGATTCCTCCCGTGATTTTCTCAAATTCGATAATTTTGTTCAATTTTCTGCCAGATGCACTGGGCTACCTATATTAATATACCGGTCTTTTGCAGCTGATTTTGGGCCGTCTCTACCACAGCCGTCAGTGCGGGAAATTCACCTTGACTGTGAGTGTGAAGGGCTGATTTTAGGGTTCGCAACGCGGCTGGTATGTATTTTTCGAAATAGCGTTTGCCTTTTACCCTGCTCAGGAAGGAAAAGGCGCCAAGGACCTGAAGATTTCGGGTCAGGGTGCAATAGTGATAGCAAAATCGGAATTCTTTCGGTTTCACCGCAGCGATATCCGACAGAGCGCCTATAGTGTAATCCAGTAATTGATCTTGAATGGTGTCTGTCAAATTAACATAGGGATCGATCAGCAAGGAGGCCAGATCATACTGAACCGGACCGAAGCGCCCGCCCTGGAAATCGATAAAGTATACCTGCTGGTTTTTAATCATTATGTTTCGCGACTGCATGTCCCGGTGCATAAAACCAGTGTTTGAATATTGAAGCGCTTTTTGGGCCAGTGATGCGAAGTCAGCTGCGAGGTCTTCAGGTCGTGTTCGGAGTCCAAGATAGCCTTTTAAAAAAGCTTCCTGAAAATAGCGACATTCTTTTTCTAGTATCAGCTGCTGATCATAATAGGCAGTTTGATAAGTCCAGGCCGGATCAAAGCTATCTCCGCCACCCAGTGATAATTTAATGAGCTGATCAATGACGGATTTATAAAGACGGATAAGGGACTCGGGATTGGGTGTTAAACCTGCGGCCTGCTGCAGGTTGACATCTCCCAGATCCTCGAGGAATACCAGGCCGCAAAAGGTGTCAAAAAAATAAATTTTGGGTACGGATACACCCTGACCATATAGATGCTGCCCGATATGAACAAAGGCATCCACTTCAGATATCGATCGGTTTTCACGAATTCCGTGATCTGCCATAATCAGGGAATGGCGTCCGGACTCCAATCGGTACCATTGCCTTTCCGATCCGTCACCCTTAAGCTTTTTCTTTTCTATCCGCAGATCAGAGAAATCTCCGAAAGCCCTTCTGAAAGCCCGGGGCGAGACTGTCTCATATGCCGTCTGCCGATAACGTTCCGGTGTTCCGATATCCTGCCATTTTCCATCAGGCGCAATATAGGCTTGTAGTTTTTTGTCATCCGCCAGGATTTTTTTAAAGGCATCGATGCTGCTGTATGCCTTATTTTCCGGTATATAGTCCAGTATGAGGGGGTCAAGAACCTGGATGCCTGTAAAGGTCAGCAGGCGTTCGGCCGGTTGATGAGTAATCTGCCCCCGGTCTTGAAACCTTTTAATCCATTTGTTTTTTTCTACAGCAACACTGTTAAAGACGGGATCATCACAAAGCACCAGGGTGGCCGTGGGATGCTGACGGCAATGGGTCCGGTAAACCTCTGATAAATCAATATCGGCAACAATATCGGCATTGATGACCATAAAGGGCTGATGATCCCAGAAATCGGCCACATTTTTAATGGCGCCGCCCGTGCCGAGGATTTGAGGCTCGTAACGGGTAGATACCGGCAAGCGGTAATTTCGGGCAGTGACGAAAGCTTCGATCTCCTGATGCAAATGGTGGGTGTTAATGATAACTGCTTCGCAGCCGGCCTTTTGGAGGTTGTCAATGATAATATCCAGCAGGGGACGACCGGCAATCGAGAACAGGGGTTTGGGCGTATGATTGGTATAGGGCCGCAAACGGGTACCGTATCCAGCCGCCAGTATGAGAGCTTTCATGGTTGTAGATATTTCAGGGCATTCTGTATGGCGGCGGCATACGGTTCAATTTTTTCCGTGTCATCGGATCCCTTAATTCTCCGGCTGGAGAACATTTCGATGGCATTTTGATAGGTAACTTTTGACAGGGCTTCTTTACGGTCAATCTCTTTGCGCTTATACATGCGATTGCCCCTTGCTGTAATTTTTTTTATCCGGTCTTTGGGTTTGACCGCGTTTGGGGGGTTTCGCATGTAGAAGTTGAGCACGATCCAATATGATTCCAAATAGGTTTTAAGGAAAAAGGCGAATATCTTCAGTTTGCGAAAGCCGGTGGGAGTGACATCATAGGTGTCGGGCAGGGTTTGGTGCGGTATGACCATGCCTTCATCGATGAAGGCCTTGATACTTTTGCGCACATGGAACTCGGAACGGATATCAACATCATAGGCAAATTCATATTTAAAAAATTTGCGCCAGAACCCATAGCCCGCATGCAGATCGGATGCCGATAACCGGAAACTGTCTCTTTCCAAAATAGCCATGGCGGTGTATGCCGCCGGAATAAAAAAGGCAATACAGGTATTTTTATAATATTCCAGATAAAGCCTGCGACCCTCATTTATAAAATATTTTTTTTCGGTATCTTTGTCTTCTTTGCCTTTGGAAAGCGGTTCGATGAACTTTCTTTGGGTATACGACTCCACAACTTTTTCAAATGCCCGTTGTTGATCAGAAACCAGGGTGTCGGCCAGCTTAGCATTCTGCGTCGCCAGGTATTTCATATAAGTTGCAAGTACGGAAAGCAGTTCACTGCTGGAAAATTTTTCTTTTGAGAAATTTAGAATGGCGCTGGCGACCAGCCCATGCGAGGTTACGACCGTTACCCGATTGATGGCATTTATAGTCTGGTAACCTAATTTTCGAATGAAGGCATTTATTTCCTTGGATTTCATTTGCGTCAGCGTTTGACCCTGCTGGCTCAGCAGCTGGTTTACGGAAATGGGTTCATGAAACTGGATGTATATTTTGCCGTAGCGCTTTTTTAAAAATTTTCGCGCCCGGAATACCTGAATTATGTTTTCCGGTTCTTTCTGGCCGCCACCAAGTTCGTGCAGATAAGACTTTTCTTCGATGATTCTGTCATATCCGATATAAATCGGCACGATCAGCATGTCTTTGCAAGCGCCATTTTTATAGGCGTTCATGAGGATTGACAGCAATCCCAACTTGGGCATCAGCAGCTTGCCGGTACGACTCCGACCGCCTTCAATGAATTGTTCAACGTTATAGCCTTCTTCTAACAACTTGTGGATGTATTCAGCGAAAACCTTTGAATAGAGCACTGCGCCACTGAAGGAGCGACGGAGGAAAAAGGCGCCGCCACTGCGAAATAAAGGCCCCATGGGCCAGAAGGAAAGGTTTTTTCCCGCCGCAATATGCGGTACCGGCAGGTTGTTGTGATAAAGGACATAATCCAAGATAAGATAATCAATATGGCTCTTATGGCTGGGAATCAAAATCAGAGGGCCCTTCAGGGACATATTTTTTACTCGATTGAGGACTTCATGATTGGTCGTAAATCCGTCAAACATTGTCCGGGTTAGCCACTCTACAATAACCGCTGCCACTTTTATGAAGGCCGGTTTATAATTGGCGGCGATTTCTTCGATATACGCAGCTGCCTTGCGCCGGACCTCGTGGATGGGGATATCACGGTTTTCAGCATAAGTTTCCATGAATCGCTGAAAGCGTTCAGTGGTTAAAATACTTTCTTTCAACTCTTCTCTTGATTTGCGGACAGGTCCCGTAGCGCTTTGGCGATGGGCGTTGAGCTGAACCAGCAGGTCGCGACGCAGCAGCAATGACTGATATTCTGTAGTTTGATTACGGGTCTCTACTGATTTCAGGTAGTGTTTCAGATTCAGCGGTTCGGATACCTCCACAAATACCCTGCCTCTGTTTTTAAACAGGGTGACCAGTCTTCTGATGTTCCGCGGTTTGTCTTCGGGCCCGAAAAGGATGTCAATCAAGGTCGGGTTTTCGCGGCGGGCGGTTTTGCTGAAAAACATTAGCTGCGGAATGAGGTATATCGGTTGGTCAATGGTTTTTTGTATTTCGATCAGGTAGTGTAGCGGGTCGGTTTCCGCTTTTACAAAACGACGATGAAATATTTTTTTCCCGACCAGTGACAGGAAGCCGCACCGGCCGTTAATCAATTCCTGTTTAAGATATCCACGGTCATAAGGGTCCGGCGATGACTGATACCGCAATATGAAATCCAGTTTGGCCAAAAAAAATCTTAATACCCGTGATACCGGCTGCCAAATATAAACCTTGTAGTCAAACCCTAACTGAGGATACGGCAGATGCTCCTGGCGGTAGCGGTTATAGTAGAAAAGATACTCAAAAAAGCTTTTAAATTTGGATACGTAAACAACAATGCCATTTTCTTCCAGCTGCTGAAGAATTTCAGTCTGCTGGTCGTCAACCTTGATCCCCGAGTAAAAAAGCTTAAGAAGCAGGTTGGAGAGGCCGCCGATTTTGTCCGGCAGCAGGCAGGGGTAATGATCATAGGAACCGCGTAAAAATTTATTGACCCAACGGCTGGACGGTCCGCTGTAGCGAGTCGGCGCTGCTTTTTCCTTTTTGGGCATAGTGGTATCCCTAAGGGCTTCTGATCTAATAAAATATACAGATAGAAACGCTCCTTTAAAAATTAGCAGAATAGATTTTGGTTTGCAATATATTATTGGCTTGTGTTACTTACTGTGCTATGGTATTTTTCAGGCAATTGAACGCATATGAAAGGAGGTTGGTGTTATATGAAAACATTAATTGGCGGTGCAATCGCCGCACTGTTGGGGTTGATCGGGATTGTGGCCTGGTTTCCTCAATTCTTGACAGTTATTGCCGGTACCATCCCTGTGATGCTTTTACTTGGCGGTGCTCTGGCCATCTATTTAGGCATTGATGAGCTTAAAGATACCTGGAAACAGGAGGAGAGCCCAGAAGCAGAACCAGATGCTGCCGGCGATGAAGACGTAGAAAAATATAAGCGAGAAATATCCGAGCTTAAAGAGGAGATCGAAACCTTAAAAACTAAATAGCAATCGGTTGAAGATAAAGAAAGGTGAGAGCCCTGCAAAATAAATTGCCGGGCTCTTTTGTTTAGAGCGCAAAATAGGAACCTAAATCTGGTGCCCTACCGTTGGGCCTTTTTGATGGCCAAGGTGGCCAGATAATCGGCCTTTTCATTTCCCGGATGGCCGGAGTGTCCTTTTACTTTAATAATCTTCAGATCTTTGAATCCGGTCATCTTTTTTTTAATAGAATCAATAAGCTGCCGGTTTTTTTTGGGCTTCCAGTTCAGCTCCAGCAATCCATAGGCATATTTGCTGTCAGTAAACAGTCTGACAGGAATATCCCTATTTTTTAGAGCTCCTAGCCCGGCATCGATGGCCTTAAGCTCAGCAATGTTGTTGGTGGCGTTGCCTATAAATTGAGATATTTCCTTTTCATGCTCCCCGTAACATAACACCACACCGATTCCAGAAGGACCTGGATTTCCTGAAGACGCCCCGTCTGTGAATACGCATATTTTGTCCTCGTAAGCCGATTCGTCCCAGGGTTCCGAAGCGGCGGTGGGTTTATGGTTAGCGGATTTTTTATTGCGGTTTCCCCCTTTTTTCTGTAATTTCGTTTTGGGCGGAGGGCAGTCAATCGGGCTGACATTATTTTTTTTCACCCAGTACTCATAATCCTGCTTCAGCTGGTATTTGATCAATACCTTGCCATCTTTGGTGACCGGTTTGCCCTGTGCATCAACGGCCACCCAGACCTTGTTTGTCTTAAACCACATGCGTTGCCAGTCGCCGGCCTCGACTCGGCTGAGCTCGTCGCAGGCTGGTTTCTGGTTTCCCCCCTTCGCCCTGTGGGCTTCGGACTTCGTTAATCTTCGACCCGACAGGTCGGAGGGTAGGCTGGTTTCTGGTTTTTGGTCGCTGGTCACTTGTCTCTGGCTCCTGGTCTCTGGCTTTACGGGTTGCGAGTTGCGGGTCTTTCGATTAGGGATTTGGGATTTCGGATTTGCCTGGCTTTTTCCGCGCAACCCGAAAACTTCTCTTTTTATCAATCCGAAATCTAAAATTCGATATCGAGGTAATCCAAAATCCAAAATCAAGAAAAACCGAAATCCGCAATCCCAAATCCGAAATTAATCACGCTACCCTCTGATTATCTGTAAAGGTGAAACTGCCGGCTGATCTTCTTAAATTGGTTAAGTTCCTCCTGCCAGGAGACTTCAATTTCATCAAGCGGCTCCAGGTTTTCAAGGCGTTTACGGATGGTGTGATCACCGATAATCAGGTCGATGGGCATTCTTTCAAATTCATATTCGTAGGGAGGGGCTTTCCACTCAAACTGTTCACGATGATGTAAAATCACCGCCTGGAGCAGGTGCAGGGTGGCTGCGTAGGGCTGATATCGCTGCGGATCGGCGACGTGGATTTGAAAACCATTGCAGGCTGTTTGCTGCCATTTATTCGATGCCGGTTCAAACACGGCAGGCCTGAAGACCACCCCCGGTAAATTTGCCTTCTCTAATGTAGCAAGGATTTTTTGCACATCCATAAAAGGGGCGCCAACCAGCTCAAAGGGTTGGGTGGTGCCGCGTCCTTCCGACACATTGGTCCCTTCCCATAATACCTGTCCCGGGTATACCAGGGTCGACACGGGCGTAGGGAGATTGGGTGAGGGCGCAACCCAGGGCAGGCCGGTGTCCCCAAACAACATGTTTCGTGTCCAACCCCTCATGGGGATTACCTCCAGGTCACAGCCGATCTCAAAGTAATCGTTGAACAACCTACCAATCTCGCCGACTGTCAATCCATGCCGCATGGGGATCGGATACCGGCCCACAAAGGACACACAATCAGCTGCCAGGCAGTTGCCCTCGACGGTAATTCCATTAATCGGATTCGGGCGATCCAGAATAACAACCTTGATGTTAAATTCCCGGGCGGCTTCAAGACAGTATGAAAGGGTGTAGATAAACGTATATACCCGGGTGCCGACATCCTGCAGATCCACCAGCAAAACATCAATGGGCTCGAACATTCTGGCCTCCGGAATGCGGGTCTGACCATAAAGACTGAAGACCGGAATTTGCAAAACCGGATCAATTATATCCTCTGATTCGATCATATTGTCTTGTTTTTCGGCAAAAAAGCCATGCTGGGGAGAATACAGGGCTTTTAGTTGCTCCGGAAACGCTTGATCCACGAGCCGGCGGGTGTGGGCCAAGTGACGGTCCGTCGAAGCCGGATTACACAAAATGCCGATCCGCTCATTGGAAATCCAGGGACGGGGTTTGTTGATCAGGTTTTCAAGCCCGGTTAGCACTTTTGTCATACTCAATATTCCATTTTTCCATCATTCCGTTGGATACTGAACGGCAAATCCAAGCCCTCCGGGGTGAAATTCAGGCCTGGCACTCTCTGCGGGGGGCCTTTATTTTTATTAGCATACTGCCGGTTGAATAAAAAGCAGAAAAAGGATCAGCCTTCTTTCATAGCAGCCCGAAAGGACTTGACATAAAATTAAATTCCCCTTAAATTACCAAATTCGTTTGTACCCCTGAACATTTGCCGATCCCCGAGCGTCATGGGTCTCAATATTATACGTCGTCTCGGGTGCTGAAAAGGGTCCAATTTGGAAATCAGTTTAAACGGAATAGTTGCCATCGTTGGAAACTACGGCAGCGGTAAGACGGAAGTAGCCATAAATCTGGCGGTCAATCGCAAACGCTCGGGTTTGGACGTACGGATTGCTGATCTGGATTTGGTAAATCCCTATTTTAGAACCCGGGAGGCCCGCAAAGCGCTTGAGGCCTTCGGTATCAAGGTGGTTTTGCCCCCCCAGGAATATCTGCATGCCGATCTTCCGATTCTCAGCCCCGCAGTTGCCGGTATGATTCGACAACCCGATGGTCTGACCCTGTTGGATGTTGGTGGGGATGATGCCGGGGCAATGGTTCTGGCCGCCCTTGGTGATGCCTTTGCGGGTTTAGATGTTCACATGCTGCAGGTGGTGAATCCATTTCGTCCGCAGACGGCAACCCTTGAAGGATGCTTGAAAATAAAAGATGAAATCGAAACGGCGGCCAAGTTGACCATTTCAGGGCTGATCGGCAATGCGAACCTGATTGACGAGACCGGCACCCAGGAAATTTATGACGGCCATGATTTTCTTCAAAAATTGTCAGCTGCCAGCGGTCTGCCGCTGGAGTTTGTCACCGTCGCCCAGGAGTTGCTGGCGGTGATCGAGATTCAGCGATTTAATTGTCCGGTTTTGTCCATTACCCGGCAGCTCGTTCCACCGTGGAAGGCAGCCGGAAATTTTGGGGATTCAGTTACTTAAGAGTGTTTTGTGTATTCTGTGACCAAATAAAATACACTCGTAAAAGGCCTGCTTTTCTTACTTTTTACGAGATCGTCAATTTTCAATTCCAAGGGGAGTTTTTTATAGATGGCATACAAGCATTTGATTGATAAAGACCGTTGTAAAGGATGCGGGATATGCGTTGATGCATGCCCGAAAAATGTTCTGGAGATTTCAGACGGGCTCAATACCAAAGGCTATTTTCCGGCTTTCCAGGCACGTCCGGAAGATTGTATATTCTGCGCCATTTGTTGTACAATGTGTCCGGATGTGGCCATAGCGATCAGTGAGATCGAAGAAGAAAAGGCGGCACAATAATAAACGGAGGATGAAGATGAGTAAAGTATTGATGAAAGGCAATGAGGCGATTGCCGAGGCTGCCATTCGGGCCGGATGCCTGAATTACTTTGCCTATCCCATTACACCCCAGACTGAAGTGGCTGAATATCTTGCCAAACGCCTGACAGAGGTTGACGGCGTTTTTTTGCAGGGTGAAAGTGAGGTGGCTGTATCTTATATGATCTTCGGGGCATCAGCATGCGGAGAAAGAGTTTTTACGACTTCTTCCAGTCCGGGAGTCAGTCTGATGAGTGAAGGCATCAGTTATATTACGGCCGCCCAGTGCCCGACGGTATTTGTCAATATTATGCGGGGAGGGCCCGGATTGGGTGGAATTCTTCCTTCCCAGGCGGACTATTTCCAGTCAACCAAAGGTGGTGGTCATGGTGATTATCGGCTGCTGGTCATGGCACCGGCCAGTGTCCAGGAAGCGGTTGAGATGGTGATGGAAGCCTTTCCTCTGGCAGAGAAATATCGCAATCCGGTGATGATTCTGGGCGACGGTTTAATCGGTCAGATGATGGAGCCGGTGGAATTTCCGGAGCACCTTAAAATTGAACCGTCGAACAAAAACGACTGGGCCACCAACGGAATGGACACCCGCAACAGCAACAAACGCAATCTGGTGAAAACGCTCTATCTGAATCCCGAGGAGCTTAACGCGCACAACCTGATGCTGAAAGCCAAATACGAAAAAATGGAGCGGGATGAAACGCGTTTTGAGAACTTTAACTGCGACGGGGATTATAAGGCCTTGATCGTGAGCTATGGGACCATGAGCCGGGTTTGTCGCACAGCCATTGATCGGCTCAAGGAGGAAGGGATTGAGATTGCCATGCTCCGGCCGCAATTTCTGTTCCCGTTTCCTCGTAAAGCTATTTTTGAAGCCGCTCAAAAAGATAGTTGTCAAGCTGTTTTCAGTATCGAAATGAGCATGGGACAGATGATGGAGGACGTGGATCGCAGTATTGCCGGCCGGAGGCCTGTTCACTGGTATGGCAAATGCGGCGGTGAAGTTCCGACACCCGAGGAAGTCATAGAGGAAGTCAAAAAGGTTATCAATTTGTAACCAATAGGGAGTAAAGACAATGGGAAAAACATTTCAAAAACCGGAAGCCCTGGCTGACACGATTACGCACTACTGCCCGGGTTGTACCCATGGCATTGCGCATCGGCTGGTGGCTGAGGTGATCGACGAGCTCGGGATTCGGGGACGTACAGTAGGCATTGCGCCGGTCGGATGTGCCGTCCTGATGTACAACTATTTCACCTTTGACTTTCAGGAGGCTGCCCATGGTCGGGCACCCGCCATGGCAACCGGGATCAAGCGTGTTCGACCCGACCTGATGGTTTTTACCTATCAGGGCGACGGCGATCTGGCAAGTATCGGGATGGGCGAAATCGTGCATGCTGCCAATCGGGGTGAAAAGTTTACTACCATATTTATTAACAATGCCGTATACGGGATGACCGGCGGCCAGATGGCTCCCACAACCATGCCGGATCAACGCACAACCACGTCTCCTTTCGGGCGCAAAACGAGCAATACCGGCATGCCTATTCGGGTTTCCGAAATGCTGGCAACGTTGCAGACGCCCGCCTATATTGCGCGGCAAACCCTGACCAGACCCAAATACGTCAACAAGGCCAAAAAAGCTATCAAAAAGGCTTTTACGTATCAAATGGAAGATCGTTGTTTCAGCCTGGTGGAGTTGATCAGCACCTGCCCCACCAACTGGGGGATGACACCCTTGGACGCCATAAAATGGGCCGAAGAAAAAATGCTGCCCTATTTCCCGCTGGGTGAATTTAAAACCCCGGAGGATGATTGAGCTCACAGCTCATAGCTCACAGCTCAAAATTTCAAAATGATATTATCCAATTTTCTATCAGCTATGAACTATCAGCTATCAGCTAAATTATGAGGAGGCGTCATGCAAAGTGAAATTCAATTCGCCGGATTCGGCGGTCAGGGGATCATGCTAATGGGACAGATTTTAGCCCAGGCCGCCATGACGGGAGGATTTGAAGTTGTCTGGATCCCTTCTTACGGTCCTGAGATGCGGGGTGGAACGGCCTATTGTACCGTGGTTATCAGTGATCGACTGATCGGTTCTCCGATTATTCGAAACCCCGGACATCTGGTTGCTATGAATCGGCCGTCTTTGGAAAAATTTGCCTCAACCATCAAAAGTGGTGGTGTGATCTTTATTAACAGCTCCATAATTCCCATTGACGCCGGCCGCGAAGATGTGGATGTTCTTAAAGTACCCATCATCGAGATTGCCAAAGATCTTGGAAATGTCAAGGCCGCCAATATTGTTGCCCTGTCGGCATTTGTTACCCGCAGTAAGGTTATTGATTTTGAGTTATTGCAAAAAGCTGTTAAAGATAAATTCGCCCAGAAAGAAAAGCTCATTCCGCTTAACATGCTGGCGCTTGAAGCAGGCCGAAAGGCGGCTCTTGCTCAATGAAGCTTTGCGTGCCTGATTACATTCTGTCACTTAAACCCTATGTCGCGGGAAAGCCGCTTGAAGAGCTTGAGCGTGAATATGGCATTACAGATGCTATAAAACTAGCCTCCAATGAAAACCCGCTGGGACCTTCCCCCCTTGCCATTAAAGCCCTCCAACAGGCCGTCAAAGAATTGCATCGATATCCCAATGGCGGAAGTTACCATTTGTGTGAACGGATATCGAAACGTTTTGATGTAGACAAAGAAAACATTATCCTCGGCAACGGTTCAGACGATATTATTGCCATGCTGGCCCGGGTGCTGTTGCAGCCTGGAGATGAAGCTGTTTTACCGCGGCCGTCCTTTTTATTTTACGAAATAATGATTCGTTGCTCGGGTGCGATACCGGTTGAGGTGCCGTTAAAAGATGGCCTCACCGATCTGGATGGTATGCTGGAGCGCGTCGGCCCCAATACACGACTGGTATTTCTTACCAACCCCCACAACCCCACCGGGGCCCTGATAGCAAAGCCGGCACTGGATGACTTTGTCACGGCGCTGCGGGCAGATGTCGTTTTGGTGCTCGATGAAGCCTATATCGAATTCGTCAGGGAGCCGAACTGCCCCAAGAGTATTGACTATTTGGATTCGGGCAAAATAGTTGTGGGGTTGCGCACGTTTTCCAAGGCATACGGCCTTGCCGGACTTCGCGTCGGATACGGATTGATGCCGCCGGTTTTAGCCGATCTGCTCAACCGTGTCAGGCAGCCGTTCAATGTGAATTCGCTTGCCCAGGCTGCGGCCGTCGCCGCCCTTGATGACGAGAAATTTTTGATAGATACTGTCAAGCTGGTTGCGGATGAATTGGACTTTATCTACTCGGCCCTGGATGACCTCGGGATTGAATATTTAAAATCCCAGGCCAACTTTTTACTGATTAAAGTAGGCAAAAATGCCAATGAAGTTTTTGAAGATCTTTTGAAGCAGGGGGTCATTGTGCGCTCCATGACATCTTACGGATACCCGGACCGCATCCGGGTCAATGTCGGCCTCCACGATGAGAATGTTCGGATGCTGGAGGCATTGTCGAAGGTATTATAGAGAACAGAGTTTTCGATTTGGGATTTGGGATGGCGGATTTCGGATTGTCTGTTATTCACCGCGCAACGCGTAACACGGATCGAACATCCAGTGCTCATAACCTGCAAGGAACAAAACGCCCTTAAAAAATGAAAAAGCTCCTCATCACCATCGACGGACCGGCGGGTGCCGGTAAAACTACTGTCAGTCGCGGTCTGGCGAACCGTCTGGGCTATCGATATATTGATACCGGGGCGCTTTACCGGGGGGTGGCTCTGGCAGTTCAAATCCGGGGGATCGATCCGGAAAATGATGATGATTTAAAACAGCTCTGCAGTGACCTATCTCTGACGATTGTCAGAAAGAAGGAGGGGCTGGGTCTGTTTTTAAACGGAGAAAATATCTCCGATCGTATTCGTGCACCGGAAATTACGATGCTGGCGTCGGCCGTATCGGCCCGGCCGGTGGTGAGAGAATTTTTACTGGATTTGCAAAAAGATCTGGCTAGAGAAAAAGCCGCTGTGTTTGAAGGCAGGGACATGGGCACTGTGGTTTTTCCGGATGCCGACATCAAATTTTTCCTGGACGCATCTACCCGCACCAGAGCCCAAAGGCGCTATGCGGAGCAAAAAACAAAAAGTTCCCAAACTATGGATGAGGTGGAGCGCGATATCCAGCAACGCGACCGCAATGACAGCACCAGGGACGTGGCGCCGTTAAAACCGGCAGCGGATGCAATTATCATTGATTCGACAGAGTTGAATGCTGATGAGGTGGTTGACTTGATGGTCTCCCACATCCGGAAATAGTCATTTTGCCCTTAAGAGATAAAGCGGTAAGGAATTCACCCAAATTTAAAATTAATCATTGCTTTTTTCAGTAAGTCTGCTAAAGATAGCAGATTGTGCTATAGCCTCAGGCAGCACGACAAAATTGGCTAAGGGGGTATTTTCTTTTATGGTTGACGCGTACAACAATGATGAAAACGAGAACACTGATAAAACCGATTTGCCTGATGAAGGCGCTTTGGATGCATCGGAAGGCGGGGAAGAGCCTGAAAATGACAAATTAAATGCCGAAGCCGAAGCACCTTTGACTGCGCAGCTTACCGATTCTGAACAGGAATCCGGCGACAGCATGGAAAACGTGATGAATCTCTATGAAGAGAGCTTTAAGCGTTTTGCCGAGGGAGAGGTTGTCACCGGCCGGATAATTTCGATCGACAAGGACCATGTGCTGGTCGATATCGGCTATAAATCCGAAGGACAAATCCGCCTGTCTGAATTTAAGAATGAAGCAGGCAACATCACGGCTGAATTGGGAGACAGCGTTGAGGTGATGGTCGAGTGGTGGGATGACGAAGAAGAGCGTGTTGTTCTCTCCAAGGAAAAGGCTGCAAATATTAAAATATGGGACGCCATTAAAAAATCCTATGATGAGGAAGGAACTGTTGAAGGTGTCATCTCCAGCAGGGTAAAAGGCGGTTTTTCAGTCGATCTTGGTGTCCAGGCCTTTTTGCCCGGTTCACAGGCCGACTTGCGCCCCATCCGCAACCTCGACGAACTGGTTGGCAAAACGTTTGAATTTAAGATCCTGAAATACAATCGAAAACGCAGTAATATTGTCCTGTCCCGGCGAGCGATTCTGGAAAAAGAACGCGAAGATAAGCGATCCACCACCCTGACATCGATTCATGAAGGCCAGGTTGTCGAAGGTATTGTAAAAAATATC
Source organism: Desulfobacterales bacterium (assembly GCA_049669725.1). Classification (GTDB taxonomy): domain Bacteria; phylum Desulfobacterota; class Desulfobacteria; order Desulfobacterales; family JAFDCJ01; genus JAFDCJ01. The sequence goes on from JBATKU010000383.1 coordinate 33,621, forward strand.
ACCGATTACGGAGTGTTCATCGATCTGGGCGGCGTGGATGGACTGCTTCATATTACCGACATTTCCTGGGGCCGGGTCAAACATCCATCAGAGCTATTTTCAGTTGGTGACACGATAACCGTAAAAATCTTGAGTTTTGACCTGGAAAAGGAGCGTGTTTCTCTGGGGATGAAACAACTCTCGGCCGATCCCTGGTCGGTTGCCTCGGAGAAATATGCTGTGGGTTCCAAGGTTACCGGAGTGGTCGTCAGCC
>JBATKU010000384.1:0-8666 GCA_049669725.1 Desulfobacterales bacterium
CTTCCGTCGGACCTGGAATCATTCTAAATTTCAAAAAGCACCTCAACCAATCGGTTGTGGTGGGCGAAGAGACGGTCGTGCAGCCGGGAATGATCCTGGCCAACCTGGTTAATCAGTTGAACGATCACGATCTGATGCTGCCGGCCATCCCTTCGAGCAATGCCATTTGCGCGCTGGGCGGCAACGTCGGTACCCGTGCAGTCGGTCCTAAAACCGCCAAATACGGTACCCTGGATGCTTTTGTTACCTCTTTGAGATTCATCACGGCCCGGGGCGAAGTTGTCGACACGACCCGGCCCCTGCCCGGTTATCTGAAAACAGGATTGCACAAAATCCAGCAACAGTATCTGGTTGACGAAGCCAGTCGGGCCATTGTCGATCGCAGACCCTACATTGCCGGCGGCTATAATCAAAAAGCGTTTGAAAAATACTCTGATATGGGCGATTTGGCCGCACATTTACTGGTCGGCAGTATCGGCACCCTGGGGATTGTCACCGAAATACGGCTGAAATTGATCGGGCAGCGGGCATCTCAAGGAACCCTGGTGGCCCATTTCAGGGATTATGACGAATTCACTGACGCCAGCCTGCGCCTGAAAAAGCTGGATCCGGCCGCCTTGGAGTACTCGGATGCTTCCTGCTGCCGACAGGTTAACGGTAAGTTCCTTAACCTGGAAGACCCCGACATCGTCGCCACCCTGGTGGCCGAGTTTGACGATTCAACCGCCAAGGTACAAACCGGCCGGGAAATAATGGCAGAATATGATATCGCGCGCCTCTGGGAAATCAGTGCCGGCAGCCCGGAAGAGTCGGCTTTATGGCAGGACCGCCGCCGGATTCAACCCTCTCTCTTGAAATATTGCCGCCAAAATAATTTACTGCTGTTGCCGATTATCGATGATGTCGCCATACACCCAAAAGATTTCGGGCCGGTGGTTCAAGATCTCGAAGAATTGATGCGGCGTCTGAACATTGAGATTTCTTTTTACGGACATGCAGGTTTTGGCAGTATCCACGCCAGGCCTTACTTCGATCCAGCTAAAAAGAATCTGAAAGAACAAATCGAGACAGTTTCGCAGGAATCATTTAATATTCTGCAAAAATACCAGGGCACCCTGGTGGGAGAGCACAATGCCGGTCGTTCGCGCTCCATCTACCTCCGGCAGGAACTGGGCCCCGCCTTTGCCTACCTGGAAGAAATCAAACACTTATTTGATCCCGATGATCTCTTAAACCCGGGCGCCCTGTTCACCACAGATCCCATCAGCACCCACATGGATTTTACCGTTCGATAAATAATAAGCACCGTGCTGGAAAAAATCCGGGTCCAGAGGGCCTGGCTTTGGTCCACCCCGGAGGGGTGATAAGCACTTTTGTGGCACATCCTATATTTTTAGTTTTTTATGGCGCACTGAAAAAATCGCAATAGGCAGAAAAATTTAGCTTCTGGCCAAAAAACTGAAAAACTAAAGGATGTCCCCTTTTGCAAAGTCGGCTAAAGAAATAGGGCACCCCTGTACTTGCTGCGCAAAAAAAGTTATGCACGTTCTGCACCAACGTCCCCTTCCTTTGTTTTTCACGGAATTGCAAACAGCGGGTTGATTGTTGAAAAAATTGCAGATACATTATAAAAAAGAATAAAAGAATTGAAAATTAGCCGTGACCAATTACCTGTTACCCAATAATTGATAATTAGATGCATCCCGAACAAAAAAAAGCATATCAGGCGATGACCCCTGAAAAGAAGTTGAAGATTGCTCTGGATCTCTACTATTCTGCTAAAGCAATCAAGGCGGCCGGGTTAACGGAGCAGCATCCTGAATGGAGTACGGAAAAGATCAACCAAAAGGTCCGGGAAATTTTCCTGTATGCCAGAACGTAATTTATTTCAAATATTCGTCAGTCGCTTAAACAACCTTTCCATCCCCTATATGATTACGGGTGCTGTCGCCAGCATCATTTACGGGGAGCCCAGATTGACCAATGATATTGATCTGGTAATTAACATGAAGTCTGACGACGTCGAAACCTTTGCAGAAGCGTTCCCCATTGAAGACTTTTATTGCCCTCCTCCAGAGGCTATTAGACTGGAGATTGGCCGCTCACAGCGGGGGCATTTTAACCTGATTCATCATGAAACCGGCTTTAAGGCGGATATTTATGCTTCAGGCCGGGATGAACTTCACCACTGGGGGCTGGAAAAAAGAAAATCGGTTGATGTGGAAGGCGAAAAATTTTGGTTGGCACCAATTGAATATGTTATTTTACGCAAGCTTGAGTATTACCGTGAAGGTAAATCTGAAAAGCATATGCGCGACATATCAAGTATGCTGGCTCTTTCCGCAGATGAAATTGATTTGAAAATATTGGAAGAAAGAATAATAAGTAGGAATCTTAAAAAAGAGTGGAAAACTGTACAAAATTTTAAAATCTAAAAATATTTGAAACTCTCCAGAGAATCCATCCTCCAAGCCATTCAGCTTTTAACTTCCAGCTTCCCAGCCTTCCGACATTGGGCTTGTCCTGCGCCATAGCAACAAAAAAAGATGCATAGATTATATTTCAACAATCCGCCAAATTAAGACAGACGTGTAATTGCGGTTCAAAAGTTATGCACGTTCTGCACGAATGTCCCTTTTCTTCTGTTCCTAATATAATTAAATATAGTCTGTCAATAATAATTTTAGGGTTAACAAAATGGAGATTAATGCTTAAATTGGCCTCATGCAAAAAACGAAACCATATGGAGAGACCCTCAAAGATCAATTACTAGCTGGTGCCAAAGACCGGCTGTATAATTTTTTATTGGCTGACGGGGCTATGCGCGGTGTGATCATGAACGGGACCCGGATGATCAATGAAATGCGCGCCAACCACGAACTTGGCATTCTTGAAACTCTGGTTTTGGGGCGTGCCTACCTGGGTGCCGGCTTGATGTCTGCCGACTTAAAAAGCAATGACCGTATCAGCATAAAGATCGACTGCTCCGGACCGATTAAAGGCCTGGTCGTCGAAACCAACGCATTTGGCGAGGTACGCGGCTTCCTGAAGCGGGTGCCGATCCCCATCGAAAAACCCATGGAAAGCTTTGACCTGTCGCCGTTTTTCGGGGCTGGATTTCTGCTGGTAACCAAATATCTGGAAGACGCCAAGCAGCCCTTTACGGGGCAGGTCATGCTGAAATACGGCAACATCGCCAAAGACCTGGCCAACTACTACCTCACTTCCGAGCAGGTTCCCACCGCCTTCAATTTGAGTATAAAATTCGATAAACAGGGTCAGGTCACTGGAGCCGGAGGGTTGTTTTTGCAGGCCATGCCCCAAGCCGATGATGTATTAGCCGGCAACATGGAAGACAGGGTAACCAGTTTGCCTTCACTGGGAGAGGTATTTACGGAAGACAAATACCCTGAAGCCCTGGTCGCCGAAGCTTTTAAAGACTATTCACCGCGCATTTTAGCCAATCGGCGGATTGAATTTATGTGCCACTGCAACCCGGAACGGATTCGCAATCTGTTGACGCTGCTGCCGATTGACGAGCTTAAGGATATCCGGGACAAAGGGCCGTTTCCAGTGGAGATAAATTGTCACCACTGCAATACGTCCTACAGGTTTACGCGAGAGGACATAGCAGAGATATATGGGAAGCGATATCCCAATAATTGAATTGCGGCTAAAAGCCGCTCCCACATGTAGTAAGCTTTTCACTGAAAAATTAAAGCTGTCTTATAAATAGTAGATTACGTTCAATGGCAAGGCGTCGATGCGGTTTAAAAGCGGAGCGTACACGTTAGTACGTGAGCATTTTAAAGCGAATCGCAACGCAGCCATTGGGCATAATATGCATTTTTAAGACAGCTTTCAACTATTGAGCAGGGCCTTGCTGCCCTTGCTGCTTCTTCATCTGCTGGATCATCTGATCAATCGATTGACCGTTGGGTGCCGTGGCGACGGGATTTACAGCCAGCAATTCTTCCCAGGCTTTAATGGCACCGTCCATGTCGTTCAAATCGTGAAGAAGCACAATGCCCTTATTCATGCGCGATACTTCATGTTTGGGGTCCACTTCGATGGCCTTATCAAATGACTCTAGAGCCTCCTGCGGATTTCCGCTGCGCCGATACATAACGCCCATATCGGTCCAGACGTTGGCATTGTTCGGATCGATATCAAGCGCTTGGCGATAGGCCTGAATTGATTTCTCATTCTGGCCGGCATCGAAATAAGAATTCCCCAACTCGATCCAGGCCTTGGCGTTGGCAGGATTATCCCCGGTTTCTTTTTCAAGGGCCGCAATCATGTTCAAGCGCCCGGGATCAGGTGCTTGCGTCTGCGGCACCTGAGCTTGGCGCTGACCCGGAACAGCGACGTTGTCTGACTTAAATATGGCAAACATCACCCCGCCAAAAAAACCCACCGCTAAAGCCAGCAGTGTCGCCAGCCAGAATGTTTCTTTGCGCACATAGTGATTGTCGACATTTTTAGTTTGCTTCGCCATATACTCTCCATGAGATCAAACGGTAATTGCTGTTAAAAGTTTATTCAACAAAATAATTACCAGATCTGTCCGGGTCAAGTCGGTTTTTTTACTGACAAGCGTAAGCAAATTACCTGTATGGAACGACATTAGAAGGTACCTATTCTCGAGCCCAACAGGATTCCAGATATTGTTTAAAATCATCAGAGCCCAGACAGTGTTTGAGTTTCTCACAAACCATCAAATCGGTGGGAAAAGCCATCCGGTCGGGCAGGTTATCGATCGAGAAGAATCCGACTTCGGCAGCATCGGATCCTGCACGCAGACTGCCCCCGGACTTTTCCCCCCAGAACCATATCCCAACGGTTGGATTTTCCTCATCATGAAAATTGGAATGCACCGCAAAAACGGGACCCAGAGTCACCTTCAGCCCGGTCTCCTCTTCAAATTCACGCCGGCCGGCGTCCCGGATGTCTTCGCCCCGCTCCACATGCCCGCAGGGAATACACCACATCCCCGCATAGGATCCCGATCGCCGGACCAGAAGCAATCGATCATTTTCCACGTATACGACCGCCACCCCCACCGTCGGGTTGCGATATTGAATTTGGCGGCAATGGCCGCAATAGAGCTGTTCACCGGCAGCGACGGGTTTGATCTGCAGCTGCCGACCGCAATAGGGACAGAATTTAAACTCCACAGACCATCCTCCGGTTAAAAAAAGCCCGGCAAAGCGCCGAGCTTTTTGAATAGCGCGTTATTAGAAATTTGGCTGACATTTTCGGTTAATATGAAAATTCTGTAGTAATAGTTTTATGCTAACACCGTATTTTAGCAAGTCAAATCGGATCTATTTCAATCTGCCCTCTATACGCCACGGTTTACCCGCCTGGAGGGCTCACCAGACTGCCTGCTGCGGATGTTAGGCCATAATCGTCTGAAATATTTATGAGAGATCGCCATCTTTTGACATATCCACTAAAAGACTTAGATTGTCCTTGATATGGGACATTACGCAGAAAAATTTCTGAACCAACAATATCTTATCATAACCGGAGTCTTACTGGTTATATCTGCCTTTGCCTCAGTTTGCCAGGCAAGCGAATTTCGCGCGCATCACAACCTTCAGGTAGAACTGTTTCCCGCTGCAGGCAAGCTGATCGGAATCGATGATATCTCGATCAAATCCGCTGCTGCCCGGATTTTGGAATTTCGTATTTCCCAACGGGCGTCACAGCTCAAAGTGGTGGTGAATAAACAACCTCACAATTTCAATTTTGAAAACGGTCGCATAAGGCTGACACTTGAACCGCAAGAGCAATCCCCGGATTTACTGGTCACCATTTACTATGCCGCTATATTTGACGATCCGGTACCGGTGCGTCCCGTAAATGCGGACAACCCGGGTTATGGGGTTACGGCGACCATTTCGGAAAAAGGCAGCTTTTTGCTGGCGGGTGCGGGATGGTACCCGGAACTGGTCGGCAGCCAGGCAACCTACCGCTTAAAGGTGAGTGCCCCAGCCGGCCTGGTTGCCGTTACCGCCGGCCGGTCGTTAGGTCATAAAACCGATCAGGGGCAAACCGAATCCTCCTGGGAGGTGGATTATCCGGGGCAAGGTCTGTCACTTTCCGTTGCCCGATATGTGGTTGAAGAAAAGTCAGTCGGCACGGTAACGGCAGCCACCTATTTACTGCCGCACAACCAAGATCTGGCGAAATCCTATCTGGAGGCCACCGCCGGCTATATTGAATTGTTTTCAGATCTATTCGGACCTTACCCTTTTCAAAAATTTGCGGTGGTTGAAAATTTTTTCCCCACGGGATTCGGCTTTCCTTCCTACACCCTGATGGGCGGCAGAGTGCTGCGTCTGCCGTTTATTATCCATACCAGTCTGGGTCACGAAATTGCGCACTGCTGGTGGGGCAACGGTGTTTACGTGGACTATGCCGAGGGCAACTGGAGCGAGGCATTGACCACCTATGTAGCGGATTACCTGTTTAAAGAAATGAAATCCCCAAAGGCCGGCTTAGACTACAGACGACAATGGCTGCGCAATTTTTCCACCCTGATTCGGCCGGATAACGACTTTCCATTGGATCAGTTCATCAGCCGCTATAACCCGGTCAGCAAAACCATCGGCTATGACAAGGGCGCCATGGTATTTCATATGATCCGGCGCAAAGTCGGTGAGGAGGCCTTCTGGAAGGCCTTGCGGGACATATACCGCGATCGTCTTTTTCAACAGACTTCCTGGTCCGACCTGCAACGGGCATTTGAAGCCCGGGGGCAATGCTCTCTGGAAGATTTTTTTGACCAGTGGCTGCACCTCAAGAGTGCCCCCCATTTTTTTTTGGATGGCGTTCAGCTGAACCATTCCGCCGGAAAATGGAAAGTGAACGGACAAATCGTTCAAAAGGATCCGCGTTATACTTTTTCAATTAACCTGGCCCTGGAAGCCGGCAATGAAAGAATTACCCGGCAAATAGACATAACCGGAGAAGCAACGGCTTTCGAGATGATCAGCAGCAAACGACCCCGAAGATTATCAGCGGACCCCGCTTATGATACCATGAGGCTGCTATCTGCTTCCGAAATACCGCCGGCCGTTAACAATATTAAAGGCTCCGCCTCCGTCCAAATTGTACTGTCCGATCAACTGCACCCGGATCTCAAAAAGGCCGGCGAAACCCTTGCCCTTTCCCTGGGATTAAAAAATTATCAATTTGTCTCTGAGAGTGAAGTGCGCCGAAGTCAGCTTATCGAAAACGACATTCTGCTGATCGGTCAGCCGGCACAAAAGGATCTTATACAAAAAATGCCGGATCAGGTCAGTCTCCAACCGGGTTCTTTTACCCTAAACAACGCTCTGTATAACGAGCCTTCAGATGCATTCTTCGGGGTTTTTCATCATCCTTTTAATGACGATCGCATCGCCGCCCTGTTTATTCCGCCGTCAAACCGCTTAGCAGACACTGTCGCCAGAAAAATCACCCATTACGGGAAATACAGTTACCTGGCCTTCCAATCCGGAAACAATAAGGCTAAGGGCGTCTGGCCCGTGGAAAAGTCGCCGCTGGTGTATGAATGGGACCAGATATCAGAGGACAGATGACAGCAGACAGAGGCTCGTGAATTCGGAATTGGGAATGCGGAATGCGGAATTAAAGGGCTGGGGGGTATTGAATTTCGGATTGTAAGCAAATGGCGCATATAGCAGAGGGCAAAGCGTTTGATTTTGCCGAGCCTTCCGAATTATCAGCCTTACGCTATGCACCATGCGCTATGCGCTTTGCATCGGATAACCCGTAACTCGGAACGCGAAACACGTAACCCGCAAAGCGTAACTAGAAGGATAATTGATAAGGATGTAATAATGAAAGGAATTGTTCCAATCATCGTATCTGTGGTGATAATTTTCGGAGTGCTGGGTGTTTTACAGGCGCATTTCGACCACCGTATATACGATCTGCAAAATAGTAAAGAAATGCTCATGTCCGAGGTAATTTCCGACCTTAAAAAAAATCGGATCATTCTGGTGGGCGAGCATCACACCAATCAAAATCATCACTACGCCCAGCTTAACGTTATTCAATCGCTCAACGAGGCCGGCGTCCAGGTGGCCATCGGGCTGGAAATGTTTAGAAACGACAGCCAGCAGGCCCTCGACCGCTGGGTTGATGGCAGCATCGGCGAAACGGAATTCCAGGAAATCTATTATGATAACTGGACCTATCCCTGGTCGGTTTACCAAATGATTTTTGAATATGCCAAAAAAGAAAAAATACCAATGATCGGACTGAATGTTCCCCGGGACATTACCCGCCAGGTGTCGCGCTCGGGATTCAACTCACTTTCCGAAGAACAGAAAGGGAAGCTGGCCGACGTGAGCTGCCGGGTTGATAAAGAATATATGGATTACATTAAAAGAGCTTTTGGCGGCCATGCTCATGGCAAGCTTAACTTTACCTATTTTTGTGAAGCCCAGCTTGTCTGGGACAGTGCCATGGCTATCAACACCCTGGAATATCTGAAAAAATATCCGGAGGCCGTTGTCGTCCTGCTGGCCGGTGCCGGACACGTGCAAAAAGGCGCCGTCCCGCGCCAGATAAGCCTCCGATCGGAGACACCACATGCAGTGATTCTGCCAAAAATTGAAGGAATTGTTGACCCGCAAACGGTTGGCATT
>JBATKU010000385.1:0-1533 GCA_049669725.1 Desulfobacterales bacterium
ATAACTGCTTCATTAGGTTTTCATATAAAAAAGGTTGAGAGCCCTGACATTGAGTCAGTGCTTGATGGCATGATTCTGAAAGCTGATGAGGCCCTCTATCTTGCCAAAAAACAAGGCAAGAATCGAATCGAAAGCTCCCTTTAAAATGTCATTTGATATTGCCGTATATCAAACCCGCTGCCGCAAAATTAGAGGCTATGGCAATTACAAACTCTCAGATCCTCCTTTTGCTCCCTCAACCAGTCCTTTTCCAACTTGAACTGTTTGTCACACAGCCCGGCAGCATTAAGAAAAATTACCGACCGGAAGTATTTCCACCAAAGTTACCACCAGTTCTTCTGAACCCTTCTTTTTTTGACATATATTATATTTTGGTATATATTGGTATCTCATAGGTTGAGCGGTTCAGGGTTCAACGTTCAGGGTTGAAAAACCTCAAACAGATCATATCCACATCCGATCACGCTCTCCGAGCCGGAGGCCAGGGCGAGCTAGAATCCTGAACCTGGAACCGATCAGTTTAGGTGTTAAATGATCTCCAGGAGGATTGCTAATATGCAAAAAAATACTAGTGTTACGCTCGGAAAATATTTTGAAAAATTCATTGCTCAGCAAATTGAAACTGGACGGTATGCATCTGCAAGTGAAGTCGTTCGGGAGGGCTTGAGGTTCCTTGAAGAACGGGAACTAAAACTTAACGCTTTGCGACGGGCATTGATTGAAGGTGAAGAAAGTGGATTTGTCGAGTATTCATTGGATGGAGTGTTTAAGGATCTTGACAAAGAAGGTGCGAGTTAATGCCAGTCTTTCGTCTTAGCGCAAAATCCCTTGAGGATCTTAAATCTATTGGCCGTTTTACACTGAAATCTTGGGGCCGTGAGCAACGCAACATTTATCTTTCAAAACTTGATGAAAGCTTTCATATTTTGGCTGAACAGCCTTATTTAGGGAATGCTCGTGATGATATTCGGAAGGGCTATCGGGTTTATCATGTCGGACGGCATTTGATTTTCTATCGCCAAAAATCTATCGCTATTGAAATTATCCGCATTCTGCACGATCGTATGGACGTGAAGACCCACCTGAGAAAAGGGTAACGACCAACTTCGAATTCAAAGAATCCCAATTTTCTTCGCCTTCTCGACCGATTTTTACAGATATCAAGCCAGCTCCAGTGTTGCCAGTCTTCAACCGGTCTGGATCTAAAATCTTCGCGAAAAGAAGTGCTGCTAAAAGTTAGATTGTGAGGCACTAAATCTTGACTTAATTTGAAAAATCAGTCAATATAGCCGCTTTAAGTAGGGAATTAGCTACGAAATGTCGATTTTAGCTTAAAAAGAGTGACTAACTTCGTGACTAACATTAAAAATTTACATGAGGGAAATGAGGTGAGTATCTGAATTAAATGGTACGCCTGGCAGGATTCGAACCTGCGGCCTACGGATTAGAAGTCCGTTGCTCTATCCAGCTGAGCTACAGGCGCACGTGGCAAAATTTCATATCACAAGCCCCGGGCCGTGTCCACCTGAAATA
>JBATKU010000386.1:0-13304 GCA_049669725.1 Desulfobacterales bacterium
CTAAGGTATGGTCCGATACAGTGGAAAAACCATGCTTCGATCGTGCTAATGAGTTTGCATATTAGCCAGGGCAAATACACACTTTTCTGAGGCATAATTTACTTTGGACTTCGTGCCTGCATCAAATCCTTACAATAAACCGATATTATTGTATATTAGTCCAGCTAATCAAACAAAAAGCCGCACACAAGAGTTGCTATCCGGTTTTTTTGTAATCTGAATATGATCTTCAAACCGATGCTGAGACTCAAATGAAAGCAGAAAAATAGGTTTGTTTGTTCTTCACAGCAGATCAGCAACCAAAGCCAGGCGAATGTCAGACTTATCACAGGTTTTGAACCCGGCAGAAATTATTATGTTTTGGTTGAGACTCTCAGGAATCGTCAGTGTGAAAATACCGGCTATTTTACCCTGGTTTTGTAAATCAGGCATATGAGGTATCAATTCATTTCATGGCCCCTTCATCACTGGTTCTGCCTAGTACCGTTCAGTGGTCGAAAGAGATGAATGTCGCAAGATCACCTTTGATACAGTTTCAATAGGCACACCGGAACAAGATGCATAGGTAGCATCATGACGCCTCAAATCATGGGGTCTGAGACGTATGCCAATCATCCCGCCAAATGATCAATCTCCATATCTTTAAGAACCTCCGGCGTCGGACCGCCGACTTCAAGGTCCCAGCCCATTAACCGGTAGTGCTCTTTTTCCAGAGCTTCGATATTTACGGTAATACCTTTCAACGGTCCGGCAGTAAGAGGTGGGCGGCCGAGGGCTCTTGGCGGCAGGGTCGCATCCCTGGGGCGAATTCCTTCCCGGACATTAAAGGCTTTTCTCAGGTTCAATATCCGTTTCCCGGTTTTGAAATAGTCATCGCCAGAAAGGTTCCAGCCGGTGACTGCATTTAAAAAATCAACCATGGGATAGATCGCCATATCCGGAGCAAACAAACAAACGCCTCCGGTGTTGATCAACTGGACGTATATGGTGGCGGCCGTGTTCAGGGCCAGCTTCTTCATGTTTTTGTCCCGGACGTTTTTGGCCATGCGGTTGACTTCCGGGAACTGTTCCTTGCCGCTCCTCAGATCCGTATCCACATAGCTGGCAACGGTGTGGCGGCCCGGAGTCGGGTCGACCTGGTAGGAAGTCGCCCAGCCGTGATCCGGCCTGGAATCGTGCATGCCCATTTCCTGCCCGCCGGCGTGCATGGCGTATTGAGCGGTTTCCGGGCCGAGTTTTTCCGCGGCAATTTTGACGCCGTCGGCCAGGATGTCGCCGAGGCCTTCGCGGTTGACGATCATTTCGGTCAGCTTGATGATTTCATCGGCTTTGCCCCAGCCCATTTCGAGGCCGCCGGCGGTTTCTTTGTCAATCAGACCGTTTTCAAAACATTCGATGGCAAAGGCGACCACGGTGCCAGTAGAAATAGTGTCGATACCGGCCCGGTTGCAAATCTCGTTGACTTCAAAAATAGAGTCAAGGTTGTCGTTTAACAGCATGCCGCCGAAGACGCCCAGGGTTTCGTATTCAGGTTTGTGGCCTTGTTCGCCTTTGAATCGACCGGCCTTGATGTCAACGATGCCGCCGCAACCCAAGGGACAGCTCTGGCAGGCATATTTACGCTTCTGCTGTTTGATGACATTTTCGCCGGAAAGCTTTTCCACCTGCTGAAAGGTGAAATCCACGCCGGCGGCACCGCCCCAGTTTTTAATAGGTGTGTCTCCGGTCAAACCTGAGTAAACGGTCAAACCGGGCGTGCCCCATTTACTGTAGATCTCTTTCACGACGCCGATGCTGGCCGGGGTCTTCATGCCGGTTTTGGCGATCAATTTGGAAATAAACTTGATGAATCGAACGGTCAGGCGGTCTGGCAAGGGGGCGTCCTTTTTAAACTCGGTTAAAAACTGTTTGGCCAGGGCTTTGGTTCTTTCTTTGTCCGCCACCGGGATTTCGCAGTTACCTAAAAAGGAGACGGCTTTCAGATTCTTGCTGCCCATGACAGCTCCCAGACCGGATCGGGCTGCAATCCTAGCGCCGTCGGTGGAGATGCCCGAAATAAGTGAAATTTTTTCTCCAGCCGGCCCGATGATGGCGGTTTGGACTTTTTTCGTCCCCAAACCGGCCTTGATGGCGTCTTCGGCTTCTTGGACGTCTTTGCCCCACAGGCCGGAAGCATCTTTGAATTCCACCGTCTCATCAGTGATGTGCACCCAGACCGGGTTTTCCGATTTGCCGGTGAAAAACACGGCGTCATACCCGGTCCGCTTGATTTCCCGTGATAGGTAACCTCCGCCGTTGGCGTCGCCCCATCCGCCGGTAAGCGGAGATTTGCCCACGGCCATGAACCGTCCTGTGAATGGGAGGCCTGTGCCGGTTAAAAGCCCGGAACAAAGACCCAGGTGGCTCTCCGGAGACAGAGGATCGATTCCCGGGACCTGCCGTTCGGTAATGACAGCGGCGCCCAGACCATATCCGGTTAAATACTTTCTGTAGAATGCATCGTCCAATTCCACAATTTCAGTGCTCTGAGCGCTCAAATCCACCACCAGGTATTTTCCCATGTATCCGCCGGTCATAATATCTCCTTTTTATGCTTGTATCACATGACGTTGTTTAGAATCCCGGCCATTAACCGCCGGCCAGCGGTTTCATGCAGAAGATGGCGTCCCCATCTTTCAACTTTACGCGCGGTTCGGTTTTGGCTCCGTTGACAAAATATACCGTGTCGGCATTGACTTTAATGCCCGTCTTCTTCAACACTTTGCCCAGCCTGATTCCCTCAGGCACTGCCAGGTCCAATCCCCTATCGGGATCATATTCGGAGATGCCGCTGTCCCGATCGATGCCGCCAAATAATTTGATGGTGATGCCGATCGTTTGTTTGGCCATTTCTCTGTTCTGTTGGTTGTCCGATCTAATCTCGAATTATGTGGCAAGAACCACGGTTTCGCGCTAAATTTTCTGAATAACGAAGGTTTTTCAAATTATGGACAGTAACCCACAGACATGCTCCAAGTCAAACAGAAAGCCATTCGCCAGCCATGCACCAGCAATGCTTGGCAGTGATGACGGAGCGGGAAGGCTGAGGTTACGCAAATCCACCAATACCTTCGGTCGTAGTTTTTGATCGTTGAATGTACGGATAATATAACATATTCACTCAAATGAACGATTAAAATCTTTTTAGCCTTAGAAATTTTCTATAGGTAACAGTCGCGCCCAATCCTGTGATAAGTGAATAGTGTCATGCTAACTCATGCAAGGGTGCAATTTAGAATCCCACACTTATTGGCAACTTTTGTTATACCCGAAGTCAACAATTCTTGCATTATGCTTAAATCCTGCCAGAATTAGCAAGGCAGGATGGTATTCAAAAATCGAACTGTCAATCGATGTTTTACTAACTAAGATATCATTTCACCGCTCTTCCCATTTTCGTGGGCCCGATCTTCGGGATCTGCGGCTTCTGCTCGATCACCCGCATTGATCTCCATTTGCCTCCCAAAAATCGCAAATAAAAGGCCACACCCAGTGAAATGACATAAGCGGTTGCAAAAACCCAGGCAACCATCAAACCGGCTTCCAGCACCTCCACCGTCAGATACACCGGTATGATCAAGATAAACACGGATAAAATGGTTGTCATAATCATTACATAACGCGTGTCCCCGGCGCCTTTGATAGCGGAGCAGAAGATGATATTCATCGTGTCAAACAGACAATATATGGCGACAAAACGCAACAGAACGACACTGTAGCCATAAATCTCTGCAAATCCTTCCGGATCCGCCTGATGGGCAAACGGTGCGACAAATACGTCCGGCAGCAATACATAGGCAGCCGCAATGCTGGCCATGTAAAAAAAGGTCAGGTGAAATCCGGAATATACAGCTGACTGGGCGATGTCGGGCTTTTGAGCACCCAGGTACTGACCGACAAGCACAGAAATAGCAATGCCGCATCCGATCATGGGCATGAATGCCAGGGTGTTGATGTTGAAGGCAATATTGGTAGCTGCCAGACTGGCGGTTCCCAGCCGGCCCACAACCAGAACGAATCCGGTAAAAGCTCCAATTTCAAGGAAAAACTGCACACCTGAAGGGAAGCCAAACCGCAAAAGTCGGCCCAGAAGATCCTTTTCCAGGCGCCACCCTCTTCTGGTGTGGTATATGCTGTCGTTTTCGCTGGCGAACAGCAGCGCGAAAAATACCAGCAGAGAAAATACGCCGGCCACTACAGTTGCAATAGCGGCACCTTTAATTCCCAGCTCCGGAAAACCCCAACGACCGAAAATCAGGGCGTAGTCCAGAACGAGATTTACTATAGTGGTCGCGACATTGACCCACATCACAGGCCAGGTTTTACCCCGGCCGCTGAAAAATCCTGAAAGTGCGTAGGACCCGATGTAGGCCCCCCCGCCCAGGCACAGGATCTGAAAATAGATGACCTCGTATTTCTGAATTTCAAGGCTGTGGCCGATCAGCCGAAATGCCGGCTCTGCCAGAGGAATGACGCACAGCAGGACAAGGCCGCCAAACAGGGATATATAGATCCCCTGCCAGATGGCCGGGCCGATGCGATGATAACGCCCGGCCCCGTAATACTGGGCCACAAAGGTGCTGACATAACCGGCCGTGCCCATGAAGATACTGATGATGGTAAAACTGAGCATGCCCGCCGGCATCGCCGCCGCAATTGTTTCCGGCGAATACCACGTCAGAAACATCCGGTCCACAAAGTGCTGAATCGACCAGGTGGCGGTGCTTAAAATTAAAGGAACCGCAACAACGAGTACCTCACGGTATCCGCCATCGCTGTTCCATTTGTTTTTCAGGTACTGCATATCCTGATTCCTCGCACCGAATAAATTGTCTCAAGTATGTGTCACAAATGTTGATTTTGCCTTCGCGGTTATCTGAAAAGTTCAAGTTGAATTCGATCATATGGCATCACACCACGAAGACATGAAGATACCGAAGAAAAGACAGTACATATTGACATTCCCGCTTTGTGTCCTTCGTGCCTTGTGGTGATATGTACTACTTGAGTTTTATGCGTAACCGTATTCAACAAAAAGTAACCGGATCAATTATCCTGCCTTGGTTCGCAAGTCAAGCACCAAACCCTAATTGATAATTGCCATATTTGAATGCCTTGAATAAAAAGCAGGTGATGCCTATGTTTTCAAAAGTATTTTCAAAAATCAGATGCAGAGACTTCACTTGGTGCAAAAGATTATCGGTCATGTTTTCCTTTTCATTTACTTTCTGATAATGGTAGAAATCAAATTGATCGTAAACCAAATAGGATAGCTATAAAAATGGAAACTGATAATCTTTTTAAAGTGCCTGCCTCGGAAATCGATTCACGAATTCGAAAGCTTCAAAAGGAACTCCAGACGAGCGAAATTGATGGTCTTTTCATTGTTCAACGGGTGGATCTGTTTTATCTTTCGGGAACCGCCCAGAACGGCTTTATGTACATTCCGTCCGATGGTGCCCCGCTGTTGTTTATCAAACAGTACCTGCCCCGAGCTGAAGAGGAGTCCTCGGTCGACACCATTATAAAAATAAATTCAATCAAAGAAATTCCAGGTTTGATCATTGATCATCTCGCCAACCTGCCTGCCACGATCGGTTTTGAACTGGACGTTATACCTGTCAACGATTTTACTTTCTACCAGAGCCTTTTTCCAGGCAGCCAATTTGTCGACGGCTCCCCCCTGGTATTAAAATTAAGAAGAATTAAGTCGGAGTGGGAAATAGCCCAGCTGGAAAAGACGGCGGAAATGACCCGCAAGACCTTTGAATATATGCGCGCCACGATTCAGACGGGAATATCCGAAATGGAATTTGCCGGCATGTTTGAAACCTATGCCAGAAAGATTGGCCATGGCGCCAGTCTTCGTGTGCGCCATTACCAGACTGAGGGCTACCCCTGGCATGTTCTCAGCGGCAAAAGCGGGGGCATGGTCGGTTTGCTGGATTCACCGGCCAGTGGCAGCGGTACTTCGGCGGCATTTCCCGTGGGAGCCGGCAGTAAAAAGCTCTGTGCCAATGAACCGATTATGGTTGACCTGGGTTCGGTGCTAAACGGCTACCACATGGACGAAACCCGCATGTTGGCAATCGACTCCATGCCCAAAAGCGCAATGGATGCCAGTCTGGTCACCATCGAAATCCACAACAGTGTCATTGAAAAAGCCAAACCGGGAATTACGGTCGGCGAACTGTTTGAGCATTCGGTTCGATTGGCAAAGTCTCTGGGTCACGAAGCACCCTATCTGGGCCCCCCGGGTCACAAGGTCTCCTTTATAGGCCATGGTATCGGCCTGGAACTGATCGAACCCTATATTATGGCCAAGAATAGAAACCATCAACTGGAAGCAGGGATGACCTTTGCCCTGGAACCCAAAATGGTATACGAAAACGAGTTCGCCGCCGGCGTGGAAAGTGTATTTCTGGTAACAGAGTCCGGCGCACGCTTGATCAGTAAAGTACCGGTGGAGGTTTTTATTTGCTAATATGGACCAACTGCCATGTTTCGATTAATAACAAATTAATGATTCGCAGCCAAAATAAAATAACAAATCACAAAACCCAAATTACAATCAAATTACAATGACCCTAATTCAAATTCCCGATCACGGGGTTCGGTAATTGGGCATTGGACTTTGGTATTATCAAGTATTTGAAATGAGGAAGATTCGATATGTCTGCTAACGGACTTCTGAAACCAAGGACCCCTGAAGAATCTTTAGAGTTAATGAAGGTAGCTCTCGGTGAAGAAAAGACCGATCTGGCGGTTATAAATGCCAAAATTGTCAATGTCTACACGGGGGAAATACTTGAAGATCAGTCCGTCACCGTTAAAGGAGAATGGATCGCCTACGTGGGCCAAAATGCCGAGGACAGCATCGGACCCCAGACAGAAGTTATCGATGCCCGGGGACAAACGGTTATTCCGGGACTGATTGAAGGACACACCCACATTGCCTGGCTGTACACCGCATATGAATTTCTCAAACATGTTATCCCGGGCGGTACCACCACGATTGTTACCGAAACTTTTGAAGTCTACCCTGTTAGCGGTTACGACGGCGTGGTCGACTTGTTGGAATCACTAAAAGATCAGCCGATTAAAATATTCGGCACTGCCCCGGCAATGATCTCCATCAGTCAGGCCGCCCGGGGGATACCGCCCGAAACCCTTGAAAAACTCCTGGCCCGGGACGATGTTCTCGGATTGGGAGAATCATACTGGCAGGCGGTGCTGCAGGAGCCCGATAGAACATTGCCGTTGTGCGAGCAAACCCTGACGGCCGGCAAAACCCTGGAAGGACATTCAGCCGGCGCCGGCGATAAAAAGCTGGCCGCCTATGTAAGTTGTGGAATATCATCCTGTCATGAGCCGATTAACGCCGACCAGGTTCTGGATCGTTTGCGAATGGGTCTGCATATCATGATTCGCGAAGGCAGCATCCGCCGGGACCTGGAAAAAATTTCTAAAATTATGGATAACGATATTGATCTCAGGCGTTTGATCCTGTCAACCGACGGTGTTGAACCGCAAGATCTCCTGGAAAAAGGCTGCATGGAGTTTGTGCTGCAGAAGGCCATAAATTGCGGGTTTGACCCGGTTGCAGCCATTCAAATGGCCACCTTGAATGTGGCCGAACACTTTTCACTGGACGCTTTCATCGGTGGTATCGCACCCGGGCGTTATGCCGACCTGGTCATCATTCCTGACGTTCAAACCATCGACGCCCGGCTGGTCATCAGCAAGGGCCGGGTAATTGCCCGCGAGGGCAAAATTCTGGTCTCTCCCCGCAAACACGAGTACACAACCAAGAGTCTCAATAGTGTTAAACTTCTACGGGATATGGAACCAGCGGATTTCAACATCCGCATAGAGAAAGATACCGCTAAGATCAAGGTCAGGATTATTGATATGGTAACCGATCTGGTGACCACGGAATTAGAAACCCAATGGCCCGTAATCGACGGCCAACTCCATCCCGACATTCATCAGGATGTCGTCAAGGTATCTGCCATCGATCGGACCCACCATCCCGGTAAGATTTTTTCCGGCTTGATCAAAGGATTTGGCCTTAAATCCGGAGCCATGGCCTGCAGTGCGGCCTGGGACACATCGGACATCATTGTTGTCGGTGCCGATGATGCCGACATGGCCTGCGCAACTAACCGGATCCATACACTTCAAGGGGGAGCCGTAGTCTGTGATAAAGGCCGGATTTTCGCTGAGGTCCCCCTCCCCGTTTTTGGTATCATGTCGGATCTGCCGATAAAGGACATCGCTCGCCGATTAAAGGAGATTAAAAAGGCTGCATCCGATCTTGGTGTCCGGCACCCGGATCCACTGCTAACTTTGATTACCCTGACCGGCGCTGCCATCCCCTATCTGCGGATCTGCGAGGAGGGTCTGGTAAATTTAAAAGATGGTAAAACGCGATCACTGTTTGTAAATTAACCTAAAAATGCTTAAAGTGAAGCTATTATGGAAGAAAACAACTTATTGGATGGTAAAAAAATCCTGGTGGTTGACGATGAGCCGGATATCCTGGAATCACTTGAGGAACTGTTGTCTATGTGTGACGTTGTGACGGCTTCGAGTTTCGAGACGGCCAAAGCGTGTATCGAAAAAGGGAAGTTCGATCTGGTCATTTTGGATATCATGGGGGTTTCCGGGTATGATTTGCTGGAGCTGGCCACCGGAAAAAATATGACCGCCGTCATGCTCACAGCCCACGCACTGACACCGGAAAACATTGTCAAGTCTTACCGGGAAGGCGCTGCTTATTTTTTGCCGAAAGAGGAAATGGTCAATATCACCTCGTTTCTCGATGAAATTCTGGAGGCCCGGCAAAAAGGTAAAGGCACCTGGGACAACTGGATGAATCGGCTCGCCGGTTATTGTGAACGAACCTTTGGCGATAAGTGGCAGGATACCGAAAAGGATTTCTGGGACAGATTCCCCTTTTACTAGGAGGCCGATTGAGTTTAAACTCAATCTGCCGTTATATGTTATTTGTTATTGGTTAATCGTCTAGATATGACTAACGATCAAATCTCAATCGATAATATTCAGAGCAAATAAATGAAAAAATCCGATAATCCCAAACCGGCAACCCTGGCCGTATGGGGGGGAGAGAAGGCCCCATTCTGGGAACGCTCCACCCAGGTACCGGTGGTCCACAGCGTTTCCTTTGGCTATGAAGATATGGATGAGTGGTTGAGGACCGGCCAGGGAAAGACGGCCGGACATATTTATAGCCGGAACACCAATCCCACCGTCCAGGCCTTTGAAGAAAAAGCGGCCCAACTGGAAGGTGCCGAAGCCGCCACCGGTTTTGCCAGCGGAATGGCTGCCATCAGCAATGCGCTGTTCACATTTCTTTCCCCGGGAGATCGGATCGTATCCATAAAAGACAGCTACGGCGGAACCAACAAGTTGTTCACTGAGTTTTTACCCCGCTTTCAAATTGATGTAAACTTGTGCGACACCACGGATCACAGGGCCATTGAAAAGGCGGTGGCTGAAGGCTGCCGGATGCTTTATCTTGAAAGCCCCACCAACCCTACCCTCAAAATTGTAGACATCGCCGCTCTCACCCGGAAAGCGCATGAAACAGGTGCTCTGGTGGTTGTCGACAGTACCCTTGCCACACCGATTCTTCAAAATCCCCTTGCACTGGGAGCCGATCTGGTTTTACACAGCGCCACCAAATTTCTCGGAGGCCACGCCGATGCCCTGGGAGGTGTTGTCTGCGGCCCATCGGATTTAATTTCACAAATTTATCATTTCCGGGAAATCAACGGTGCCGCCCTCGATCCCGCGGCGGCCTACCTGCTGCTGCGCGGCATGAAAACCTTGGATTTAAGGGTTCACCGCCAAAGCGCGAGCGCCTTGAAGATAGCCCGTCATCTGGAAGGCCACAAAAAAATCGAGCAAGTTTTCTACCCCGGGCTTGAATCCCATCCCCAGCATGAGGTTGCCAAAAGCCAAATGGCCGCCTTTGGCGGAATTTTGAGTTTTTCTATCAAGGGTGGGTTCGAGGCTGTCTGCAAGGTCTTGCCCCGGTTAAACTACGCCCACCGCGCCGCCAACCTGGGTGCAGTGGAAACTATCGTAGGCCCTCCGGCCACCACCAGCCATGTGGAGTGTACCGCCGAAGAAAGGGCTGCCATGGGCATACCCGAAAACCTGGTGCGCTACTCAGTCGGCATAGAAGATGCGGATGATTTAATATCAGATTTGAATCAGGCACTGGCGGAAATAAATTAGGAGGACAATAACTTCTGTAAGTTAGTAGCTTTTCAATCAAGAATTCTTACCGCTATGGCAGTGATCGATCTATCGTCCTCAATTCCTCTGCCGACATTGACCTCGGCATCAACTTTGGTTGTAAACTTTTCTTCAATTATCAAGGCATTAGCACCTTGAGCAGCCGCCTCTTTCTGCATCATCTGAAGCAACTCCGCCCAGGGATGGTTAAAATCCCCATCTGCGGTGACCCATCCAATTTCCACGTATTTTAGATCCGATGGCGGACTCTTGTATATTTTCACTGGCCCTTCGTAGGGTGGATAAGTTTTACCCGTGGGGGCAAACTTTACTTTTGCACAACCATAAAAGATCAGGCCGATTAATATCAGAACAAGTAATGCATAGTTCTTTTTCATGTTATCTCCTCTAAGACCTCATATACATCTTGCCAAAAATCATCTATATCTATAATCCAAGATCTCGGTTAATTAGTATAACCTTTATTCTGCCTTTGGGATGTGATTTTTCATGAATCGTCCAGATATTGCAGATCCTGTCGGGACTTTTGCAGTCCATGCAGTAAGAAGTCTTTACACACGTTGTTCTTTTGCCGTGTCTTATGGCGTTAGCAGGGGCTGCAACATTTTTTATTCGATTCATTGCCTCATCAAGATTTGAGACTATCTTATTGCGACCAACCATGATGACGACAAACCTAGGACCAAAAGTAATACCGCCAACACGGTTTCCTATCATATCCAGATTTACTAGCATTCCAGATTCTATTACTGCATTGGTGCCTGTAAAAAATAGATCAGCCAAAATTGCCTCTCTGCGACGCTCCATACTTTTATCACGGGATAATTTCTCACCAAAGGTTTCAATTAAATTTATCTCTGATTTTTCTTTAAAGTATTGCAGTATGCCGGTTGCGTAAAGGGTTAACGAATCTCCCCATGATACACTTTCTATATCTATTTCGGGCAAAATTTGGTCAATTACAATCTTTTGGGCATCAGAAGGGGTTTCTGCAATAAAAGCGCCAAAATTATTTTTTTCCAACGCACGCTTACAGTTGTTTAATCTTAGTTTCCAATATTTTTCCATTGTCACATTGCGGAAGTATGAATAATTGAGTTACTCCAACACACAAGGCGTTGTTCGCAGATGAGCAGTTGCGTTGTTTTGGGAAGTGTGATGTTGTATTTATATCCTGGCTCATATTCCGGAATCAACTTCTGTAAAAATTTGTCCCTCCAGCTATAGCTCACAACACTATCAACCGTAGGCGAAATGTCAATTTCACGAAATTCTATAGCTAAAGTTTGAGCATGCTTTATTGCATAGTCTCTGCTAATTGGATTGGATTCTTTTTCCGGAAGTACAAGTCCAAAAACCCTTTCTTTTCCCGTAGCATGCAAGGCGAAAGATGCCATGCATGCAGAATCAATACCGCCGCTTAAACCAACAATTATTCCTTTTCTGCGAAAAACAACGCTTACCTGATTTACAACAAATTGGGAAAGTTTTTCTACCTCAGATAGGGGATCGATTTTCAGGACATCAAGATTAAAACTCACAATTTTTCTTCTTGCCTGTTTTTTTGGCTTTTTCTCCATTGGCATCCATTGCCTAACATAGTCATCAAGACTCAGATTCCGAATTTGTTGCTGAACTGCTGTTTGTTGACACCCATACATCTTTGTTTTGGGTGCACTACCTTCCAGAGCGAACACCGAACGGGTTGTTGTGAGTGTAAATCTTTTTATCTGACCATGCAATTAGACTACGCTCTTTAATTTTTTTATCTTTATCGCAAATTAGGGATTGAACTCCAATAACAAAATGACCCTTATCTTTAAACTCTATAGTACAGCTTGTCTCAGCAATTGGCGTTTCTTTATCGATCCGATTATCATCAACGTATTTCTCCACCAGAATTCCTTCATGCGTATCTGAGGACGCGATGTATACCAGGTACCTGATTTCATAACCTTCTTGGTTACTCGAATCAACCGCCATAGTTGTCACTGGATCCCACGCAATCGTAACCTTATCTTCATCTACCCATTTTATCCGGCTTACAGTGGAGCATGCCAACAGCAAAATAATCAGCGACAACTGAAAAAATACTATTTCAAATTTTTTCATGGCATTTTCTCCGATCTACGGGTTTGAGATCCAATTATAAAAATTCAATTTCGGGAGGATTTTGTTTTGGGCTGTTCCTTAATTACGCTTTTAAAAATTACTCCAACTCCGGATTGGTTAAAATGCAGCACCTCGCCTTTTAGCTTTATACCTCCATCAATTTTTGTTCCCGGGATAATTAATTTAATTATCTGACCGGCTTTGAATTGGCCTCGCGTTTCTATAAAGGCGCCACCACTGCTTATATTGCAAATTAGTCCTTTATGATATTGACCCCTCGATGTAAAAATCACTGGCTTTGAGTATCGCTTCCTGGGATGTTTTCTATATTCTTGCCCCGGTAGCGTATCGGTTCCGGATACATTTTGCTTTTCATTGAAATAACTAAACTTGGTGCCATACCCAAAATTAAAAAATCCACCTGTTAAATTCTTTTGCCACATTACTTTTGCTTGATAAAAATTCGGAGAATCAGGAGAGACGAAGGGCGAAATGATTGTTGAATCTTCAATGCCTATGATAATATTTGTTCGCACTTCTAAGGCAGTATCGGTCTCAAGGTAAATTCCCTTATTGTTAAAGTTAACCATTCTGGCATTATAGATATAAATATCATTTACTTCTTGCACCCAAACAGGCATTTTGTGAAATTTGCGATCACCATCTCTCTTTTCAATATATCGTATCATTTTGTTATCACCCAATTCTTTGATTCAACTGTGTCTCTTCTACATGCAAAATTCATGCAAAATCAAATGGTTAAGTCGGGAGTTGTAATATCAGGAGGTTATCAGTTTATAGGAATCGTTATCGGAGATAATTTATGAAGTAAATGCCATAAAAACTGGGAAATTCATTTCATATTT
>JBATKU010000387.1:0-1608 GCA_049669725.1 Desulfobacterales bacterium
GCTGGATGCAGCCCCAAGGTTAACCGGACACATCGATCAGATTAACGAAAATATCCTGATCGGCAATTGCTACCGGGCCTTAAAACTCGCCAGCGACTTAATCGATTATGAACAGGAGGTTCTTGAATATGTACACGCCAGCACAGACCCAATCCCTGCGAGCATATGAAAGCGTCAGCAAAGCCACCCAGTCCGGCCGCGAAACCGAAGCGGCCGTGCTCACCAAGGCTGCCGTAAAGCTTAAAGATTGCCGGGACAACTGGGATGCGCCGGATCGGGATAACAGACTGGCGGAGGCGCTGAAGTACAATCAGCGGATCTGGAGCATATTTCAAAGTGAGCTGTCGCGAGAAGATCATGAACTGCCCAAGAAATTGCGCCTGGACATTCTTCGATTGGCCGCCTTTATCGACCGTCGTATTTTTGAAACCATGGCATTTCCGTCACCGGAAAAACTCAAAATTGTCATCGACATCAATAACAACCTGGCCGCCGGCCTGAGAAGTTCACCCTGACGCTTCCCGGGCCCTAGCATCAAAATAAAATTGCCTGCCGACATGCAACCGCATGATCATACACCCGGTAAAGAAATAAAAAAGGGCCTCGATTATAAAGGCCATTTTCATTTAAGCATTACCCGTTTGTCTTGAACGCAGCAGACTTGTCGCTAAACTTCATACACTTCGATCTGCGACGGCGCCCTACCCGCAAGAAATATCCGCCACATCTCGCTGTAAGCGTGCTCCAGGTTTCTAACAAAACGAGGGGTATCGAACAGCGGGTTTTTCAGGCGATTGATATTCAGTTTGTGTCGAACGGCTTTCAACTCGGATGGATGTGTTGCCAGCCGAACCGATAGTTCCTCATATTCCTCCAAATGGTGAGTCACCAATTCAGAAAGTCCGACGGCGTGCAATAAACTGGATGACACCCGTGACGCAAAATGACTGCCCAGTAAGGCAATCACCGGCACACCGGCCCACAATGAATCACTGGTGGTTGTGTGGCCGTTGACAATCCGAGTATCCAGCGCCAGATCAGCCCATTTTAGGCGTGATAAATGTTCTGCTTTTTCTATCTTTTTTGCAAACACCAGCCGATCAGGTTCGATGCTTCTGCCTGAAGCCTCCCTGCGCAGATTGCACCTGGCATTCTCGTTGTCACTAATAAGCCACAGCACGCTGTTGGGAACTTGCTGCAATATCCGCATCCAGCAATCAAACATGACAGGATCAATCTTGTACGGGAGGTTGAATGAGCTGAACACAAAGCCCTTATCCGGCAACCCCAACGCTCCCCGATTCCAACCCCGGGATGCAATTTCCTGCAGATGGTCATTGACCTGATAACAGTGGGGCAAAAAGACCAGCTTTTCACTATAAAAAGGGCCATGGTCTTCAGGGGTAACGATGCGGTCGGTGATAAGATAATCAATGAAATCGGCTCCGGTGGTACCCGGATAACCGAGATAGTGGACTTGAATCGGTGCCGGGCGGCAGGCCAATATTCCCAGCCGAGCGCCTTGGGTGTGCCCTTTAAGGTCAACTAAAATATCGACTCCATCTGAATAGATCCGTTTGGCAGCATCAATATGAGAGTGTTCACGAA
>JBATKU010000388.1:0-1897 GCA_049669725.1 Desulfobacterales bacterium
GCCCCTCACAGACACGGACGTGAACCTCTCGGTTCATCCGGCTCCTATAGTCTAGCCCACGCATAGATGAAACGCCAGTGAGCAAATAATGTTGGTTGTCGACTAATGAGCCGTTTCAGCCAATGCAGTGCTCTCCTTTGACGTCTTCCCACGCGTTTGTATTTTCGACTTGCCCACCTCGACAGTATCCGGTCAAGATGATAAAAAGTTCTGTAAAGCGCTGATCTACAGTAACTACCATAGTAGTTAATCCAACCCCGGATTATTGGGTTGTATATTCGAGCAAGATCCTCCAGTGATTTCTCACTGCGCCGATGCAATCTCCAATTCCGTATGGTTTTACGAATCTCCTTAGTCGCCTTGTTACTGACTGCTGGATTAAAACCGACAAAACCATCCCCTTTATGATTCTTCGATAAACGAGGTCTGAAAGTGAACCCCAAAAAATCGAATTTCTCGGTAGGGTAATTACCCTTTCGTCGGTTGTCTTTGCAGTAGACAATCTTTGTCTTCTCAGGATGCAATTCAAGCCGGCATTCGGATAGTCGTCGCTTTATAGCATACAAAAAAAACTTTGCTTGCTTCTCACTCACACAGTGACAGATCACATCATCAGCATACCTCTCAAACGGAATTTCAGGGAACACTCTATCCATCCATTTATCAAATGCATAATGCAAAAATAGATTAGACAGCAATGGGCTTATTACCGGGCCCTGCGGGGTCCCTTTCTCTCGTTCTGTTAAGGTGCCACCGGCTGACTGTATCGGCGCTTTCAGCCACCGATCAATATACAACAACACCCATTTGCAGCCAGTGTGTTTTCGCACCGCTCGCATCAAGAGCTTATGGTCAATTGTATCGAAAAAGTTCTTGATATCCAAATCGATTACCCAATTGTAACGCCAGCAACGCTTCCGAGCCTGACCTACTGCCTCAATTGCTGATTTGCCAGGCCGGTAACCATAAGAATCCGAATGAAAATACGGCTCCAGTGTCGGTTCCAGGCGCTGTTTTACCACCATTTGAGCAATTCGATCCGTCACCGTAGGAATCCCTAAGGGACGAATTCGCCCATCTGGCTTGGGTATATCAACCCTTCGTATCGGTGGGGGGAAATAGCTCCCTGACGACATTCGATTCCAGAGCTTATAGAGATTATTACCTAAGTCCCTCTCAAACCCCTCTATCGATTGCTCATCTACACCCGCAGCACCTTTGTTGGATTTTACCCGTTTATACGCTTCCCAAACCTCACACTTGGCAATCGAAAACGGCTTCGCTCTATTCAAAAGATTCCTCCCATTACTGGTTGATCCTTTCAATAAAACCAGACGATGCAGTCCCTTCGCTCCATCACCATTACAGTGACTTCATCACTACTACAAACTGCTCCGCCCCTGTGCCTCGTATCGGTACTCTCATTCTCGCAGGGCCTCTACTTGAATTTCTCCCTTTGCATCGAGGCGACAGGTTCCCACGTTCTGTACAGGAGCCTAAATCAAAGTCACGCCACCTTTATGCCGGACGCCACCCAGGCAGTAAGCAGGTTTCCCCTGGGCTTATCCTGGCGTACAGATAGCCACCAGTTTTGACGTCGTCCATTAATTTTCGACACCTCATCAGTGGTTCGCTTACGCTCGTCTCTTTGATTCACAACTGATCCCGTCCAGCGGGACCTTTTCCTCAACGCTCACCACAATGGCTCTTTACCAATGCAGCTTGAGGTGTTTTGGAGCCTGCTCCTGCAAGCCGACTCCGAGGGACCAACACACCCTCATCTCCTGTGCAGCCTCGTGGCGCACTATCTGCAATAAAACGCATGATATTTTCCATCAAAATATTCTTTGTTGCATAACGAAATCTGCAAAGGGTGTAAATTGCAGATCACTAATGG
>JBATKU010000389.1:0-2712 GCA_049669725.1 Desulfobacterales bacterium
GGTAAAGGTTGTATCCATAGTAGGCCCCCGAATGGGTGTCGGGTGTAATTTCCACATGTTGCAGCGCTTTTTCCACCACCGGTGTCTCCAGATCAGCCAGATATTGATCCACCCGCGGGGCTTGACGTCGCTGTCCCTTCTCGTCCATCCATTGAAACAGGCGCACCGAAGACGGCATGGTCGCGATGTCAGGAATATCCGGATTAAAGGCATAATCCGCTATTTTGCCAAGATCCGTCTGGCTGTCAAATTCATGATAGGCCGAAGGTATGCCGAGTACCCCGTCTGCATAATGCAGGGTGTGATCATCCTTGGATCCTTCGATAAACTCCATAACGTCAGCAACCACCCCGGGGTCAAAGGAAGCCTTTTTTTCAGGATCAACAAGATCGAGTAAATGATGCAGTCCGGGATGAATACTTTTGGGAATCCTTTCCTCTTCAGGATTTTTGTCCGCCCGGGACTTGACCGGGGAAATAAGACAGATGATCCCTATAAACAATAGGATTATGAGTTTAGACTTACTCAGACCCATAAGCCTTTTTATAAATAATTTAGTCATACCAGCCTTTTACCTTGAAAATATATTCTTAAAACAAGACGAAACCGTCATAAATTTCATTTGTCATTAGTTATTATTAAGCTCCTACCAATACTTGCTTCCTCTAATGGTTGAGTAAAAACAGGTCCGGATGGGCGTATGAATTGTAGTTGCGCGAAGGATCAAAAAAATAAAGTCCGCCGGAGGTTTACCCTCTGGCGGACAGTTTATTGACACCTTGAGAGTAGGTTTTTATTATAGCATACCCTGCAAATTTCCCAACCGAATTTCTACCCCTTAAAATAATCATTCTATTTGAATGTCAATCATTCAAAGGCCTTTTCAGTTCAAAAATATCAGTTTGCCAAGCGGCCAAAGGATTCTTAGGTTAAGGCTCAGTTGACAGATATGGATCTAAAAAATGAAGGACTAATCCACCGGGGTCGGTTTCTTCTTTAACAATATCGGAGTGTTGGAGTCAGGGGATTTCGAATTTCGGATTGCAGATTTCGGATTGGACGGATAAGAATCGAATCAAATGCCTAACAAAAATCCAAAATCCAGAATCCCAAATCCGCAATTGAATCACTCCAGTACTCCACGATGGTAGAATACAGGAACTTCGAATAACGTTGAATTTACCGTTACCTAAAAAAAACTGCATCTTATGACCAACTCATCGATTCGAATAAAAGGTGCCCGGCAGCATAACCTTAAAAACCTCGATCTCAATATCCCCTTAAACCAGATCACGGTGGTTACCGGTGTCAGCGGTTCGGGCAAGTCGTCGCTGGCCTTTGATACCCTGTATGCCGAAGGTCAACGCCGCTATGTGGAAACCTTCTCCCCCTACGCCAGGCAATTCATGGACCGTATGGACCGGCCCCGGGTCGAAAAAATCGAAGGCATTCCGCCGGCCATCGCCATCGACCGCAAGGACCCGGTCCGAACTTCCCGCTCGACCGTCGGTACCATGACCGAAATCACCGACTATGTAAAACTGTTGTATGCCCGCCTGGGACAGCTTCACTGCCGCTCATGCGGCAAACCCGTGACGCCGGAAACACCGACCCATATCTGGAAATTCCTTAGCAAGGTTCCCGCCGGGTCACAGGTCGTCATCACCTTTCCATACCGAATCGATGGAATCCCTCCCGATCAGATTCGCACATCCTTGATGCAGATAGGGTTTGATCGTCTGTATATTAAAAACCGGATTGTTCAACTGGAAGACTGGCAGTCCGACCGCCGCCGCAATGAAATTCCGGTCCTGGCCGACCGCCTGGTCCTGCAACCGAAGGACCGGGAACGGGTGATGGATTCCCTCGAAATGGCTTTTCGTTTTGGCGGAGGAAAACTGGATGTTTGGGTTTCGCCCGGAAGGCATTATGCTTTCAGCAACCGGTTGGAATGCGCCCGCTGTCAGATTGAATACAATCCACCCATGCCCAATCTATTCTCCTTTAACAGCCCCATGGGGGCCTGTGATATCTGCCGGGGTTTTGGCCGAACCATCGGCATTGACATGGATCTTGTCATTCCGGATCACTCAGTCTCCCTGAAAGAGGGTGCCATCAAGCCCTTCGGCACCTCGAACAACGGCCGCATGGAATATGGAGACCTGATGGATTTCTGCCGGCGGCAAAAAATCCCGACGGACATTCCTTTTGCCAAACTAAAGGCCGACCATAAAAAGGCTATTATAGAAGGGACTTCAACCTATTACGGAATTGAAGGGCTGTTCCGCTGGTTGGAATCCCGCACCTATAAGATGCCGGTGCGGGTATTTCTGGCACGTTATCGCAGCTATGATAGTTGTGGAGCATGCGGCGGCACGCGATTCAAGGAAGAAACCCTGCTGTACAGGATCGGCGGCCGGAACATCGCCCAGATTTATGCCTGCAATGTCGAGCAGGCTTATCAATTTTTTAAAAAGGTTCCGGTGTCGCCCCGGGATGAGGCCAGCCTGCTAGTCCTGGAGGAAATCCATAATCGCCTGAATTATTTAAGAGATGTCGGCCTGGGCTACCTGACCCTGGACCGCCAGTCCCGCACCCTTTCAGGCGGTGAGGTTCAGCGGGTGGCACTGGCGTCCGCCCTGGGCTCCTCTCTGGTCAACACCCTCTATGTTCTGGATGAACCCAGTATCGGGCTGCATCCCCGGGACAACC
>JBATKU010000390.1:0-6729 GCA_049669725.1 Desulfobacterales bacterium
CCGGCTTAAAAAGACAAACCCTCGAACATCCTCCGGAAAGGATGTACTAAGGGTTTAAAAAGTATGTCTATCAGGTCTACTTTAGGAAATGGCCCTGCCATACTTCAAGAATTTTTGAGCGATTTGCAGACTGCCAGGGGAAGTCCATGGGTGCCAGTTTAATGGATTCCAAAGCAGGCATATCTTTGGGTCCTTGAATACCCGGATAGGTTACGCCGAGCTTAAATTTTGCATATTCTCGCATGGCGTTTTGGCTGATGGCCCAGTCCAAAAATTTCTTGGCGGCCGCCTCATTTTTGGCGCCTTTCAGCAGTGCATTGGCTTCCAGCTCAAACCCGGCGCCCTCTTCCGGCATGACCAGCGCCACCGGAAACCCTTTCTTTTTTAACGAGGAGTACACAAAAGCAAAAGAGCAGCCGATGGCGTATTCACCGGCAGCCGTCAGTTTGGCCGGCTTGGAACCGCTTTTAATGTACTGCCCCATATTTTTGTCCAATTCTTTAAGAAAATCCCAGGCCTTGTTCTGTTCTACCGGCTTGTTTTTATAATCCGGGTCCAGCAGGACCAGGAGGCTGGCCACCTGTAAAAAACCGGTGCCGGAGCTGGCGGGGTTGGGCATAATCAGCATATCCTTATAAACCGGATTCAAGAGGTCATTCCACCCTTTCGGCATGGGCAAATTTTTTTGCGCCAAAACTTTGGTATTCGGAACCAGCGCAGCGGCATATAAATCGATGGCCGTCCAGTATCCATCGGGATCTTTAAAGTTAGCTGGAATTTTTTCCCAATCTTTCGGTTTATAGGGCAGCAGCATCCCCATGGGAACGAATTCCGACATGTTCGTTACGGCCCAGCCCCAGATGCAGTCGGCCTGGGGGTTGTCTTTTTCTGCCAGCATCCGGGCACCAAGTTCCCCGGTGGACAGGCGGATGGCCTGGATATCGAGATCCGGCAGTTGTTCTTTCGCCACTTTCAAATACTCGACAACTTCTTCATTTTCCAATGAAGTGTAAATAACCACCCTTTCCTTTGCCGCGGCGGCTCCGACCAAAATAAATACGGAAACCAAGCCACACACGAAAAACAACCCTAATTTTTTCATGACACATCCTCCTTTTGTTTATGTTTATGCTAATTTAAGTTTATTTTTTAAATAAGGCAATTTTTTTCTAAGTAGATATATTTGATGTCCCCGCCATGTCAAGGAAAAACAAAAAAATTACCATTATTTACACTGTTTTTCATCCAACCTTCCACTGCGGGCTGCTGGCATTTGGAGTGTGGCGAGAAGCTTTTCGGCCAGCATC
Source organism: Desulfobacterales bacterium (assembly GCA_049669725.1). Classification (GTDB taxonomy): domain Bacteria; phylum Desulfobacterota; class Desulfobacteria; order Desulfobacterales; family JAFDCJ01; genus JAFDCJ01. The sequence goes on from JBATKU010000390.1 coordinate 1,308, forward strand.
CGATTTTGCTCCCGGCTTTTTAAAGATATGCGGATGAATTGATCGGAAAGGCCATAAAAATTTGTGCAGTTTCTGATAAGTATCTTATCCCGGGCCAATCGGTTACAGACCCTGTCGGCTGAAAGAATGGGCGGCAGTTTAATCAACACGAAAGAGGTGGTGCTTGGGAAAAGCCTTATTTCTGGAAGGCGTTCTAATTTTTGATAGAATTCGTTTTTTTGGTCTTCAAAGAACAGCTGGGTTCTTTGAATAAACGAGCCGATTTCAGTGCGCTGGGCGGCCAGATAGCGGCCGGCAGCCTGGGCCAGGCTGTTGACACTCCATGGCAGAAGACATCGTCTGAATTTTTTAATGGTTTCGGCAACTGAAATAACAAATCCGATTCTCAGCCCGGGGATTTTGAATATCTTTGAAATCGAAATCAGGACAATCACATTGGAGAGCCCCGTGTTTATCAAACTCTCTTTTTCACCGTGGTTGACAAACGACAGGTATGATTCATCGACGATAAAATTCGTATCAGGATGGGATCTGCAAAGTCTTTCAAGCTCGTCCTTTGGTATCAGGGAACCGGTCGGATTGTTTGGATTGCAGATGAAAACTGAGTCTTTGCCATCTATTTTATTTGTCAACCGGTTTATATCCGGACGAAAATCATCTGAAGCTTCAGCCAGGACCATGGCGGGACGAACATTATGCATCCGACATGCATCGGCATAGTCGGCATAGGTTGGCCCCAGTACAACCGCCTTTTTGGTTTCAAGGACCCGGGGTATCATGTAAATGAACTGTGTCGTTCCGTTTCCTGTTAGAACCCGGTCAGGGTCTAAAGCGAAACATTCGGCGAAAAACCTGGTGATTTCTTTACTGTCAACTTCCGGCAAATCAGTTACGGCATCAATGTTTTTTTTAAGAAAATCGACCAAACCCGGTGGGGGGCCCAAGGGGTTTGTATTGCTGCTCATGTCAATAATTTCTGATGGCGCACAGCCCCGGCGCCGGGCCATCTCATAGATATTTCCGCCGTGGCCGCCTAACATAAAGACCTTCCGATTTTGGAACCGCCTCGGGTGGAGTGGCGCCAAAAACTCAAAAACAATTCAGTGTTTGGAGAGAAACAAATCCTTATGATTCGTTGGGTTTCACCTTTTGCAACCATTTTCTTTCACCGAGTTTTGAACGCCAGGTCCCATCGCTATTATTATCTGACGGCATGATCCGGCCGATTTATGCATGCCGGGAAGTAATTTCCTTGATGCGGGCCTGGATTATTTTTTCTTCGTGCTGTCGTTTTTTGGCCGCGGCCTCGGTTACCTTGGCGATGATCTGATCCATGTCGCACGGTTTCATCAGGTAATCAAAGGCGCCCTGTTTCATGCCGTCAATGGCGGATTCGACATCCGCGTGACCGGAAAGCATGATGACTTCTACCAGCGGAAATCTTTTTTTGATTTCCGCCAGTGTTTGGATTCCGTCCATCCCCGGCATTTTTACATCCAGAATAACGACTTCGGTGTTTTTATCTGTCTCAAGTACCTGCAGTGCATCTTCTCCGTTAAACGCTTTTGAGATTGATAGATCTCTCAATCCCAAACGTTCACTGAATGTTTCAACAAATTCGACTTCATCGTCTACCAACAATACGTTTGCAATACTCATTGAAATTTGCTCCTTTGTGCCAATAGTACGACCGAAGCCGTGCAAGTGTTTCCAGTTGGCATCTTTATCACAGGTGCCGAATATTGACAAGTTTGTTCGGCTTCATTCGTCCCCCTTTCAGCGGGAGAATAATGGAATGGTGGAATTGTTGATAATCCGATATCTCTCCTCTTCTTATCTCCTTGCACTGTCAGAATCCGATCTTTTGTGTTAATTTCAAAAAAGGTTGAGTTTCTCAGCATTATAGATTAAATTTATCGGGTTAGCTTTGATACCCTTATCTTTATTTAAAACAGACTGGAGGTCCTCTGTGAGCGAGTTTTGTGTTAAGGAATTAATGGTGCCGCTTTCGGAATATGCTACGGTTCCGAAGGGTTCAACCCTGTTTGATGCGGTCCTGGCCCTGGAAAAAGCCCAGGAGGAGTTCGACCACACCAAGTACAAGCATCGCGGTGTCTTGATTCTGAATAAAAAAAAGCGGGTTGTCGGCAAATTGAGTCAACTGGATGTGCTGCGTGCGCTTGAACCCAAAGAGGAGAATCCAGGTGAAATTAACGAATTGAGCCAATTCGGCTTCAGTTCCAATTTTGTCCATAAACTGCACACGCAGCGTCGAATGACCGCAGCGCCCTTGAAAGACCTCTGCAGCAAAGCATCCAAATTAAAGGTGGAAGATTTCATGCAGGCCCCCTCTGAGGGCGAGATTATTGACCAGGAAGCTTCCCTTGAATTGGCGGTCATGCAGCTGGTCATGGGGTCTCATATATCCCTGCTGGTCACCCGGCACAAGGAGATTATAGGTATATTGCGCATGACCGACGTTTTCGCGGCGGTATTTCATACCATGAAAGAATGTGAACTGGAATAAGGAACCATTATGAAAGAATTGGCAAAATTGCTGGACCGAATTATTCAGAGAATCAATATAAACTTGCGTGAACTTGATTACGACATAACCCCTTTTATCAAAAATCTGGTACCGCTGAATCAGATGGTCAAATTCTATGCCTTCTACGGCATTACTCCCAACCATCCCCTCGATTTGGTATTCAGACATTCCAGTCTGGCCGGCAGTTATTTTTTGGGAAAAATCCGTACCAGAAATTCGATACTTTACAAAAGTGATATCCGGGGCGACGAACTCAAACACCGCGGTGATGTATTTAGTTATCAAAAGTTTGAAATCCCGATCACCAGGGATGAGGGCATTGACATCGAAGACAGTTATCTTATCAAAACCCTGGTTCATAATTTTTCCCACGACCCGGAGACCCCTGAAAAATTTTTTATCAGGGATACCGTATCCACCCATTACGCCAACATCCACGGCTCTCCGTGCGACGGATGTTTTTTGGGACCGTTTGCAACCGTCGACCTGACCACCATGCGGGATTGTGTAATCGGAACTTTTGCATACGTCCAGGCCGGTGAGGTCGGGCACCTTAATGTCGGCCCAGGAACCGTGTGGGTCCGCAATCCCGGTGAGTTTAATTTTCTGTACCGCTACCCCCTAACCAAATTAAGAAATTACATCGATTTTATTGAGGGGAGACCGCCCCAGGGGTTCCTCATGGATTTTGTGGAAGACCGCAAAGAAGGTTTCCAGCGCGTTTTTGATGCGGTCAATATTGAACAATCCGTTCCGGTTCCCAGCAGCGCCTCGCTGGATCGGTTTGCGGTGATCAAACCCAAGACCCGCATCAGCGACAATGTCCTGGTCGCCCAACGGGCCTATCTTCAAAATGCATGGCTCGGCAAGGGGGCCAATGCCCAGGAAAATTGTTATATTATCAATTCTCGCCTGGAAGGTTGTAATGTGACCGCCCATGGGGCCAAAATCATCGAGGCCGACCTGGGGAAAAACATATTCGTCGGATTCAACAGTTTTTTGCGGGGGCGGGCCAATAGCAGGTTGACCATCGGCGGCGAGAGTATCGTCATGCCCCATACGATTATCGATATTAAAAAACCATTGACCATACCACCCGGCCACCTGGTCTGGGGTATGATTACAAATCCGCAAGAGCTTGAAACCAACAGCATTGCCCTCAAAGACTTATCCAAGATCGATGACGGCCTGATAAAAGGCAATTTGTCTTTTGAGGGCAGTGGCACCGGTTTTGTCACCGCCTTCCGCGATCGCATTCATCACATTCTCGAGGCCAACGGGGCCTTCTTTGACGGCAAAAAAAGCAGGGGACACGCCCAAAAGAACCAAAACATCTCCTTTAATACGATTCAGCCCTACCCGGACGGCGAATTGCAGGGCCTGTATCCGGCCATTGTGATTCAACCCTGACCCGATCAAGCCGAAACTCGAAACAAATCCGCAATTCGGATGTTTCGATGACCAAAACGACATTGGAGTTCAATGTCTGCCAAGTCATACATCTGTATTTGTCACTCAAATTTTGGTGAATTTGAAATTAACAGGATATATGAAGACGGTATTAGCCTCGTTTCGTGCCTAATAATAATTAACTGTTTCTGGAGAAGAGCAATGTTGCGATGTCGAAAATTTCTTATAAGTATAATTTGCTTGTTTATTTTTGGATTCACCATATCCTCCTATGCCGAAGAAGAAATTGAAGATTTAATTGATATTGCAGAATCAAAGGGTAAAATTATCGCTATTATCGAGGGGAGAAAGACAATTACCTTTGATCTTCGACCCAATGAAAAGGTGCTATGGAGCGGCTCAAGAGGTTATTTAGGTGCATTTTTGACTGATCAACATTTTTTCGTAATATCCACTTCATTAAGTGCTTGGCGGGCATTGCCTTTGAGGTTAGACGAATCAGGAAAAGGAGTTTCGTCCTTATCGCCGTATATTGCTTTGCTGGTAACCAAAGATCGTGCTGTCGGATTTGATGCAACCGCCAACCGATTTATTGAAACGCTACTTCCAATTCACGATGAGCTAATTGCAGCAGAAGTGGAAAGATATGTTGCGGTGGTGATAACATCCAGCCGAGCATTCGGTTTAGCAGCAGAATCTTCGGCTTTTACTGAAATTAACCTCCGAATGAGTGAATCTATAGAAGAAATAAAACTGACATATAGTAAAGCAACAGTTCGCACCTCTGATCGCTTGCTAACCTTTGAAGCCTCAGGTTTGCCATGGAAAGAACTCAGATTTTAAGGCCATAGAATTAGACGGTTCCGTAAAAAGTTCAAATTCAAGGCGCGCAAATTTCGAAATCATGAGGCGTACTATTCGTACGTTGAATGATTGCGAAGTGCAGCGCAACGCAGAAGTTGGGCGTTTTACGGAACCGTTTTTATTTGAAATAAGTTAACAGGGCATGCAAATTAGTCAACGGGTGCGGCGGGCAGCCGGGGATATACAGATCCACCGGCAATAATTTATCCAGGCCCTCGGTGATCTCGGCGCTGCCGCGAAACGGGCCGCCGGAAAGCGCGCAGCTGCCCACGGCGATCACCACTTTGGGGGCCGGTGTTGCCTCATAGGTCTGCAGCAGGGCGGTTTTCATATTTCTGGAAACGGGGCCTGTGACGACGATTCCATCGGCATGGCGCGGCGAGGCCACAAAGTTGATGCCGAAGCGGGCCAGATCGAAAAAGGGCGTGGCCAGCACGTTCAGATCGGCCTCACAGGCATTGCAGCCGGCAGCAGATACCTGGCGCAGCTGCAAAGAGCGGCCGAACAGCTTTTTGAAGTGTTTTTTAGAATGTTCGGCCAGGGACGGAAGTTCGCCTGCGGTCAGAAGATGATCTTTGGCGGCCACCGCCAGTTCAAAAT